>CALKGG010000092.1 GCA_938084885.1 uncultured Acidimicrobiales bacterium
AGCTTGAGCGCTCGAACGAGGTCTTCGCCGGTGATCGACCGATCGGTCAGGTCGAGCAACGATTCACGGGTGTGCTCATCGACCATCGACGCGATCTTGAATTTGTGGCCATCGGCGGTCGAGTCGAACTGGAAATCGATGGCCCACACCACGTTCGGTGCGTCAGCGTCGATGATCGGCCCTGATGACTCCCCGACACGTTTGCGCCGGCGCCGCTTTGCGACTTGGAGGCCTTCTTCACGCCACACACGGTGAACCTTCTTCTTGTTGATTATCAGGCCCTCCTCGTATCGAAGGTCTCCCCACGCGCGCCGGTATCCCTTGCGGGCGTTGTCGGGTTTGTTGGCCCATTCGTTGAGCCAGTCACGCAGCCAACGATTAGAGAACTAGCGAAGTTCTGTTCAACACGGTTTGTCTAGTCATCGAGACACACCTTCTCGGCGGACGTTCTTTAGCGACTGCATCAAAGGCTTAGCTACGCGTCCCAGTACGCGCTCGCCACGCATGCCTGAAACAAGCTGGCCAATGCATGTCGTCGCGCACGGTGCATCTTTTATTTGGACCAGTCCTCCGAAAAACGTTCAAGTGTCTGCTCGTCGCAGGATGAAGATATGCAATACACAAGCACCAGCGATGGAGTTTCCGAGAAACGAGAGAGATCCTCCAGTTCAACGCTCGAGCGCTGATCAAGGGGACATTTTTCAACAGCGTTCGAGGTTTCGATACACATGTTGATCAACTCTTCTTCGCCGCGAGCGGGCTGTACCGAAGCGTCGATGACAATTAGCTCGGTCTTGCCGAGAAGCCCTTCTTCTGTGATCTCGGAGAATGCAACCATGTCAGCAACCCATGGAGACGGCAACAAGGGCGTCACGTCCGCGACGGCGTCGAGCGCCTCTTCAGCAGAATCCTCAGCGGGCACGCCACAAGCCGCCAAGAAAAGCGACGCTGTTACCGCTACTGCAATTCCACCGATCAATCTATCCAGCATTAGCGGCACCTGAAGTTCCCTTCGACCGAGGACGCTAAGGCCATCTGCAGGTCGACATTATCGATTGACAGCCCGTGAGGGCCCTGGCTTATCACATGGGTTGCTTCACTCCACTCAAGCTGGGCTTGATCAACGTCTATTCCTATTGGGTCACCATCGGCGTGAAGAATGCATGCTGGGTTTCGAGAGGACGTCCCGGCAAGTTCGAGACCCTGGGAGACACCATCACAGACCGAATGGAGACGCAGGTTGAAGAACGCAATTGGATCCACGGACGGCTCGATATCTACAGAACTGAACGACACGTAAGGACAAACTCCAACAAGGTAACGGGTCGTATCGGCCGAGAATGACTCTTCTCCAAAACGGCCCTGGATTGCATCACTCATCCTGCCCACCCTACTGACGTCGGCTAATTGCCGCGACTGAACGGCAGCAAGTTCATTGACTAACCACGATGAGTTCGCAGCAGAGTTATACGAAGCTCCAGACAATGCAGCGCCGAGGTCGCTATATGTAAATTCAACTGAACGACCGGGAAGCGAAACCGGCAGTTCCAGTGACTGCCAATTTCCACCATCGAATGCGGAGCAACTAACCAACTCGACTGCATCACATTCGGAGGCAACAGCCTGCGCAAGAGATGATCCAATTCGAGAAGCCCTTTCTTCCAGCGGAATACCCGCCTCTACGCTCACGGGCGAGACCAGAACCCACTGGAGCGGGTCTGGAACACCAGCAGCCAAGAGTTCTGCGAGCCGAATCGAGGCGAACGAGAACCCTAGGAAGATCCAGTCGCCGGCGCGTCTTGAATCCAGCTAAATAGGTCGATCAGCCCGATGTTGTCACGGTGAGACTCTGGCTATCGGTATTGCCCCCACCCTGGCCCTGCCCGTTCGCCTCGACAGTCACGGTGATGATGTAGCTGCTGTTTGGTGACAACGCCGGGGTCCAAAAGCCGGGGATACCGAGGTGGCGAGTCGTACAGCCAACAGCCTGACCCGCGTTCGACCCGACCACTGCACCGCCGACTTCGCGAATCGTGAACGACCCATTTGCGCAGACGTTGGACTCGTAGTTGACCTCGAACCGGGTGGACTCGGTCGATACGAGCCGGAGGTTCTGAACACGTACTGGTGCCACCGCCGGAGTGGCGCTGCCCCCTGCGGTTCGAAAGGCCACCGGTGTCGACGAGACCGACGGACTGGCATCGAGCGTGACGTGCACCGTGTAGTCCGTGCCTGGTGTGAGGCCACCAACGGTGATCGATTCGAGAGCCCCGGCAGAGGCGAACCCGGTTTGGGTGCGGGCAACGGTGTCACCGGAACGAACCGTGACGGTGTACTCGGTGTCGCTGCTCGTCGTGAAGCGAAAGCGAACACTGGTGTCGGCGATTGCGCCGATATCAATTCGGTCTTCGAACTCGAGCGGCTCGCTAGCGATCGGCGTCCGGATGGTGGTCGGGGTGGTGACCCGAGGAGCGGCAGTCGTTGTGGTAGTCGGGGGCACTGTGGTAGTCGGGGGCGTTGTGGTCGTCACGATCGGCGTCCGGATGGTGGTCGGGGTGGGCACCGGCAATGGCGTCGTGGTGGCGGTGACCGCGGTCGTCGTTGTTTGGGGCTGAACCACCGGCACTGGGGTTGCGTTGGCGTGTGTTGGGCGCGCGTTGTCGAGTTGGTCAACAGTGGCCGGCCGTTCTTGCGGTGTTCGCTCGGTTGTTTCCGTACCCGCTACGGGGACAAGCCCGGCGCCCGCAGAGGCAACAGGGCGTTGCGACCCCGGGTTTCGGGAAGCAGGGTTTTGTGCAGCGTCGTTGGATTGCTGGACTGTGAGAGCAGCCACCGATGCTTCTGCAGTGCCGTCTTCTGCAGTGCTGTCTTCTGCAGTGCTGTCGACGGCGACTTGGCTGTCGGAGATTTCATCGAGCGCCACCGAATTAGATCGATCGATGTCGAGCGAGTCCGAGCTATTCCATGCTGTTGCGGTGATCGCTCCAGTAATTCCTACACAAATAAAGATGAGCGCAGCAGCAACCCATACGGCGAACACCCGTCGCTGCTCCTCGTCCTCTTCCTCGCCGCGCACCATCTGCGTGGCAAAGGAAAGAGACTCGCGCTCGTTACCAACGGGTGTTCCGGGCTCGTCGAGAGAGAAATCTTCATAGCCCTCAATATTCACGAGATAAGCACCTCAATGCTTTCCGCCATAGCCGCCCCGCTTCGAGTATGGGCCACAGCGGAACAAAAATCCAAGACAACGAGCAATTCACGTGGTGCTACACCTGAGACTGGCTAAGTCGTTCGGTGCCCGGTACCCTCTGCCACCGGCGGCACAGTCGGGATTGTTGGCCTTCCGGTTGACGCCCTTGAAATCGAAAGCACTGCCGTGACACCCTCGCTCAAAAGCACCCCCCAATGACCCGCACGACCAAACGTCCACTCGTTCGGTTCTGCATGGAATGGATCCCCAGCTACCGAGAAGCCTTCTACACCCATTTAGAGCCGGTGCTCGATGAACGAGGCATCGACATGTTGGTGATTCATGGCGCTCCTCCGGCGAGCCGAAGCGCCCGGAACGATTCAGTCCGACCCGCGTGGGCCACCTTTGTGCCGAACAAGGTTCTGTCGGTCAAAGGCACCGAGGTCACCTGGCAACCGGTCTGGCGCAAGGCCCGCGACGCGGATCTCATCATTGTGCAGAACGAAGCTGCGCTGCCATTTACCTACCTCGCCATGGCCCATTCCCGCCTTGGCGGGCCGCTCGTTGCAATGTGGGGGCACGGCGCCCACTTCAACGAGGCCGAAGCAAACCCTGCGGCCGAAGCCATAAAGAGCAAGATTGCACCGCACGTCGACTGGTTCTTTGCCTATACGCAACGATCCGCCGATATTGTCGCAGCACTGGGACTGCCCCGCGAACAGATCACGGTCGTAAACAACTCGCGCAACTCCGATGCGCACCTGCAAGATCCCGGCGAGGTCGAAGGCGAACTCGCCCAACTTCTCGCAACGGTCCGCGAGCGATCAATCCACGTTGGGTGGATGGTCTCGGCGCTCGATCAATGGAAACGCCTGCCGTTCCTCATCGAAACACTCGATGAGATTCGAAAGCGAGTCCCCGACTTCGAGTTCTTCGTGCTGGGCCAAGGAGACGACAAGACAATCGAGAACGCGGCACTCACACGCCCGTGGCTACATTCGCTCGGTCCACGGTTCGCCGCCGACAAGGCAGCCGTTGGTGCGTTGGCCAATGTCACCATTCAGCCGGGCTTGATTGGCTTGCATGCCATCGATGCGTTCGCCTTTGGCACCCCAATGGTGACGACTGCTCACTCAGTCCACAGCCACGAGTTCGATTATCTCAGAGACGGAGAGAACGCGCTGGTCCTCGGCGAGGGCTCGACCGCTACCGAACTAGGAACAGCCACAGCGGAACTCCTCTTGGATCCCGCTCGACTGCATGTATTGCAGAAGGGATGCGAAGTCAGTGCGGCCACCTACACCATCGATGGCATGGTCGAACGCTTCGCCGATGGCATCGAAGCAGCGCTGAAGCGTCGAGGCCGTTAGCCCAAAGGTCTAGCGGGCCGAGCGCCCAAAGGTCTAGCGGGCCGAGCGGTTGCCGACTTGGTCCAACAACTTCTCGACAAAAGCTGGCGGCCACAGCACCGCGGACGCAGCAATATTGGCGACGCCTCTGACCTTTTCGCCCCCGAGCGCGAGTTGGCCGCCCTTTCGGAAATGGATACGAGACCGGTCCCGCAACTGCCGTCTGATCTGAACGTACCGTGGGTCCGACGCCTCAGCGAGCTGAAACTCTTCAAAAGTTGGTTCACGCCGACCTTGAAGATTCGCGGTGTGTGACGCAGCAACGAATCGGACGATCTCGTTTTGTGCTTGCCAGTTCTTCGACGACATCGAACCCTGGTGAATGCGGAAACCAAAGTTTCGTTCCGGAAGCGCCACCACGGGACCAAGAAAAGACAGTTGGGAAAAAATCCGATTGTCAAAGCTCTGCGCGTAGGGGGCTTCGAACCCGCCGAATGAACAAAGGAGGTCGACCCGAAGAACCGAACCAGGCCAAAGAAGTTCATAGGCCTTGCCCGTCGCATGAAACTCACGCCACTGCGCAATCGTGGTTGGACCGAGGTCCTTGTTCGAGCCAATCGCCGGTGTGAACGCGTCTCCCGCGATCCGCCGGGCGAAGGTCGTCACGGCCGCTGGCTCGGGGTCCATGGTGTTGAAGGCGTCGAGAATCGCCGGAAAACGACTGGCGAGAACAATGTCGTCGTCACCCATGAAGTTCACCAGCGGCGTCTCGATGCAAGCCAGCGCATGGTTATGCGAGGCGTCGACCGACAGCATGTCGTCGAGATGCTCGAAGCGAGTTGGCCCCTTCCAGGCGCCCGCTTGTTCGATCGTGCGGTCACGAGTCTCTAATGGAGTCCCGTTGAAGACAATCTGCAGAGACGCACCTTCTGGGGTTGTCTCGATCAGACTCTTCAGGCACGCCTCGAGATACTCTGGCCGATCGACCGTATTGATATTGACGGTGAGATCTTCGATCCCATAGGCCATCGCTACTCGGACGCTCCAAGCAGTCGGCTACGGATTGCTGCATCCTGAGCGGCTTCCATGCTCGCAACGTCGTTGAGGTTGATGTAGTCGCCTTCGACGTCAAATGCCGCAACAGCGTGACCCTGACGGATGAGGTCATCGACAAAGGTGACGAAGTCGAGCGTAGGACGGCCTCCATCGAAGGCCGCTTCGAGCTCGGCCATAACATCGGGGCGCACCACGAAGGTAGCCATACCGAGCAGATCGTTCGGGGTCGATACCGGGTTTTCGACGAGGCGAACAACGCGCTCGCCGTCACGCTCGACCGAAAAGTTCTTCTTGATCAGTTCAGGATCGTCGACCGGTTTCATCGCCACCGCTGCGCTGTACTTGTCGAAGTCGGTGTCGGCAATCGCGCCGATGTTCGTGTCGAGATAAAACTCATCAGCGAGGGTGATGAGGCCGTTGCGACCAGCCATAAACGGCTTCGCGAGCAGTACCGACCACGCCCATCCCTTGTCGAGGTGCTGGTTCTCGACATAGTGAAGGCGGACACCAAAGGCCGATCCGTCGCCGAAGTACTCGCGAATCGTTTCACCCATGTAGCCGAGGATGATGACGATCTCATCAATGTCCATTGCATCGCGCATGTTGTCGATGTGGCGCTCGATGTTGGGCTTCCCGTCGATCAGGAACATCCCCTTATGAAGCTCGTAGGTGTACGGGCGGGCGCGAATTCCACTACCTGCAGCAGGGATAATTCCGATGAGTTTGTTAGACACGATGGTTCCTAAAGGATGGGTTGTTCGTAGTGGTGTCGCACGAGTGCAAGGAGGTCGTCGATCGAGGACAGTGCGTTGCGTTCGTTCATCAGCTGCTTGCTCAGCTGCAGATTCGATATTTCGAGGGTTGATCGGATATCGAGATCGTCGATATCGCGAATGTCGGCAACGCCGGCAATACCGAGGGTACGTCGGGCCATCGAACATGCTGCAAAGCCGACCGATTCGCGGAGCAGTTCGACCATGAAGTCCTCGCGGAGCTGTTCGAATTCGGCGGCGGTCAACAGGCCGTCGATGAGCATCGCCGAATCGCCAGCTTCGAGCCAAAGCGCATTGAAGCGAGTGGCAAAGGTCGTCCAGATGACATCGATCTGATCGATGAGCCACGCTCGGTAGTCCGCGCCGCCAGGGCGATGCAGGTGCGAAGTGCAGCAGAGCAAGAAGTTCGAGATGACCTTGCCGACGTCGAAACCGAACGGCCCGAAGTACGCGAATTCCATGTCGATGACATAGCTCTCGGTCTGGTTCACCATAAGCGAACCGGAATGAAGGTCGGCATGGAGCAACGCGTCGGCTTTCGAAACGAAGAGGTCCTTGAACGCCAGCACGTCGAGCTTGTAGTGGGTGTCGGTATGGATGTTCTCGCGTGCCCACTGGTCGGTCGCAGGGTTGGAGTAGTTCGAATCGTGTTCCATGTAGGGGAACGTAAAGATGAACTCCTCGGTGAGCTTGCAGAGCTCGGCGTTGAGCGTAAACCGGTCCATGAGCTGGCGGCGTTCTTCGCTCGGCATCGACCAGGCGCTGGTCTTGAAGAGGGTTTCGGCCATGAACTGGCCAATGTGTTCGGCCACATGTGGGTAGGTGACGCCATCGATCATGCCGAATCGCAAGATGATGTGGTCGCCGAGGTACTCCATGACGAGCGTGCTCATCTCCTCGTCGGCGTGGTAGATGGTAGGTACGAGATCGGGGACGAGTTCGTTGTAGAGCTGCAGCGCCCGGATCTCGTAGGTCATCCGGTCACGACCGAGCGGCCACTCCTCCCCCACCATCCGAAGGTAGGGAACGGCCTGCTTCACGATGACGACCCGAGAGGGGTCCTTGGGGTTTGTGACGCGATAGACGAAGTTGAGGTTGCCGTCGCCAATCTCAAGAATGTCGGGATCGGGTTCGTTACCGAGGACAGCGACGACCTCTGGAATGGTTGCGAGGTATGCGGGAAGCGTGTCCCGATCAAGAATTTTGTACATCGGTGGTGAACTCAGGTAGAGAGCGTCTCTGCTGGCAGCGGCACGTCTGCGCTGTGGAGTTCGGAGAGCACGGCCTCGTGCACTTTGCCGTTCGAGACGAGGAGGTCGGTCTTGTTAAGCGTCCATGGCTCACCGTGGAAATCGCTGACGCGACCTCCAGCCTCTTCAGCGCACAGCACACCTGCGGCGACGTCCCATGGCGAGATGTTCAGCGTCGTAAACGCGTCGACCCGGCCAGCGGCAACCATGTAGCACTCGACCGCAGCCGAACCAATCTTGCGGAAGTCCTTGATCTGCTGATGAAGTGCGTACTCCATCTCGGCGAATCGAACATTGTTCTTCTCGCCACCGGGGCAACCAACCACGTAGGTCTTTGCCAGGTCTTCGGTCTCAGACACCACGACAGGTCGTCCGTTAACGGTGCAACCTTGATCTTTGCGGGCCACGACCATCTCTTCGAGGAACGGCGAGAAGATCACGCCGGTGATTGGCGAATCGTTGTATGCAAGGCAAATCGAGACGGCGAAGAACGGATTGTGGTTCAAGAAGTTGCTGCTGCCGTCCAACGGATCGATGATCCATGTGTACGGGCTACCGTTGTCGATGTGGCCAGTCTCTTCGGTCAAGATGTCGTGATCGGGACAGCGCGACCGAATGAGGTCGATGATGATCTTGTCAGCCTCGTGATCGTTCGACGAGGTGATCTCTTTGGAAAGCGATCGGTTCGACACCGAGACGATGTCACTTCCGTACACCGAAGCTTGGTGGTTGCGAAAGTTCCGAACCAGGTGTTGTCCAGCGAGAGTGGCAGCTTCTACGGCAACGTCGGCGAAATATCGCACGAGGGCCTCCTTCGATCAGGCGTCATGAGACTGTAATTGTGCAGGGACCCACTCCGCCAGTCCGTGACTTGTGCATTTTGACACCGTACAGACCGCTCCCCGTCGCACAATAGGCCATTTGGCGATGCCCGTTGTCACCAGCCGTTTTCTCCCTGTGTAATACAGCACAAGGGTTTCAAATGTTCACCATGCGCGTTATTTGCGATAATTTCTGTTACTAGGAGCGTAAAAGTGGACGAATCAGCGATCGAAAATAAATTTCTCCGTCGCCTCCAAAACCGCCACTATTGTCGCTGAATCTCGAAAACCGTGACCTTCTCCAGCGAAGAGATGGTAGGTCACCTCAACGTCATTTTCCCGCAAGGCATCGACGATCATCTCTGCCTGGCTTGGCGGCACGACCTTGTCATCGGCGCCTTGCAAGATCAACATCGGCACCCCAATCTCCCCCGCGTAGGACATTGGCGAGCGGTCGACATAGGCCTGTTCGTTCGCCGGCCACGGCCCGACGAGCCCATCGAGGTATCTGGCCTCAAACTTGTGCGTGTCGGTTGCCAATGCTCGAAGGTCGGTGACGCCATACCGGCTTACCCCACCGCTAAACACGTCGTGTTTCGCCACCGCATTCAGCACCGTGAGCCCGCCCGCGCTCCCACCCTGGATAATCATCGCTGCGGGGTCGACCCGGCCAGAATCTGCGAGGTGCTGCGCAACGGCGACACAATCGACCACATCGGCAATCCCCCACTGGCCACGAAGCTCGTTGCGATAGTTGCGCCCGTACAGCGTGGACCCCCGATAGTCGACAGCGGCGACCGCGATTCCTCGGCTGGTCCAGTAGCGAATCGTCAAATCGAGTTGCCTTCGCGCCGCCGCAGTTGGACCTCCGTGGACAAGGACCAATAGCGGCGCCAGGCCATCGAGCACCTGTCCGTCGGCCACGGCAGGCTCATAGAAAAGTGCATGCGTTGTCGTACCAGCGGGCAGCGACGTGTCGATGGTCGAACATTGGACCGTGAGGAGTTCGGGCTCGGCGAACAACGCAATGTCGAGGCCGAGATCGCGAGACTTCGACACCTGTGTTGCGACCGTTCCGTCATGTACCCAGACCGCAGCTTCTTCGCTATGGGACGCACCGATGTAGACCACATGACCGTTGGCCATTGCCCGAAGAGAACTCACTGCGGTGTGACGGTCCTCAACAACGCCGTTTGGGAATCCAATCGTGTCGCCGCCTGGGCTCCCAGCCACGACGACGATCCCGTCTCCAATCTCACACCAGCGGGAGATTCCAAACACCCACCCGGGGGTTGCGATTTCGAACTCGCCCTCGACCAGCGGCCCGACCGAACCCGTTGCGGTGTCGACCTCGAAGAGGTTCCACCAGTTCGACCTATCGCTCACCGCCAACAACCGACCGTCCGCTGTCCAATCGGGAAGGACGATCGATTCGGGTTTTCCGTCGGCGGTCCGGATTCGACGAACTGCCGGCTCGGGATCTCCATCGAGCCACTGCGGGCCAACGAGCACGAGCTCGGTCGAGTCCCAGGGCATGTTTGGATGGTCCCATGCAACACAGACGAGCTGGCCGCCGAGGCCGAACCGGGGCGACGCATAGAAGTCGTGCGAGGCCAACAACACGAGCTCTGTTCCCTGTCCGTCGGTGCTGATCGCGACGATCTCGTTTCGTACTTCATCTCCAACAGGACCGTCATGGCGCTCGCGCACCGAGACGTACCACTGGCCGTCGGGACTGAAGCGACCATCTGCGTATCGATAGCCCGACGACGTCAGCTGTGTTTCTGAGCCGGAGTCGATGTCGAGCAGGAAAAGCTCACCGCCACGGGCATCATCGGAGAAGACGACGCGACCGTTCTCGACCCACCACGCAGCACCACCGTACTCGTGCACTCTGGTCCGGACATTGGTGTCGGCCCCGGTGATTTCGGCAATCGCCGCCGTTCCATGCTCATCTGTGCGAAACGCCATGAGCGCCACTCGACCGCCCTGATCGGGTCGCGATTCATCCCAGAAAATGTCGTTGCCATCGGCGACGACCCCAGCAATGCCAACGGCTCCCGAAATGAGAAGTTCCGCGGTGATTGGAGAGCTGATCATTGCCCGACTCTAGGCCGCGACTGTGACGCAAGCTTTGCTAGGACAAGAAGTCGACGATGCGTTGCACGCCTTCGGTGAGATCCTCGTCGCCGAGCGCAAACGACAGACGGGCCGCGCCGCCGATACCGAAGGCTTCGCCTGGAACGATCGCAACCTTTGCTTCCTCGAGTAGCGCTGCGGCGAGATCGAGGGTCGAGTCGATTTGATGACCGCGTATCTCACGTCCGAGGATGCCCTCGAAACTCGGGTAGGCGTAGAACGCCCCCTGCGGCTCGGCGATTTGTACGCCGTCGATCGATGACAGCATCGAGTACATGGTTTGGCGACGGCGATCGAAGGCCGAACGCATGTCAGATACAGCGTCGAGCGGGCCCGAGACGGCAGCGAGAGCCGCCTGTTGGGCAACGTTGTTGACGTTGCTCGTGAAGTGGCTCTGCAGGTTGGTGGCTGCCTTGATCACGTCGGTCGGAGCAACCATCCATCCGACTCGCCAACCAGTCATGGCGTAGGTCTTTGCCACGCCGTTCAAAATGATGCACTTTTCGGCAAGCTCGGGAACGAGCGTGGCCATCGAATGATGCACATTGTCGCCATAGACGAGGTGTTCGTAAATCTCGTCGGTGATGACCCAAATATCGTGCTCGACGGCCCACCTGCCAATCGCCTCGATCTCGGCACGGTCATACATTGCGCCGGTCGGGTTCGATGGCGACACGAACAACAGCGCCTTGGTCTTGTCCGTGCGTGCTGCTTCGAGCTGTTCGAGCGTGGCCTTGAACCCAGCTTCAACTGTCGTCAACACCGGAACGTGGGTTGCACCAGTCAGCGCTATTGCCTCGGGGTAGGTGGTCCAGTACGGGGTTGGAACAATGACCTCGTCACCCGGGTCACAGATGACAGCGAAGCTGTTCGCGACGGCCTGCTTGCCGCCGTTGGTGACAAGAACGTTTGCGGCCTCGCACGAGAATCCCGAATCGCGGAGCGTTTTTGCAGCTATCGCCTCTCGGAGTACTGGCAGTCCGCTCGACGGCGTGTACTTGTGGTTCATTGGATCCGAGCACGCCGCGATCGCGGCGTCGACGACCGCTTGTGGGGTCGGGAAGTCTGGTTCGCCAGCGCCAAAACCAATGACTGGTTCTCCGGCTGCCTTCAGTGCTTTGGCCTTGGCGGTAATGGCCAAGGTCGCAGATTCCTGAATTGCGCCGATTCGATCCGATATTCGAGCACCCATGACGACTCCAGAGCTTGAGGTGTGACTATGTGTAGATGTTTCGTCACCGCACGCCGGTTTCAATCGCGCAGTTTCACTGCGAAGATATCGGGATGGAGACCATCCCAGACATCACTATCCCAGCCTCACTGCTTCCCGCTGACGGCCGTTTCGGTTCTGGACCTTCCAAGGTTCGCTCCGAGGCAGTCGCTGCCCTTGCAGACGTTGCTGACGACTTTCTTGGGACCAGTCATCGCCAAGACACCGTCAAGCTCGTGGTCGCTGCGCTGCGCAACGGCTTGCTCGAAATGTTCGACGCTCCTGACGGATACGAAATTCTTCTCGGCAACGGCGGAGCGACCTTGTTTTGGGATGCTGCTACCTTCGGCCTGATCGAGAACCGCGGCCAGTTTCTCGTCTCGGGCGAGTTCTCCAGCAAGTTCGCCAAAGCCGCAACCCTGGCGCCGCACTTGGGCGACCACCACGTCATCGAAAGCGCTCCCGGTACTGCGCCGACCATGGAACCAAACGCAGAGGTCGACGTGTACTGCTATCCGCACAACGAGACCTCAACCGGCGTGTCGTTTCCGGTAACTCGCCCCGACGCCGACGGCTTGGTTCTCGTCGACGCAACATCGGCTGCTGGCGGGCTTCGCTTCGACGCAGCCAACACCGACGCGTACTACTTTGCTCCGCAGAAGTGCTTCAGCTCTGACGGGGGCCTCTGGCTTGCCATGTGCTCGCCTGCAGCCACCGAACGCATCGAGTCGATTGCTGCCACGGATCGTTGGGTTCCTGAGATTCTCAACCTCAAGACCGCGCTCGACAACAGCCGCAAAGACCAGACCTACAACACCCCAGCCCTCGCAACGATCTACCTGGCGCTCAAGTACACCGAGTGGGTCAACGAGAACGGTGGCCTGCAATTTGCTGCGGGTCGTTCCGACGAGTCAGCGTCGATCATGTATGGCTGGGCCGATGCATCACCCCACGCGTCCGCATTCGTGGCAGACGACGCGAACCGCAGCCACGTGGTCGCCACCATCGATCTCGATGACGCTATCGATGCAGACACCGTTGTTGCGGTGTTGCGTGCAAACGGCATCCTCGACACCTCGGGCTACCGCAAGTTGGGACGCAACCAAATGCGCGTGTCGATGATGCCAAGCATCGAGCCGAGCGACATCGAAGCGCTCACTAACTGCATCGACCACGTCATTTCTGCAATGGCGTAACCAGCGTTGGCGACCTCGCCGGTTGCTACTCGCCTAGTTGAGGTGGCGAAGATCGAGCGACGCGTCGTGGGACGATCCCGCAGCTGCTGACACCGATGTCAGTCGGGCAAAGATCGTCGTCAGCGCGTCCTTGTCGAGCGTTTCGTGTTCGATCAGCTCGGCCGCCATGTGGTCGAGCACGTCTCGATGGACCGTCAGAATTTGGCGGGCCAATTCGGCGGCGTTGTCAATCAGCCGACGAATCTCATCGTCGATCTTCTCGGCCATCTGGTCGGAGTAGTTCTGCGTGGTTGATGCGTTGTACGCCTCGCCAACGCCCAGTCCGAATTTTTGGAGACCGAGGTTGCCACTCATTGCGTACTCGGTGACCATCGATCGAGCAATGCCTGAGACGATCTCGATGTCGTTTGCTGCGCCAGTTGTTGGCTCACCAAAGATGATCTCTTCGGCGATACGGCCGCCGAGGAGCATCGCCATGTCGTCGGTCAATTCGGATTGGCTTCGAAGCACCTTGTCCTTCTCGGGAAGCGAGAGCGTCCAACCAAGGGCCTTGCCTCGGGCAATGATCGACACCTTGTGAATCGGATCTGCGTTCGGCAACACATGACCAACAAGTGCGTGTCCGGCCTCGTGGTAGGCAATGACCTGCTTCTCTTTGTCCGACAGCGTCGTCGTCGAGCGTTCCGGACCAGCGATCACGCGGTCCAACGCGTCGTCGATTTCGCGCTGACCTATGACGGCGAGGTCGCGACGGGCAGTGAGTAGGGCTGCCTCGTTGAGCAGGTTCGCAATATCAGCGCCGGTGAACCCAGGGGTACGGCGCGCAATGGTCTCAGGGTTCGCGTCAGGGCCGAGCGGTTTGCCCTTTGCATGGACAGCAACGATCTGTCGCCGGCCGACGAGGTCGGGACGGTCGACGGCGACTTGACGATCGAAACGACCCGGCCGGAGCAACGCCTGGTCGAGCACGTCAGGACGGTTCGTGGCCGCAATAAAGATCACGCCGGTCTCGACATCGAAGCCGTCCATTTCGACGAGGAGCTGGTTGAGCGTTTGCTCTCGTTCTTCGTTTCCAGCAACGGCGCTGCCGCCGCGATGACGACCGACCGCATCGATTTCGTCGACAAAGATGATCGCTGGTGCTTGCTTGCGAGCTTCCTCGAAGAGGTCACGCACACGGCTTGCGCCGACGCCAGCAAACATCTCGACAAAGTCCGAGCCGGCGAGTGTGAAGAAGGGGACGCCAGCTTCACCGGCGACGGCGCGTGCGAGCAGTGTCTTTCCGGTTCCAGGTGGGCCGTACAACAATACGCCTTTGGGGATCTTCGCACCGATGTTTCGAAAGCGGTCGGGGTCGGTGAGGAATTCGCGAATCTCGTTCAGCTCGAGCACAGCTTCGTTTGCTCCGGCAACGTCGGCGAAGGTGACGTCTTGCAACTCGCTCTGCTTCTTTTGGGTCTTCGCAGTGAACTTCTTGCTGGCGGCCTTGCCACCATTCATTCGGGCGAGAATCACCCACACGAGAACGACCATCAACAGCAGTGGTGCAACGGTGCCGAGAAGAGCGAACCAGCTGGTGCTCGTGACACGGGCTGCCGTTGAGACTTCCACCGTCGGCGAGTTGTCGACGAGGTCCTGGGCAAAGGTGCCGGTGGTGAGCGGCGGAAGCAGCGTTTGGAACGTGGTGCCGTCGCGCAATGTCCCTTGGATCGTGCTCGATCCCTCTCGAAACTCAATGCGCGAGACCTGCCCGCGATCGATTGCTGTGTCGAGCTCGCTAAAGGACATCACCGGAGTCACCGGCATGGTCGTGGCCGAGCCAATGCCAAAGACCACAAGGCCTGATGCCATGGCGAGGAGTAGGAGAAGAAGCCGAATTCTGGTCGTGCTAGTCACCTCCATGATCGTAGGTCTGGGCGCCCGACGAGAACCATGGTGATTTCGGACCACTTCGCCTATTCAGCGCCGTCGTTTGCCTCCGTTGTGCGACCGACCAGAGCGACTTGACCGGTCTCGTTCGATGACCCGTTGTTCGCTCTCGTGAAGCTCGGCTGCCATTGCTCTGAATCGTTCCAATCGCCGAAAATCGATGCGGTCATCTTCCACTGCATCGCGGACCGCGCATGCCGGCTCTGCGTCGTGGGCGCAGTCACGAAACTTGCAGTCGGCGGCGGTGTCAAGGATGTCAGAAAACACGTTTTCTAGTGCATCCTGCGCGTCCCAAAGCCCGACGGCGCGAATGCCGGGAGTGTCGATCAAGATGCCACTCCCGGGGAGGACGAGCAGGTCTCGGGTGATCGTTGTGTGCCTACCCTTTGCATCGCTTCGCCGAACCTCCTGGGTTTCTTGCACCTCGGTGTTCAACAACGCGTTGACGAGCGAGCTTTTCCCCGCCCCCGATTCGCCCAGCATGGTTCCCGTTCGGTGTGGTGTCAGCAGCTCCTCGATGCGATCCAGGCCTTCTCGGCTCTCGATGCTCGACACGACGACCTCAACACCGGGGGCCACGGCAGCAACGACCGCAGGCAATTCGTTGCGTTGTTCCGAACGTGCCAGATCAGACTTGGTCAGCACCACCACCGGGGTAGCGCCTGCGTTCCATGCCAAAACCAAGAAGCGTTCGAGTTTGCCGGCTCGAAATGGGCGATCGAAGCCATGTACCAAGAAGACCACGTCGACGTTTGCCGACAGCGGTTGTTGGGTTTCGCGTTCACCAGGGTCGCGCCGAACAAGCTCGGTTCGGCGTTCGAGCACCATCTCGATCATCGATTCGCCGTCGTCGTTTTCGGTGACGGTGACCCAGTCCCCGGTGACCGGCGCCACCGCAGATTGTGCCCGCTGCGAATCTGATTGGGCACGAACACGACCCATTTCGATCAATACGTCACATTCGCCTCTTTCAACTCGGCTTATCCGTCCAAGACGGCCAGCATGACTGGATTCGGCCAATTGCGACGCCCAAAGGTCGTCCCAGCCGAGATGAAAGAGTTCAAAACGATCCATTGATCTCCCTGAAAATACAAAACGTATTGGCACACTAGTAGGTATGGACACCCGTACAGATGGTGGAGTCGACAGCCCCGGGGGCACGGACGTTGATGGCTCGCACGACGAAGTTGCATCGGTATCACGAGGCTATGGCTGGTTAGCCGGTGCTCTCGGCGCCGCGATTGCCCTCTCGATCGGCGAGCTTTCCGACCGGATCAGTAGCTCGCTGATCTCGTTGGTTGTCGGCGTTGCGGACTTCCTTGTCGATATTGCCCCCGGCGATGTTGTGGCGCAGAGCATCAACACGCTTGGATCCAACCAGAAGCCCCTCTTGGTGTCGGGAATCATCCTGGGAGCGATCGCTGTTGGCGGGCTGCTTGGCATTGCTGGCCGCAAAAGTATCGCCGTGGTGCCTACCGGCTTCATCGCCTTTGGCCTCTTCGGTGGGTTTGTCACGGCCCGCAGCGACATATCGAGTGCCGCCGGATCGTGGATTGCGGCGCTTGTCGCTGCGGTCATCGGCACGGGTGTCACCCTCGGACTTCTTCGCGCTGCTGGCCGCACCAGCACAACGAATTCACCAGCGAGCACCGGCGGCCTCGATCGACGGACCGTCTTGTATGGCACTGCGGCAGCAGGCGCTGTCGCCCTTACCGCTGCGGCTCGAGTCGGCCGCACCAGTGCCGCCGAAGTCGCCCGAGACGAGCTCCTTCTCGATACCGCTGGCACGGCAAACCCGAGCGGAGAACCACTGTCATTCTCGACAGGCGCTTTCGACGATATTGACGGCATCACGCAGTTCATTACACCGATCAGCCCGGAGGACGAGTTCTACCTCATCGACACGGCCATCCGGAAGCCCGAGGTCGACCCGGACAACTGGGAACTGTCGATCACTGGACCATACGTCGACAACCCCATCAGCTACACGTACCAAGATCTCCTGAACCGTGAACACGTGACGAGTGAGGTCACCCTCTCGTGTGTTTCGAATCCGGTGGGTGGAGACCTGGTCGGCAATGCCGTGTGGACTGGCGTGCCGTTGATCGAACTCCTCGAAGAGGCCGGGATCCAGGACCCAACCAATTCTGAACATCAGATTTTCAGCCGATCCGTCGACGGATTTACCTGCGGTTTCCCGGTCCCGCTCGCCTACGACGGTCGCACCACGATGGTGGCCCTCATGATGAACGGCGAGCCCCTTCCTCTCATCCACGGTTTCCCGGCACGCCTTGTCGTCGCTGGCCTCTACGGATACGTGTCCGCAACCAAGTGGGTCGAAGAAATTCAGGTCACCGACTGGATTGGTGTCGACGGTTTCTGGATGCCCCGTGGCTGGAGCAAAGACGGACCGGTCAAGACACAATCTCGGATCGATACCCCACAACAAGGCGGCTCGGTAGCGAGCGGCCCAATGACCGTTGCGGGGATTGCGTGGAATCCAACCATCGGCATTGATCAGGTCGAAGTCGGTTTTACCAGCAACGACGACCAGGACACGACCGAATGGATTCCGGCCGAACTCGCCAATGTGGAGTCGGACGAGACGTGGGTGCAGTGGCGTCTCGAATGGGATGCGCCTCCTGGAGATTGGTTCATCCAGTGTCGGGCGACCGACAAGACGGGATTTACCCAGTCACCAACCGTCGTTGCGCCGGCGCCAAACGGTGCTGAGGGTTATCACACGATCATTGTCCGAACGGCATAGCGGACTGGCAGGAACGCTGCTTATGCGGCGACCTGCGCCTGTGTTTGCCAGTGACCAGCTGAATCGTCGCGGGTGAAGTAGATCTTTGCTACTCGGTCGATGGCATCTTTGTCGAGCACCTTTGGCCGACCTTCGTATTCACAAATCGACGTGAGGGTTTTGCCGAAGTCGGCCGGGTAATACGGGCGCAAGCCACCTTCAGCGTTCTCCAAGATGAAGGTCTTGAGGTAGTCGGCTGATTCTTGGTTGCAGCTAATGCCCATGGCTTTGCACACCGCTGCGAGCACACGATCAAAGGTCGGAGCCTCGATCTGGCCGACGAACACTTTGTTCGGAATACGTCGCGCGAAGGCGTCATCGCCGAGTTGGTCCGGGCGCATGTTGGTCGAGAAGACGACCTTTGCATCGAACGGAATCTGGAATGACGCGCCGTGCGCGAGGGTGAGAAAGTCGATGCTTCGGGAGAGCGGCACGATCCACCGGTTGAGAAGTGCTTCAGGGGTCATCTTTTGACGACCGAAGTCGTCGATCACGAAGATCCCGTTGTTCGCTTTCATCTGAAGCGGCGCCCGGTAGACGCCGGTCGAGTCGTCTCGGTCGAGGTCGAGGTGTTCTCCGGTAAGTTCACCACCAACGAGCACGAACGGTCGTGTGCACAGAACCCAACGCGGGTCGAGGCCCTCGGGCTGCTGTGCGACAGGTTCGTGAATCGATGGGTCGAACACGGTGACGATGGCGCGGTCGTATTCGACGGCGCGCGGAATGAGAATTGCTTCCTTGTACATCTTGATCATGCGCTCTGCGAGCGACGTCTTACCAGTGCCGGGAGGACCGTAGAGGAAGACGGCACCCTTGGAGACCAGCGCTGGACCAAGCTCGTCGAAGAAGCCGGGTTCGATGATCAGATCGTTGAACGCTTCGGTGAGGGCTGCCTCGTTGATCGGCGAACGCCCCTTCTGGGCGTGCACGGTCTGGGTGTATTCGGCCAGTGACACGGGAGCGTAGCCAGCGTACGAGGTGGCCTGGGCTCGACTGGCGGCCTCGGTCTTGCCCTTGTCGGTGGACGCAATCACATAGTCGCGTCCGTTCATTCCCTGGATCTCGAGCATCATGCGCTGCCGGAGTCCATCGACCACTGCATCAACAATGCCTACAGAAAGACCGGTCGCCTTTGCCATGAGGCCAACAGATGAGCGGCCTTCTAGGACGAGCCGCTGCAGCACGATGTCCTCAACAATGCTTACCGGGATGCCCAGCTCTTGGATTGAAGATGGGGATCGCGGATACGCGGTGCGAGTGGGAACCGTGGACATAGTGGATGAATCGTCATTTTTTGCTCGAACATGAGCGATCGTTTCATCGCACCCGGATTGCGGTTTTGGCCGGACCCTCCGCTCGCGGACCCCGTTGGACACCTAGTTTTGTGAGATGTTCGCATCGACCTCGCTAAAACGCTTGTGTATTGGCTTGGTTCCGATCGTTTTGTTTGCCTCGTTGCTCGGTAACGCAACGGTCGGAAGCCAAAACGGTGCCGACGAAGGGGAAACTCTCGTGCCCTTTGTCGAAGGCATCCAACCAACTGCGGTCGTTTCGGTGTTGGGTGACGGGTTCCTTGGTTCTCCAACGGTGGCGCCGATTCCGCACGAGGGCTGTCGAACGTCGGGGAATGGTCCGGTCGAGCAGGCGGCGCGCCGAATTCTCGATACGACTGTTGTGGTCGAGAACCTCTCGTGTCCGGGAGCGCAGATGGACGAGGTTGTTCGGGACCAGCTTTCCGAGATGCGCTCGGACACCGATGTGGTCGTCGTGGGCGGCGTGGGGCTTGAGTTTGATTGGCCGTCTTTGGCCGCCGCGTGCCTGACGCAGCAAACCCGGTCGATTTCGGGATGCCAGGATGAGGCTGGTCTGGCTCGTGCGAACGCGTCGAACTCGTTCCTGTTGTGGCAGTCTTTTCTCGCGCAGGCACGACGGGTCGCCCCCGAGGCAACCGTGGTGATCGTTGCTCCGCCAGCTCCGGTGAGTGCTCGGCCCGAGGTCGTGGGGCGAGCGTGTTGTGGCCCGACCGTCGACACGTCAGAACAGGTGCGGGCGGCGTTTCGCGTGGCCAGTGCGCTTCGCCAAGCGGTCGTAGAAACGGACCGTTCACCGGTCGTTCTTATCGAGACCGACACCGTGTTTGCGCAGAATCTATTGACAAGCGACGATCCTTGGCTCGTGGGCACTGGTTTGTTCATGGGCACGCTCACTGCGCAAGGCACTGCTGCGCTGGCCGACCGCCTTGGTGCGGTGATGCCGGTTGGCTCGTTGCCCGAAGCTGCGCCGAACAGCGCAGCCCAGATTGCGTTGGTGCTTGGCGCCACGGTCGATGATGGGCGGTCGCACGAGGCACTTGCTGCGGCGGCGCCGGGTTGGTTCGAACAGTTCGAACAGGCCAATACCGACCCATCGGTTCTCATTGTGAGTGCAGCGACCAGTGCAACGTCGTCGCCGGACGAACCACCCCCGGAATCTGAGCCGCCAGTCGTGGAGCCGCCAGTCGTGGAGCCGCCAGTCGTGGAGCCGCCAGTCGTGGAGCCGCCAGTCGTGGAGCCGCCAGTCGTGGAGCCGCCAGACGACGCCGAAGGCGAACCGGGCGAACGCTCGCTGCAAGAACAAGAACCCACCGAACCTGTCGTTGCTGAACCTGTGGTTGCTGAACCTGTCGTTGCTGAACCTGTCGTTGCTGAACCTGTCGTTGCTGAACCTGTCGTTGCTGAACCTGTGGTTTCAGAACCCGTTGCTGTCGGGCCGGTAATCAGCCCCGGACCACTCACCACCGCTACCGACCTCGCAGCAGAGCTCCAGTCGTTGCCGGTGAGCAAAGGCATCACCACACTCGAAGACCTGACGGCGGCGATCGTGTCAGCAGGAGCGTTCCTCGACGGTCCAGCCGCCGAACGTTCGATCATCGTGCGGGCAGACTCGCTGATCTTGCCCGAAACA
>CALKGG010000093.1 GCA_938084885.1 uncultured Acidimicrobiales bacterium
GAACTCGTAGAAACGCGAAGCGGTAGTGGTGTGTCCCGATGTTCGAGCCGCAGGCGAGAACTCGTAGAAACGCGAAGCGGTAGTGGTGTGTCCCGATGTTCGAGCCGCAGGCGAGAACTCGTAGAAACGCGAAGCGTTTCCGGTTACCCGAGAGTAAGTGGCTATATATGACCACCTGCAATTAGCGTGCTCGCCAACGGCATAGGGCAGACACACATTCACTATGAGGTGTAGGAAATGATCGTATTTACGTACCCCGGGCAGGGATCGCAACTTCCCGGCATGGGGGCGCCATGGCAAGAACACCCTTCGTGGGAGTTGGTGACCGAGGCAAGCGAAGTTGCTGACCGCGACATTGGGGCGCTGTTGCTTACTGCTGATGCCGACACGCTGAAGCTGACGAGGAATTCGCAGCTGACGACGTTTGTGCTTTCGATGGTCGCCTTTGATGCAATCACTCGGGTTGGGGTCGAGGCTGCGGGCCACGGCGGTCACAGCCTGGGCGAGTACAGCGCGTTGACTGCTGCGGGTGTTCTCGATTTTGCAGATGCGGTTCGCCTGGTTAGCGAGCGCGGTGATGCCATGCAGGCTGCCGCCGACGAGCACGATGGCACGATGGCGGCCATCCTTGGCCTCGACGATGGCCAGGTCGACATTGCGTGTGCTCGTGTTGCGGGCGATGTGTGGGTGGCGAACTACAACGCTCCTGGGCAGGTCGTGATCGCTGGCGCTCCCGACGCTGTGGCCGAGGCTGGAGATGTTGCGAAAGAGCTTGGGGCAAAGCGTTCGCTTCGGCTTCCAGTCGGCGGGGCGTTCCATACGCCGTTCATGTCGCCGGCTCGTGATCGTTTGCGCAAGGCCATCGACCAGACCGATTTCCGGAACGCCGACACCTTTGTCGTGTCGAACGTCGATGCGACTATGCATAACGAAGCCAAAGAGTTCAATAGCTTGCTAAATGCCCAATTGTGTTCGCCTGTTCGTTGGCGTCAATCGCTGCACACGCTCGAGGAGCAGGGTGCGACGACGTTCATCGAGATCGGCCCTGGATCGGTGCTTACCGGCCTCGTTAAGCGGACGCTCAAGACGGCGACCCGTATTACCGTCAACACGCCCGAAGATGTCGACGCCATGCTCGAGACGATTGGATCGTCGACTTCGTCGGCGCCTGCGCCGGCCGTAGAAGGCGAACACCTCTTTGCTACCGAGCGTCTGGTCGTCTCGCCCGCTGCTGGAGTCTTTACCCCCGACGGATCGATCGCCAACGGGACAATGATCTCGCGAGGAGCGGTGATTGGCGCGGTTGGCGATGTCGAGGTTCGTTCTGCGTTCGCTGGCGAAGTGCAGGGATTTCTTGCGTTGCCGGGCGAACGAGTGACCGCACGCCAACCAATTGCTTGGTTGCGATCGACATGAGTAACGCACATGTTGGGAGCCGAATTGTTGGGTGGGGGTCAAACCTTCCCGAGAAAGTGCTCACCAATAACGATTTGGCCGACGGTGGCCTCGATACGAGCGATGAGTGGATCTATGAGCGAACCGGCATTCGCCAGCGTCACGTCGGCGGATCGACCGGCGAGATGTCGATCCATGCCGGGCAACAAGCGTTGGATGTAGCGGGCGTTACCGGGGCCGACATTGACCTGGTCATCGTGGCCACGTCGACGCCCGATCAGCTCATGCCGGGCACGTCGGCGACAGTCCATGCCGAGCTCGGTATCGGTGGCGGCGCCTGCGATATGCAGGCGGTGTGTTCGGGATTTTCTTATGCGCTCGTCGCGGCCAACGGCCTTATCGCTACTGGCCTTGAGCGGGTGCTCGTTATCGGCGCCGACAGCCTGAGCCCCTATGTCGACTGGGATGATCGCAGTTCGGCCATTTTGTTTGGCGACGGCGCTGGCGCAGCGGTGCTGGAGCGACACACCGAAAGGACGCTGTTGAGCTTCGACCTCGGCGCAGATGGCACAAGTCGCCATATTGGCTACACCGACCACGACGGCAAGATCACAATGGACGGCAAGGAAGTTTTTCGAACCGCAGTTCGCGCCGTCACTAAGTCGGCGCAGAACGCCATCGATTCTGCCGGGCTGACGATCGACGACATTGATTGGTTCGTGCCGCATCAGGCGAATGTGCGAATCATCGAAGCAATCGCGCAGCGCATTGGTCTCCCGATGGAAAAGGCGATCGTGACGATCCAAAACACGGCGAATAACTCGGCTGCGACCATCCCGATTGCCCTCGACACCGCGGTTCGCGATGCTCGGGTGCAGCGGGGCGACACTCTTTTGCTCGGCGGGTTTGGCTTCGGCATGACGTGGGCATCGGCGGTCATGAAATGGGACCCACGTGACTGAAACTACCAACCGAGGCCACGTAGCTCTCGTAACTGGGGCCAACAGGGGGATCGGCCTCGCAACGGCAAAGGCGCTGCGCGACGCTGGTTTTACTGTTGCGGCAACCTACCGGTCGACCCCGATCGACGAGCCGGGCATTACAGCGGTTCGCTGCGACGTGACAGACACCGAATCGGTCGATGCCGCATTTTCTGAGATCGAGGAGAAGCTCGGCCCGGTAGGCGTCCTTGTCTCAAATGCGGGCATCACCAAGGATGGCCTCACAATGCGGATGGCCGAAGACGACTTCACGTCGGTCCTCGACTCGAACCTGACGGGTGGATTTCGTGTGGCCAAGCGGGCGTTGAAGCCAATGATGAAAGCCCGACAGGGTCGCATCATCTTCATCTCGTCGATCGTCGGCATTGGCGGTCAAGCGGGCCAAGCCAACTACGCCGCGTCAAAGTCTGGTCTCCATGGGCTTGCTCGCTCCTTGGCCAAGGAGTTCTCGTCTCGCAACATCACGGTGAACGTGGTTGCCCCCGGGCCGATCGCCACCGACATGACCGCAGCACTTACCGAAGCCCAGCTGTCGGCCATGACCTCTATGGTTCCGCTCGGCCGCATGGGAGAGCCCGAAGAGATCGCCGCAACCGTGGCATTCTTGGCGTCTCCAGCAGCTGGCTACATCACCGGCACCATCATTCCAGTCGACGGCGGCATGGCGATGGGCGGCTAGGACATTTCCAGCTACCCCGCACGAGAATCGCCCGCTGTCCGCACAGAATCGGACCATCGAGGTTCCACCAATCTCACTCGACGCTAACTAGCGCGACTGAGCCAAAACCCCAATAAGATCATTGCACTTGCAATCAGGAGACATCCCATGAGTGATGACAATTTTGCCCGCTTTCAGAAAGTCGCTGTCGAGGTCCTCTCGGTAGAAGCTGACAAGGTAACCATGGAGGCATCGTTCGCCGATGACCTCGATGCGGACAGCCTCGACCTTATGGAGCTCGTCATGGGCCTTGAAGAAGAGTTCGACGTCAGCGTCGAAGAGGACGAAGTCGAAGGCATCGAGACCGTCAAGGGTGCCTACGAGCTTGTGACGAACAAGCTGTAATGAAGTTCCGTCGAGTCGCCGTTACCGGAATTGGCGTTCTCGCCCATTGCGGTATTGGCAAAGAAGCGTTCTGGAACGGCCTTCAGGGGCCTGTCGAAGATATCGAGCGGAGGATCTACGATTTTGATCCGTCGCCCTATTTCGATAACCCCAAAGATGAGCGCCGTACAGATCGTTATGCCCAGTTTGCGTTCGCAGCTGCCCATGAGGCGCTCGAGCAGGCCGGCGAGATCGACGCTGCACCGACTCGGCGAGGCGTGTTCCTCGGGACGGGCATTGGTGGATTAAATACCCTCGAAGAGCAGATCATTCGACGATACGAAAAGGGCGAGCGACGAGTGTCGCCATTCCTCGTACCGATGATGATGGCGAACGCTGCGGCCGGCGGCCTGTCGATGCGTTATGGCTGGCAGGGTCCGGCAGAGAACACGGTGACGGCGTGCGCTGCGGGAACCCACTCGATCGGCAATGGCGCCCGGTGGATCGCCACCGACCGTTGCGACGCGGTGTTGGCGGGCGGGTCTGAGGCCTCGTTCACCGTGACAGCACTCGCTGGCTTTCGCAATATGACGGCACTGTCGGGCACGAACCGGTCGATGCCGTTCGATAAGGACCGCAACGGGTTTGTGATGGCCGAAGGCGCTGCTGTTCTCGTTCTTGAGGAGTGGGAGCGGGCTGAGGCTCGTGGCGCCACCATTCTTGGCGAGGTCATGGGCGCTGCCTCGACCGCTGATGCACACCACATCACGGCGCCGAGCCCTGGCGGAACCGGTGCGGTGAACTGCATGGAGCTGGCGCTCGAGGATGCCGGCCTCGCGGCGAGCGACATCGTGCACATCAACGCGCACGGCACGTCGACGCCGCTCAACGATGCCGCCGAAGCCGAAGCGATCAACAAGGTCTTTGGTTCGGGATCACCTCCTGTCGTTACGTCGACTAAGGGCGTCACCGGTCACGCACTGGGCGCCGCTGGAGCGATTGAAGCTGCTGCCGTGCTGCTCGCAATGGAGAAGGGCACGATCCCCCCAACGGTCGGCCACACCACAACGGACCCAACGATGCCAGCGATCGATCTCGTGGTCGGCGAACCACGTGCGTGGACGCCAGGTCCGTCGATGTCGAATTCGTTCGGCTTTGGCGGCCACAACGGCTCGCTGATCCTCGGCCCGCCGAGCTAACTTGCCACACGCAGACGCGTCGAGCGAGAACAACTGGATCACCCACGACACGACCGTTCCGTATGAGAACGCATGGATTCGGGTCGAGCACAGCAACGTCACCACGCCCGGCGGAACGGCCGGTATCTACGGCGTGGTCCGTTTCGCGCACGTCGCTGTTGGGGTCATTCCAATCGACGATGACGACCACACATGGCTCGTTGGCCAATATCGCTATGCGACAGGCCAGTACAGCTGGGAGATGCCCGAAGGTGGCGCCGAGCCTGGCGAGTCTTTTGAGCAGAGCGCACAGCGAGAACTGAGAGAGGAAACGGGTATGAGCGCCGGCAGCCTCACTCCCCTGTTTTCGAACGTGATGCTTTCGAATTCGGTCACCGATGAACGGGCCTATGCGTTCCTTGCGACCGATCTCACCGCAGGTGTTGCCGAGCCCGATGACACCGAGCAGCTCGCGGTCAGGCGGTTGCCCGTCGACGAGGCAATCCACATGGTGCTCGACGGTGAGATCAACGATGCGTTTTCGGTTATGGCGTTTCTCACGCTCGCGCAACTACGACGACGACGTTTGTAGCCCTCTACTCCTCGGCGGCGGCCTGGAGCACGTCGTCGGGCATATCGAAGTTCGCAAACACGTCTTGAACATCGTCATTGTCGTCGAGCGCATCGATGAGGCGCAGGATCGCCTTGGCATCGGCAATGTCGGTGATTTCGACGGTCGATGTCGGCAACATCGTGAGATCGGCATTCTCGAATGCAATCTCGTTGGTCTCCAGCGCATCTCTGAGTCCGTTGAGGTCGCTTGGCTCACACGTTAGGCGCCACGTATCACCCTCGTCGGCGAGGTCCTCGGCTCCGTATTCGAGCGCCACCATCATCAGTTCGTCCTCGTCGAGAGACCGATCGAGGGTGATGACACCTTTGCGTTCGAACTGCCACGCAACCGCACCCGGTTCGGCCATCGAGCCGCCGTTCTTCGAAAACGTCGAACGCATATCGGATCCAGACCGGTTTCGGTTGTCGGTGAGCACCTCGACATACAACGCAACGCCAGCAGGGGCATATCCTTCGTAGGCGATCGGCTCGTAGTTGACCCCTTCGAGCTCGCCCGTACCTCGTTTGATTGCGCGCTCGATGGTATCGAGGGGTACCGAACTATCACGAGCCTTCTGGTACATCGTGCGCAGCGTAGCGTTCGCGTCGAGGTCGCCTCCGCCCTGACGAGCAGCTACCTCGACCTGTTTGATCAGCTTGGCAAAGAGCTTGGCGCGCTTCTTGTCGGCTGCGCCCTTTTTGTGTTTGATGGTTGCCCATTTGGAATGACCGCTCATGGTCAGCCTCCTTGTGCCAGGTCTGTATTATGCGATGGATTCGAGGAAGATGTGATGAATCCGGAGATCCTGAGACAGCTCCGGATGGAATGCCGCCCCGAGTGCGTTGCCTTGACGGACGAGCACTGGTTCGTCCCGTGTCTCGGCGAGCACGTCGACGTCGGGGCCGACCCGCGAGATGCGCGGTGCTCGAATGAACACGGCATGGAACGGTTCGAGGGTAACGGTCGTTTCGAGATCGGTTTCGAAGCTCTCTATCTGGCTGCCGTAACCGTTTCGCTGCACATCGATGTCGAGCCGTCCAAAGGATCGCTGGTCGGCTCGGCCATCTTCGATTGACGATGCGAGCAGGATGAGGCCGGCGCACGTACCAAACACCGCCATACCGTCGTCGATACGCTGCGCGATTGGGTTGAAGAGTTCAGAGGATTCCAGCAGCTTCGAGATCGTCGTCGACTCGCCACCAGGCATGATCAGCCCGGTGATCCCGTCGAGATCAGCCGGGACGCGCACCTCTTTGGCCGCAACCCCCAACAGTTTAAGTTTGGACACATGCGCCTTGAAGGCGCCTTGGAGCGCCAGAACTCCGACGGTCACCAGCCGCGATCTTCGAACTTCACGTCGAGCTCGTCCATGCCAATGCCAGTCATTGGAGCGCCAAGTCCGCGAGACACCTTCGCGAGGATTGCGGCATCCATGTAGTTGGTCGTCGCCTCGACAATCGCGCGAGCCCGTGGTGCAGGATCCGCGCTCTTAAAGATGCCCGACCCAACAAACACTGCATCGGCTCCGAGCTGCATTGCGAGCGCAGCATCTGCTGGCGTGGCGAGTCCGCCCGCACAAAAGAGCGGAACGGGAAGTTCGCCGGTCTCGGCGATCTCCTGAATGAGAGGGAGCGGCGCTTGCAGCTGCTTGGCCCACTCGAACAGTTCGGCCTGGTCGGCTTGGGTGATCTTCTTGATGTCGCCCGTAATCGTACGAAGGTGCCGTACTGCTTGCACAACATCGCCCGTGCCAGCTTCGCCTTTCGAGCGGATCATGCACGCGCCTTCAGAAATGCGTCGGAGCGCCTCGCCGAGGTTGGTTGCACCGCAGACAAATGGCACTTTGAATGCCCATTTGTCGATGTGATGGGTCTCGTCGGCCGGCGTCAGAACCTCGGATTCATCAATGTAGTCAACACCGAGACTTTGGAGAATCTGTGCCTCGACAAAGTGACCGATTCGGGCCTTTGCCATCACCGGAATCGTGCACACCTCTTGGATGCCCTCGATCATCTCGGGGTCGCTCATGCGGGCCACTCCGCCATCGACACGAATGTCGGCGGGTACCCGTTCGAGAGCCATGACCGCAACGGCTCCTGCGTCCTCTGCGATCTTGGCTTGTTCGGCGTTGACGACGTCCATAATGACGCCGCCTTTCAACATCTCGGCAAGCCCTCGCTTGACCAACGGCGTACCGGTTGTTGTCGACTGTTCGTTCATCTAGCCACTCTACAAAGAACATGCCAGTCAACCCGAACGCAACGGGCAATCAGGTGTCGATTTCCCGATCGGAAGAGGTCGCAGCGACGTCGGCGGCCAGGTCCCGTTATGCGCCGGACGCGATCTCTTCGGCCTCGCCATCGGTGAGCTCGGTCGCGGTGAGTGCTGGCGAAAGGCTCACCCATGTTTGTCCTGGGGCCAGGCCAATAGTGTCGCCATCGTCGGTGGTCAGGGTGTATGGATCTCGCGGAAACTCGCGACTCCACGTGCCGATAACGCGAGAACCGTTGCTGTAGACCTCGACGCGGCCTTCGCCAATGGTGACAGCATCGACCGATGCCGAATCGACTTGGCTCGGCACATACGACGTGGTGAGAACAATGACGTTCTGTGGGGTGATATGGGTGCCGTCGCGGGTGACGTGCGGTGCGCCACCTTGGAAACGCAGATAGCCGCCGTCGCTCTCGGACCAGACATATTGGGCGTCGCTGCGTGCCGCCACGGTGACACCGGGCGAACGTCGGCCGAGTTCGGAAACGTTGTTGTCATAGCGAAAGACTGGGCTGGGTGCTTCGCTGTCCTCAGGAGCCACGTCGACGAGCCGCGACACGTCGGCAACCAGGTTGTCGGGGGCGCTGAACTCGCTAATGCGGCTGAATTGCGGGTCGCCAAAGTCGGCGCTGGCTCGGAGCAGAATTCCGTCGCTCTCAGCCGCTCGCAGCTGGCCGTGCACCCCGTCATTTGCTCCGGAGAATGCAAACACTGGTCGATTCAAATTCGCAACGATCTGTACATCGGAGGTGCGTCCGGAACGCACCGAGCCAACCTGCTCTGGCAGCGACGAATGGAACACGGCTGCGAAACGAGTCGCTTCGACCTCGATGCGTTCTTCATAGACAATGTCGGCTTGATCGAGGCCATCGAGCGCAGCCCGAGCGTTCGCGTCGTTGTTCGAAATCTTCACGACCACCGCCGCGTGATCGCCAGCATCGCCATCACCAATTGGTTCGCCGGTAAGCGGCAGAACAGGTCCGAGCGGCGCAGCTTCGGTCGTCGTTGTTGGTGCTTGGGTTGTTGTGGTCGTTTCAGGCGCAGGTGCTTGGGTTGTTGTGGTCGTTGCTTCGACCACCTCTGCGGTTTCCGCGCCATCATCGCTTCCGCCGCACGCGGCAACCATCACGGCAAAGGCGACGAAGAAGGCGAGCGTTCTACTAATCCGTTTCATTGGAGCTCCCAGAGAACTTCGATTCGGTGCCCGAGTTGCGCTGCTCCCGATGATGGCGGAATGAACCACGCATCGCCGAGTGAGGTGGCCCCCGGAATGTCGGTCGACCGCCCGTCGATCTGTTCCAACGCTGAGCGAAGACCCGGCGGATAACGGGTCAACCCAACGCCGGAAATGTCGTACGACACAACCCCGGCGTCTCCGGTTCCCCAATGCTGGGCGGTTTCTATCTGCGATTTGGAAATGAACGGCTTGGCGGACGCAGCGAGCGTTCCATACTTTGCCGCACCTGTCGAAAGCTTCGTGAGGGCGTGTGCCACAGCCCCTTCCATCTGCATGAGGTCGAGGGTCTCAAGAAGCCCGGTCGTGACGACGAGCGTGCCCTCGTTACCGCTGACGGCGGCAATGTTGCACGCTGGCGTATCGATCACTTGCACGTTGGGTTGGGCAATGCCAGAGGACAGGCACAAGTTCTCGACGGTGTTGAGTACTCGCTGCCCCTCGGTTTGGCCAAGGCCCCGAGCGCCAAGTGATTGGAGCACCGCCTGGTCGGCTCGACGTGACATAAGCCAGACCGTCAAGACTGCTGCAGGGATCGCAAAGAGTGCCGGTAGCCACCAGGGCAGCCCAATAAGGCCAAAGAGCACGCCCACGGCGATGAGGAGCAGGAAGACCAGCAGGGCTGGCAACGCAAAGATGTAGAACACTCGAGCGTTCACGGCGACCTTTTTCTCGGGAACGATCACTCATGCTAGGCGTCTGAGCGGGGTTTGCTGCTCACCCCTACCGGCGATCGTTGGCGATTGCCCGTTCGTACGATTCGAGGTAGAGGTCGGCGAGTCGCAGCATCGAAAAATCCTTTACCCGTTCCAGACCGTTGGCGACCAAATCGTCCCGCTGGGCGCGGTTCGAGAGCAACGAGATCAACACGGTGGCAAGCGCCGAGGCATCACCGGGTGGAAACAACGCGCCGTCACGTCCGGCGCGGGTGACCTTGGAGTATCCAGCGATGTCTGATGCAATAACGGCGGTTTGCGCGGCCATTGCCTCGAGTAGCACGATCCCAAACGACTCGCCATGGAGCGAAGGGGCACAGAAAACGTCGGCTCCGACCATACGAGCGACCTTTTCGTCATCATCGACCTGACCAAGCCACGTGATGCGCGGATCACCCAGATGGCGACGTTGGAGCTCGGCGGTCTCGGGGCCATCACCACCGACCCAGAGCCGACTGTCGGCATCGAGCATGGCAAAGGCGTCGAGCAGCACCGCCAATCCCTTGCGCTCTTCGTGGCGACCGAGGAACAAGATCGTTGGCCCGTCAGTTTTGGTGGGCTGGTCGCATGCGAACCGCGAGATTTCGACGGCGTTAAACGCCCGTTCGTATTCGCCTCCTAATGCTTGGACGGCGAGCGCTTCGGCGTCGTCGGAGACGGCAAAGCGAATGTCGACCCGCCGTGCGCCGCGGAAGGTGAGCGGCTTAAAGACGTTGTAGGCAACGCTCGCTCCGGCGCGATGGAACGTTCCAACGATCGGGGCGGGACGCACGAGCAGTGCGGTCATTGTGGGGCCGGGCGCCATTGGCTCGTGCAAGTGGAGCACATCGAATTCTTCGTCGCGCAGGGCACGGATTGTTCGAAGCTGCGCAGCTGGGTCAGGCGCTAGGGGCACGACCGAACCGTTCGCTCCGGTCGGTACGCAATTGCCGAGCGGCGTCACGAATGGCTCGGGCGGCGGACCGTCGCATGGCCCAAGGACCCGAACCGATTCGCCCCGTTCACGGAGCGCACGAGCAAGCCCCAAGATCTGCCCCTGCACTCCCCCAGGCACGCTGAGGCTGTAGGGGCTGATCATGCCGATCTTCACGCAAGCCCGGCCATATATTTCGGCATCGGCCGTCCGAGCGCACGGTAGTCGCTTGGCCAACCAGGCTGAAGCACATGCCATTGTTCGGGGGCGGCACGAATGAATCGCTCGAGTTCGTTGGCGAGCAACTGGGTCACCCGAGTGACGTCGTTGCGGAAGGTACTTTCCCGGACTGCAGGGATGGCGGGCCGCGCATCGGCGAAGTGCTTGTCTCCATCGAAATAGACCGCGACTGGCACCAACGGTGAGCCAGTTCGTAACGCGAGCGTCGCTGGTCCGGCTGGAAGTTTGGTTCGTTCACCGAAGAAGTCGACGGTGACGCTCGAAACGTCGCCGACGACCCGGTCGCTCAGGAGACACACAATGTGTTGGTTCGACAGTGCCTCAAGAATCGCAGGGCCAGCGTCGGGGCCTGCGGCGACGACGTTCATGCCAAGCGATTCGCGAAACGACCGAAACCATTCGAAGAGCTCCGGCGGACGAAGTTCCTCGACGACGGCGGTGACCTTGTGCCCCTCGACCTTGGTCAGCCAGAACGCTGCCCATTCCCAACCACCAAGATGCGGGAGCACGAGAATTGGGCTGACGCCGCGTTCGAGAGGTTCGGTGATGTTTTCATAGCCAACGTAGGTAAAGCCGTCGTCGATCTGCTTTGCGCTGAGCGCCGGCAGGCGAAAGCTATCGAGGAAGTAGCGGCCGTATTGGGCGAAGGTCGTTGCTGCGCCCGAGCGCAGCTCGCTACTCGTCAACATCTCACCAGACACCCGCGACAAGTTGCGTTCGACGATGACCCGACGGTCGCCGGCGAGCAAGGCAACGGCCTGCCCGCCTGCGTTGACCAGCAACGACGAGATCGATCGGGGAACGCGCTGAGCAGCAAACGCTCCGGCCTTGTATGCGGTTGTTATGTCGATGGCCACGAACCGATTCCGGTGTTGGTCAACCGCTCAGTTCCGGTCGGACTTGCGGCGTCGGCTGGAATCGAAGCTCCGAGTGGTCCGACGAGCCTCGCGTGCACGCCGGCGAACAATCGGCCCAGGCGGTGGCGTTGGACGACCAACGCTTGCTTGTTTCCACACTTTGAAGAACCGTTGCACGGCGGTGATAGCGGTGAGGATGAACATCACCCACAGCACAGCGAGCAGGAGGTTCAGCTCGAACGTGCCGAGGAAAAGGCCCACGCCGAGGGCAATGAAACGCTCGGCCCGTTCCATTAGGCCCCCCTTCGCGTCGAACCCGAGCGATTCGGCTTTGGCTCGCTGGTAGGAGATCATGATGGCGAGTCCCATGACCGCAACGGGCAGCATGTGGATCTGGCCTTCGACGTTTGCCGACAGGTACCAGGCAACACCGCTAAAGAGCATGATGTCGGCGAGGCGGTCAGAGACCGAGTCGAAGTAGGCGCCACGGGTCGATGACGTTCCGGCGGCCTTGGCGATTGCCCCGTCGAGGAGGTCCGGAAGCCCCGTGCAGATCATCAGCACGAGCCCCCACCCAAGATGGCCCGAGCCAATCACGACCGCTGCAATTGCCGACATTGAAATACCGACCAGGGTCATCACATCGGCGGTGATTCCCATGTTGACCAATGCCGCGCCGACGGGCTGTACGCCCCGGTCAACTTGTTCTCGCAAGTTTCCATCAAACAACGGAGTCTCCTGCCCTTTGTCTAGGCCCCTGAGGCTATCGGTGATTACGCGCTGGCACTGCACGCTGGCTGTCGCCGAAGCATTGGGCCCTATGATCAAAACATGTCCGATCGTTATGACAAGCTCAACCACAACACGTTGATGGCCTCGGTGGGTTCGATGTCACGTCGCTGGAGCGAGGCCATTCGTGTTGCTCCCCCGAAGAACATCGAGGAGTACTTCACGGTCGCTGCTCCCAATGGGCTGGTCCTCGCCGACGAGATGGGGGCCGCCATTGCCCAGTTGTCGATTCTGACCAACGCGATCCGCACGACCAGCTATCTCGAGCCAGATCCGTTGCCCGAGGGCTCTGTGCAGGCAATGCGCAACGAGCTCGACGGCGATCGTCCGCCGAGCGCGACCGCTGGGCTCACGCAGCTAACCACGCTCAACGACGAGATCTATGGCCGCTTAAAGGATCTCCGAATGGCTGACTGGAAGAACGAGGCAACATCGGGATCTGAGACGATCTCGATTACCGACTTCGCCAAAGGTGTGAGCCGAGTGAACGCGGAACGCCTTGCCCGCGCTACCCGCACGCTCGCCGCCGTCCAATAGGCGAGCCGACTACCGCACGGGCTAAAGCGGAGCTGCGTCGTCGGCGGGCTCGAGACCGGCCCAATCCTCGGGGTTGTCTTCGACGAGGGTCAAGATGACTTCGCCGTCGACGCCGTCGACCATGGCAAGCCCACGCTGTTTTGGTGGGGATTCGTTCGAGTACAGCAGGATGCGCCATGTCGGGCGGCTGCGAAGCCCGCGCCAGGCCATCTGTGCCGATGCGTGCCCGACCGGAAACCCGACAGCCTTCGTTGCTTCGACCAGCGCATCTTGCTCATCGACCGCGAGATCCCAACCACCTTGAATGTGGTAGAGGCCAACAAAGATGAGGCCAACAGCTGCGAGCGCAACGCCCCCGTTTACCAGGGCAGAATCGTCGCCAGCGGTGAACCAGTAGCTGAGCAGGCCACCGCCAATGAGGAGGTACAAGATTCCCGGAATCCGCCGTTTGCTGTTGTTTGGGAAAAGGTAGGGCCCGACAAAGTCAGCGGCGTTGAGATCGTCGGGGAGTTCGTCGACATAGTCGTCGTTCTCAACGTCGGTGTCGGTGGCGTCTCGATCCGGTGCATTGCTCACGTGATAAGAGTATTGCGAGGTGCGTAGAGACGTGCGCTCGGGCCGAAAGAATGACTTGAGTCTGCGGGCGTCCGTGTCGAAGATCCTTTCCATGGCCGCAGTAAAATCTATGGCATTGTTCTTGAGCTTTGCCCTCCTCGTAACAGCGATTGGCTACTCGACCACCACTACCGATTCTGTGCTCGTATCCAACGCCGGTCCGGCCAACGGTGGCGAGCAAACAGTTCCCGCGCCACCCGATGAGGCCGCGTCTGCTCTCGCATTCGCCGAAGCAAACAACGCGAACGAAGAGACCAACGACACCGACACTACGAGCAGCGACGACCAAGGCCAAGAAACGGGCGGCGATTTCGTGGATCGATTCGCAAACAACGCCCGGTTCGAAGACGCCGATCGAAATTCGAACGAACGCGCAACCTCTGGGGACACCTCGAGCCCACCCACGACCAGCATCCAACCAACCAGCGCTCAGCCAAGCAGCACAACTTCGACCGCGCCAACAACCGCAACGCTGACCCCGGACACCTCGACCACCACCTCGACGAGCACCACCTCGACCACCAGCATGGTTCCCAACGGTGAGACCGCACCATCGTCGTCGCCTGCATCGTCGTCGAGCAGCACGACCTCGAGCAGCACAACCTCGACCACCTCAACGACGAGCACGAGCACGACAATCCCGACCCCAGATGGTGCCGCGCTGTACGAGAGCAACTGTTCGACATGTCACGGACTCGACGGCACCGAGAACGCGTCGGTGAACCTCCAAAGCCTTCCGTGGACCAACGAACGCTTCGCCGAAGCAATCACCGATGGAACACCCGGTGGAATGCCATTCTTCGAGGGGCAACTCACGACCGAGGAGATCGCCGCCGTGGCCGCCTATGTCAACTCGCTTGGCTGAGCGACTTCCACATTACGAATCTGGCCATGCATTCGACAGGCGCTGCCAGCTATCTGCGAGGCTTTCGGGGAGGACCCGGGTTTCAGCAACGCTCGTCAAGAAGTTGGAATCGCCGGACCATCGGGGCAACACATGGACGTGCATATGGTCAGGGACTCCCGCACCTGACGCCCGGCCGAGATTCATCCCGACGTTCACTCCCTCCGGCCGGTACTCGGCCTTCACTGCCGTGACCCCCATTCGCACGCCCTCCCACAGCTCGGCGTACGTAGCATCGTCGAGATCCTCAAGGTTTACCGCAGCCCGCTTCGGCAGCACCATGAGGTGACCCGACGTATAGGGGTATGCGTTAAGAAGCGCAAAGCAACGTTCGCCGCGCCACAGGATGTACGACGTTGCGTCGTCGAGCCCCGATTGCTCGATGCCTTCGAAGAGTGTCAGCCCCTCGACATGACCCTTTGCCCGTTCGTCATCGTCGGCCAGGATGTACGGAATTCTCCAACCAGCCCACAATCGCGACATCTGTTCTCGGCCAGACAATCCGTTATCTAGCCCATTGGTGTTGTTGCTCATTACCTAGCGCTTGTGCTCGACGTCGTCGGCCAGACGGGCCGCGAAATCGTCGACGGGAACATCACGCTCGACATCTTTGACACCGCGAATATTGAGCCCGACCGTGTTCGCCGCAACGTCATCGTCGCCAACGACGAGCACATAGGGCGTTTTGTCAACCTTTGCGGTGCGAACGCGTTTGCCGAGCGGATCGGTCGCAGCATCGACCTGCACCCGGAAGCCCTCGCCCTCAAGGCGCGTAGCCAGCTCGTATGCGTAGTCTTCGTGGACCTCGGCCACCGGCAAAATGCGGGCTTGCACAGGCGCCAACCACGCCGGGAAGTTCCCTGCATAGTGCTCGATGAGCACACCAAAGAAACGCTCGATGGACCCCATAAGTGCCCGGTGGATCATCACTGGCTGCTTGCGTTCGCCGTCTGCTGCCACATATTCGAGGCCAAAGCGTTCGGGCAGCGTGAAGTCGAGCTGAATCGTCGAGAGTTGCCACGAACGACCAATCGCATCTCGCACATCGACATCGATCTTTGGCCCGTAGAACGCGCCGCCGCCTTCATCGACGATGTAGTCGAGACCTTGGGATTCGAGCGCAGCGCGAAGACCCGCGGTGGCAGAGTCCCAGATCTCGTCGTCGCCGACCGACTTTTCGAGCGGACGGGTTGAGAGCTTGGCTTGGAAGTCGTTGAAGCCGAACGCTCGCAGCACCGAAAGCACAAACTCCAAAAGCGACGCCAACTCCTCTTCGATCATCTCTCGTGTGCAGAAGATATGGCTGTCGTCCTGGGTGAAGCCGCGGCTACGCATGAGGCCGTGCACCGCGCCCGAGAGCTCGTAGCGATACACCGTACCGAGCTCGAAAATGCGCATTGGTAGATCTCGATACGAACGCTGGTCGCTCTTGTAGATCATCACGTGGAACGGACAATTCATTGGCTTTGGGTAGTACGTTGCGCCGTCCATTTCCATGGGCGGATACATGCCATCGGCGTAGAAGTCGAGATGACCCGAGGTCTCCCAAAGCACCGATTTGGCAATGTGCGGGCTGAAAGCAAAGTCGTAACCGCCCGTCTCATGGCGGGTTCGGCTGTAATCCTCCATGAGCTTTCGAATACGTGCACCCTTCGGATGCCAGACCGACAAACCTGGTCCGAGCTCGTCAGGCCAAGAAACCAGATCGAGCTCTTGGGCCAGACGCCGGTGATCTCGCTTTTCTGCTTCCTCGAGACGATGCAGGTGCGCCTTGAGATCTTTCTTGTTTGACCACGCCGTGCCATAGATCCGCTGCAACATTGGACGTCGCTCGTCACCGCGCCAGTAGGCACCAGCGACCTTCATCAGCTTGAAATGCTCAAGCTTTCCCGTGCTCGGCACGTGCGGGCCCGTACACATATCGAGGAACGTGTCTGAATTCTTGTAGTAGCTGACCATTTCGCCGTTGACTTCACCGGCGTCCTCTGACGAGTTGGCGCCGCTCCGGACGTTTTCGATGATCTCGAGCTTGTAGGGCTCGTCTTTGAACAGCTCGACGGCCTCGTCGAGAGAAATTTCATGGCGATCGAAGGGCTGATCGGCGTCGACGAGCTCGCGCATTCGGTTCTCGATGGCGTCGAGATCGTCGTTAGACAGCGTCTTGCCGTCCGGCAGGTCGAAGTCGTAGTAGAACCCGTGCTCGATCGGCGGACCAATCGCAAAGCGGGCGCCCGGATGAAGATCAAGGATTGCCTGGGCCATGAGGTGTGCGGTCGAATGCCGGATCGTATGGACCCCGGCCTCGTCCTTGCCCGTGACGAGCGCAACTTCAGCGCCGTTGGTCAACGGGACGTCGAGGTCGACCTCCTGGCCGTCGACGACCGCAATAAGCGCAGCTTTCAACAGGCCCGGACCAATGTCGGCGGCGAGGTCGGCCGCCGTGGCGCCTTCGGCTAGTTCTCGACTCGAACCATCGGGCAGTGTCACGGTGATAGCGCTCATAATGGCCTTAGGTTGTTCATAATTGTCTTTAGGTTATCGCCTGGCTGGGCGTCGCCAGAGCCTTTCATCTTCGAGCCGTCTAGTACCGCGGCGTGTCGAGCGTTAGGCTGCGGCGGTAGCGCGGCGAGAAGGAACATTGATGACCATGAAGAAGCGTTGGATGTTCGCGGCAAGCGCCGCTGCAATGCTCGCATCCCTGCTCAGCACGAGCCCGGCCGGAGCCCAAGAGACCTGTCAAGGGTTTACACCGACAATCGTGTCAAACAACGCGCTCATCATGGGAACAGACGGGGACGACGTCATCTTGGCTGGCGACGGAAACAACCGCATCGAGGGGCTCGGCGGAAACGACCGCATCTGTGCCCGCGGCGGCGCCGATGTCATCCTTGGCGGGCCAGGCAACGACGTTATCCGTGCGGGCAACGGCGATGACAACGCGTCTGGCGCGAGTGGAGACGACATCATCTACGGCGGTGCGGGCAACGACACAATCAACGGCGGCGACGGCAGCGACCGTCTGCTCGGCGGCGCAAAGATCGACATCATCACGGGCGGATTGGGTGACGATGCCATCAACGCCGGAAACGGACGCGACCAAGTCTCCGGCGGCGCGGGCAACGACAAGATCTTGGGTGGCAAATTCTCCGACGTCATCGACGGTGGCACCGGAAACGACACAATCAACGGTGGCGGCGGACCCGACGACATTCGCGGCGGCGCCGGTGCCGACACAATTCGGGGCAACGGCGGCGACGATTTCCTTCTCGGCGACGACGGACGCCAATTCGATCAAGCCGGAACCGCTATCCAACATCCAGGTGATGGCGACAGGATCGATGGAGGCCGTGGCAACGACTACCTCGGCGGCGAGGGCGGAAATGATGTGCTCATTGGTCGAGTTGGGGCCGACGTCATCGACGGGTTCTGGGGGAACGACACCATCGACGGTGACGCTGGCGCCGATCTGCTCAGCGGAGGCACCGGCAGCGACGCCCTCGACGGAGGCACCGGCTCGGACCGGTGTTGGCCCGAACTCGTGATTATCAACGCTGGCGCAACGTCGCCAACGAACGCTGGTGATCGCGTCACCAGCTGTGAACGAACAAACCAGACCCTGAACTAGACCTCGAACTCGGCCGTGGCGCCGTGGGCCACCGAACCGTGGCCGGAAGGGTTGGCCTAGAGGGTAATGCCGAGGAGCGCTGCTCCGTTGCTCACTCCAGCACCGGAACGTGCGCGCGCATCGAGAAGCCGCAACGCCCCCGGCACATCCAGGTCGTCGTCGAGGCGCTCTCGAACGTCGTCACAGGTGGCCTCACCCTGCCCCGACGACCGCCACAGGGCAAGGCGGTCGGCGGCCTCGCTGAGCAAGTCGTCGTGCCATGTCCATTCGGTCGACCGGTAGTGCTGCGACATGACGGCAAGCCTGATCACCAACGGATCGAATTGGCGCAGCAGGTCGCGAACGAAGATCAGATTTCCCGTCGACTTGCTCATTGGCTCACCGCGCAAGTGGACACACGACTGGTGCATCCAATGGCCAACCGGCGCTACCCCCGACGCATCGAGCTGAGCTGCACAGAACTCGTGATGTGGATAGACGAGGTCGCATCCGCCGCCATGAAGGTCGATCGAACCGAGCTCGCGAACCGACAGGGCCGTGCATTCGACATGCCAGCCGGGGCGCCCACTCCCCCACGGGGCTTCCCACGACGGCTCATCATCGGCCGATGGCTGCCACAGCACCGTGTCGAGCGGATGTTCCTTGCGGACATCGGTTGGGTCTTCTCCTCGGCGTTCACCAATCGCTCGCATATCGACCCGGCTGTATTGGCTGATCGACCCGAAACTCGGCGCAGCTTGATGACGGAAATATACCCAGCCGTCGACTTCGTAGCCGTGGTTTGCGGCCAGGAACCGTGCGGTCATTCCGCGAATGTCGGGAATTGCCGAGGTGGCCCGAGGTTCGCTCCAGGGTTCGAGGACGCCAAGGGCGGCAAGGTCCGAGTCGAACTGGCGCTTCTGCCCAAAGGCAAGGTCGAGGTAGTTGACCCCGTCTCGGCGGGCCCGTTCGAGCAGGTCGTTATCAATGTCGGTGATATTGCGAACCATCCGGACGTCGATCCCACGGTCGGAAAGTCGTCGATGGAGCACGTCGTAGGTGACATAGGTGGCTGCATGCCCAAGGTGGGTTGCGTCGTACGGCGTAATGCCACACACATAGATCCGAGCGACCGGGCCGGGGTCGAAGGCCGAGACGGTGCCGGACGCGGTGTCGAACAAACAAAGTTCACCCATGCGTGCACGCTAATGGGCGAGATGTCGTCGGCCACGCACCACCTGCGTTTTGCCGCGGGTCAGATGCGGGCGTTGTTCTCGGTCTTCGACCCCGGACTGGTTGCTCGATTGACCTGGTTCGATGGTCTTGGCACTAATGTCGCACGAATGGGAATCCTTGAAGGAAAGAACGTGCTCATCACCGGTGTCCTCACCGACGCCTCGCTCGCATTTGGTATTGCGCAGATGGCGCAGCGAGAGGGAGCGACGATCATTTTGACCGGCGCCGGACGCGGGTTGAGCTTGACGAGCCGAACCGCCCGAAAGTTCGACACCGAGCCAGACGTTCTCGAATTCGATGTGACAAACCCCGACCATGTTCCTGCGTTGCGAGACCACCTCGAAACAACGTGGGGTCGGGTCGACGCGGCGCTGCACGCGATTGGTTTTGCGCCTGAGGCCTGCTTGGGCGATGACTTCATGGCCGCCACGTGGGACGACGTCAAGGTTGCGCTAGAGATTTCGGCGTACAGCTACAAGACCTTGGCTGAGGTCGTCGCTCCACTCATGACCAATGGCGGTTCGGTGGTCGGGCTCGACTTCGACGCGACCGTGTCCTGGCCGGCCTACAACTGGATGGGTGTTGCCAAAGCAGCGTTGGAGTCGACCAACCGCTACCTGGCCAAGACCCACGGTCCGAGCAACATTCGTTTCAACCTTGTTGCTGCCGGACCAATCCGAACCGTTGCGGCCAAGTCGATCCCCGCGTTTGCGAAGTTTGAAGACGTGTGGGACGAGCGTGCGCCGCTCGGTTGGGACGTCAGAGATTCGTCGGCGGTTGCGAAATCGACGGTTGCGTTGATGAGCGACTGGTTCCCCGCCACGACCGGATCGATGATTCATGTCGATGGCGGCTACAACATTATGGGCGCCTAGGTCAACGTCGTTTGCGAACTCGTGCCGTTGCTTCTGGTCGTTGGAGGAGCGTGAGATCGTCGGTTAGCTGACCGACTGATGGATCTTTGGGCGGGCGACCATCACGGTGCCCGATTCGAGCGAGACTGTTGCATCGCCGTCGATGATCTCGTTGCTCACCCCGAGACTCGATGTTGGCGACAGCGTCGCGTCCTCGAGGGGCCATTTGAGTCCGGTCGTTGTCACTCCGGTGGCCTCGCCGTTGCGGGCCAGGATCGAGATGACGTCGCCTGCTTGCCCGCTGAGGTCGAGCGTGTTGACCATGTCGCCGTGTAGAACTGACACGGTTCCGCCGGTGGTGACGATCTCAACGAGTTGATCTCTGGGGGCGCAGAGGACGGCCCAGTTGCCCAGCTCGTGGTCGACTCGCCCTCCTTCGATGCCGACGACGACGATGCGTTGCACTTCTGCTTGGCTCGCTCGATCGAGGGCAAGTTCGAGGTCGGTGTAGTCCTTGTCGCCGGGCACCTCGACCACTTCTGCGCCTTCGGCTTTGGCCCAGGCAATGTCGCCGGTTGATACCGAGTCGAGGTCGCCAACAACGAGGTCGATCGACAATCCGTGGGTGCGAGCAATCCGCACACCACAATCGGCGGCGATCACCACTTCGGCGTCTTGAGCTTCGTCGAGGAGGTTGCGGTCTGGTGGGTCTCCGCCAGCTAGCACGAGCGCGAATGGCATGGGCTGAGCATAGTGAGCCGGGTGTGCAGTGGTTGTCCCATGATGCAGAGAATCTGATGGGTTCGTTCTGTGCACCGTTACCTCGCTACGGTTCGGGCAGGTACTCGATGGGAACGGCGAGGGTGACACCGGTGACTTGTTCTGAGCCAACAATGATGGCGATGACCTCGCCGGATGCGTTGACGACTGGGCCGCCGGACCAACCAACGGCGACCTCGGCCGACAGCACGTAGACGTCGGGGCGGCCAATTCCGTAGCCGACGCCGTCGGTGCGGTCGATGATCGTGCCGGTGACGACGTCGATGCGGTTGTTTAGGGGTATTCCGCCGAGCGCGACGCTGTCGCCGATTTCGCCGGGCTCTTCGGCAATGCGCATCGAGGGTCCGGTCGTTGCGTTCACGATGGCCGACACGTCGTGCAGGCGAGAGCTGAGCACATTGGTGGGTTCGACGGGGATGCGGGTTGCTCCGCCGGACAGGCTGAGCTCGGTGGCATCGAGGACTGCGTGTGTCACGGTGGCGACTCTGCCGTCGTCGAGCCGGAAGGCGGTGCCTATCTGTGATCCAGCCGGTGATTGTGCAGTCAATCTGGTCACGGCGTTTGTATCGATCGAGTCGACACCAGCGGCCACGACCACCGCTGGTGCCAACTCGATCTCCGGCAAAGCCGGTTTCGACGTTGGGGTATCGTCGGCGGAAGCCACGCCAATCGCCACTACGAAGAGAAATCCAAATACCGAACCAACCAGCATCTGCATCTTTAGTAGTGACGGTGCACCACGTCGGTGCGGCGTAACCTCCACATCAAAAGGAATACCAGTCCGTGCCAGCCACTTCATAGGCAATCAAGCCCAACGAAGTTCCCAAATGACCCATACCCAAAACCAACAACAGCAGCAGCAGACAAGCGACGTTCGACCCTTCGAGCTCCAGCAGCAGACAAGCGACGTTCGACCCTCGACCCTTCGACGTTCCAGCAGCGGACAAGCGACGTTCGACGTTCTGAGCCGCTAGGTGTGACGACCGGGGAGGTTGTCCCTGGTTGGATGGTTTGGGGTAGTTCGTTGTTTGGGTGAGCCTTCCAAGAGAGGCTGTGGGTCTTCTAACACTCACATCTCTCAAGGAAGACTCATGAATGATCGTAAGCC
>CALKGG010000094.1 GCA_938084885.1 uncultured Acidimicrobiales bacterium
CCGCCAGCGGCAAGTTCGTCTGCGGTCTTGAGTTTGCGAACGATCTGTTCAGGAGAGTGATTCTTGCGTTTTGCCATGATGTTGTCCTTGCCCGAAGGCGTTCAGGACTCCAAAGCTAGCTGGCCTCAAATTCGGGGAGCATTCCACCCTGGGTAATGCATGCCGTCTCGGTGAGGTCTCGGACGCCGGCGATGAGCTCGTCGGGGTTCTCGGTGCCGAGCATCGAGACCAACTCGTCGTTGTTACCGAAGAGCAGGGTCACGCGGTCGGCGATAAGCGAGAGCCATTCTTCGCGATGGCGATCGATGCAAAACGCATCGGAAAGCGTGAGCGAAGAGGTGACGCCATTGTCCTCGGCAATATCCATTGCGAGCCGAATCGCTTGCTTTGCCTCGTCGAGGTCCCAGAGGTAGCCCTCGCAGTAGAGGATCTTCGCACGTGCGACGAGCTCTTCGGAGATGTCGTTCGTGGTAAGTCGCGAGCTCGCGCCGAGGAAGGTGTTCATCGTCCGCTGCCCGTCGGGGGTTACCTGAATGAGGCAACGTGCCGTGGCGGGGCCTGACTCTGCGGGAGCGACATAATAACGATTGGGTCAGGTCTCAACAAGTAACAACCCATCCGATACCGCCTCGCAGCCGCAGAACAATTAGTGTGTTGCACACGCTCGACGACAACAAACCTGTTCGCCGTTGAGACCTGACCCCCTTGGGTTGCCGCCGATCAGACTGCACGATCTGCGGCACACTCACGCGACCAATAGGCGCATCAGCGAGACTTAAGCTCGACGCCGACGTTTTGCTGCGAGGCTGTGATCGTGAGCACGTCGCGTTGTCTGCGTCGACCAGCGATACGTGTACCTCGAAATTGTGCGAGCGGTAAGGTTTCGGGGCCGAGTATGTCGTCCATTTCATAGCCCGCATCTTCGGCCTGGTTGAGGAGCTCTTCTAGTACACGCGTCTGTTGATCCTCTTCGAACTTGTAGAAGCTCCAGACACGAGAGGGCTTGCGCGCGAAGTACCGATAACGGGCGCCCAACGAGTTTGTCCGATAGCTCAGCTGGCCGACGGATAGACGTGGCTCGCTCATCGGGTCGCCAAGAAGCGCTTTCAGCGAGTGTTCAGGGGTCTCAACCAATCTTAGCCTGACGCCGAAGGGGCCATCGTGCTGCACGCCCTCGCCGTGCACAGCGAAGAGACTGAAAAGGAGTATGCTCCGTCCTTCAAAATTGGGATCTAGGAAAGAGAATCTTAAATTGAGGCCTAGACCGTCGTAATACTCCCATCGAGATGGCCCGTTCCGTCGACCTAGTTCGAAGCCAGCAGCTTTGACTTGCGCATTCACTTCTTTCAAGGCCAACTCGAACTGTGTTTCGTCGAAACACGAAAGGTCAAAGGTCTGGCTGATTTCCGGCCAAGCCCGGACTTTCTTCCAGCCGTTGCTCGGTCCGGAGTAGCGCAGGGAATCAGGGTGCGCAAACGAGAGTGTTGGGCAACAGACCGGGTTCATGAACATGCGGTTGAATTGGGGCATCGTCGTCGGTTCGACCGACCAACGCCTGTTCGTACGCCTGTCACTCATTCTTTGCAATCTCGAAGCTTCGAAGCGATTCCAAGGCAGCCGTAGCAGCGCTGACAGCTCATAGGTCCGCAGACCACAGAACTTCCGCCAATCACGGAGATGCGGTTCACTCCATGCCGTCCTGAGCAGTACTTCCCTCAGGAATTTCAATAGGTATACCCAAGGAACTTGGGAGATAGTTGATCGTCACTTCGGCGTTCGAACACACTCCCTCTAGCGAACAGGCGAAGAATAAGATTGTCTCGCTGATAGCAGGTTCACCTTCGGCTTGCGCAATGCCAAGAAGTTCCGACACTTGTTCAGCAGCCTCTGGAGTAGACGTATAGTGCCCGAACGTCGCTTCAATCGCCTCCTGATCGGGAGTGAAACGAATAACGGGCCGGCCAGTTTCACGTCTTGCTGATTCGCGATCCCCAAAGCCCTGAATGGAGGGAAATATCTCGAGGCTGCGCAGGCTGATGTCAATCAGATCGGCTGGCAGTACGTCGAGGTCGACTGGCTCGAGCGTTTCAAGGTTGAAGGTGCTGTTAAACAATGCCGGCCCTTCGCCCTGATTAGGCGGCCCCGGGTTGATATCTCGAAGAAGTGGGAGTTGCTCGGGAGCGGCGCTCGTATCGAGGTCTACATCAGGATCATCTGAATCGAGTTGAATCGTGACGATGTCCTCGATCGACTCGTTCGGTGCCATGCCGTCGGCAACCGTATTCGTCGTTGTTGTCGTCGAAGCCGACCGCGTCGCGATCGACTCCTCACTCTGGACGTCAGCCGTATCTGTCAGCGGCGGCTCAACCGATTCAACGGTTGGTGATGAATCCGCCGAGCCAGCGGTGTTGAGGGTTTCCTCATCACCGCAAGCAGCCAACACGAGAACCGATGCTAACAAGAAGAACCACCGCATTCGACGCGATTTACTTGGATTTCGCAACGACACAATCCCGACCTCTCAGTTGTAGTCAAGAGGTGCATCGGCATTGCGATCCGTTGCCTTTAAAGCACATGAACCTTGAGCAGACGACACATCTAGGACGAGCAGAGAACTTGGGGAGCCCCACTGGTTGGAACCAATGCGCCACCGAAGCCGTTGGGTTGTTGCCCTCCAACAGACTGGAACGGTGGAATCGAACCAGAGATACGAATATCGAAGGTGCCATCGCCGTTTGCTTCTTGAGCAAGCTGAACCTGCTGGCCACTTCCATTGAATTCGTGGATCTAGAGAACCCACAGTTTCCACGCTCAGGCGGCCTTTCTGGTGGACGCGACCCACCTCAACCGCTCACAAAACGGTGGATCTAGGTTTAGAGCGAAAAGCGAAAACCTTCAACTCTGTTGTGGAACTGCCGAAGAGCAGTACATGAAGACAAAACCAGATCGAGTTGTCATGATCGACGACCAAATCTCCTTCGTTGACGCATTCGGGCTCGCCCTCTCGTTGACAGATGACCTCAAACTCGTCGGGCGGGCGGCTGAGGCAGAGGAAGGTATCGACCTGTGCACCGCTCAGGCCCCCGATCTCGTCGTCACCGACTATCGCCTACCCGACGGCCAGACCGGAACCAAGATCGCCGCGGAACTTCGCTCAGAAGGTTTCACCGCGCCAATCATTGTGCTCACGGGCTTCCTTGCCCCGCAGGTGCAACGAGAGGTCGAAGCCCTCGATGACGTTGTCGCCATCTCGAAGGACACATCAATCCAAAACATTGTGACCGAGATGCGTTCCACGATCGCCGGAAGGAATCGGGCCAGCACACGATCAACGTGCCTCGACGGCGGCCTTGGGTTGACCAACGCTGAGCTCGAGGTGCTCGAAGCGCTCAATACCGGTGCTGCCCCGAACGAGATTTCCGAATTGTTGCACCTGTCGGTACACACCGTCCGCGGTCGCATCAAGTCCATCTACCGCAAGCTCTCCGTTGGCTCGCTCGGTGAAGCAATCGCCACCGCTACCCGGTTGGGCGTTCTCGTCCCGCCAACCTGATCTGAGAGACCTTCGACATGAGCACTGACGCCACCATTGATCTCGATGCGTTTGGCCGCGTCGCCGCCGACCGCGACCGCGACCTCAATCAGGTTCGGTCCGTGCTGTTGGCCCCGAGTAACGACCTACTCGAGCAACAACGGCTGCAGATCGAGGCGCTGAGCGAGCGCATCGTGCACCTCGAGAATCTCGTCGCCGATACCACGGGTCGAGCACATGCAGTCGATGAAGTGCTCGTCGATGCCGTACGCCAGTCAATTCGACCGGTCGGCGAACTCGGGATTGTGTTGCAACCCGAGATCGACCACGCCATCTACACGTCGGCCCGAACCGAAAATACGATGCTTGCCGAAGCGCTCTACCCAGTTATTGGGCCAGCGGTTCGCAAGATGATCGCCGCAATGTTCAGGCCCGATAGCGGCAACGCCTTCTACGTCGAACAGATCTTGCTCATCGAACGGTCGACCGGCCTCATGTTGACGTCTACAGCAACCGACGAGCGAGCGCTCGATGACGCCGATGTTGTGTCGGGGATGATCGATGCCCTCACGTCGTTCGTGCAAGACGCGTTCGCGACATCCTCCAATGACGGCCTGCAGGATCTTCGTGTCGGCGATCTGTCGTTGCTTGTTGAAACCGGACCTCATGCCGTGCTTGCCTCGGTCGTCCGAGGTATCCCGACCCAGTCGTATCGAAATGATGCGGCGAGCACGCTCGAATCGTTGCATGTGACCTACGCAGAAGAACTCGCATCGTTCGACGGTTCAGTCGAGCCATTCGATGGCGCTGGCCAAGTGCTTGGCGATCTCCACGAAGGAGTCGCTGCTGCAACAACGCACCGGTCGCTGGGGGTCATCATCATTGTTGCTAGTGTTGCCCTCGCACTCCTGCTCATTGCCGGGGTGCTCGTTACCTAGCAATGTACAGGGGGCAACTATGGCCATTCTGCGATCGAGCACCGCTGGTGTGACACGCGCCAAAGTGGTCTTGCTCGGCGCCCCCGGGGTAGGCAAGACGAGCCTTGTTGCTCGCTACGTGCACAGCATATTTTCCGAGCATCACAAGTCGACCCTCGGGGTCAAGGTCGACCGTCGTAACGTCGCCCTCGACGATCGAACCGTGACCATGTTGATCTGGGATATGCATGGAGAGACCGAAGGTCTCGATGTTCCAGCGAACTATTTGTCGGGCGCATCGGCGGCGATCGTCGTGCTCGATAGCACCCGTCCTGACACTGCAGAAGTAGCGCTCGAGTTGAGTCGCCGCTTCGCAGAATCGTCGCCTGACGCGCTGACGATCTTTGTTGCGAACAAGGCTGATCTCAGCTTCGACCCATCGGCACTGCAGGAACGAATCGGTGACATTTCCACCCACCCAACGTCGGCGAAGACCGGTGATGGCGTCGAGGAACTCTTTGTTCGAATTGCAGAATCGGTCTAAGTACCGCGTTGGCTGTTAGGCCGCTGCGTTCACGCCCGGAAGATCCAACCAAAAGACCGAGCCGTGTGGCGAGCCTTCGTCGACGCCGATCTCGCCACCGTACGCTTCGATAATTCGTCGACTGAGGGCCAATCCAATGCCCGTTCCGGGCGTCGTCGTCGATGCCCGCTCGAACAGCTGAAACACTCGAGTCCGGTCGTCGGCGTCGATGCCCACGCCGTTGTCGGCGAGAGTGATCCGGCAGTAGTCTGCGCTGATCTCCGCAGAAATCGTGAGTTGCAATTGCCTGTCTGGATGACGGTAATTGACCGCGTTCTTGATGAGGTTCGCAAAAACGCTCTGTAACGGCACTTCGCGTCCAGAAACGACCGGAAGATCTTTCACGGTCACGATGGCTTCTGCTGCCTCAAGAGGCTCTGCGAGCGTGTCGAGCGCCGAGTTCACGACACGGGTGAGATCAACCGGTTCGGTCGACACTGCGTCACCCTGGGCTCGGGAGAATTCGAGCAAGTACTGGACCTGCTGGTTCATCGATGTGACGCCAGAACGAATTGCATCCGCGCACTGGCGGGCCCGGTCCGCAGAATCGGAATTGTCATCTGGCACGAGTCGTTCGAGCACCTCTGCGTAGATTGCAACAGAACGCAGCGGAGCCACGAGCTCGTGTGCGGCAATGTAGGCGAACTGTTCGAGGTCGGTGTTGGTCGCAGCCAGCTGGTCGCGGGCTACCTTTAGCTCTTGTTGATTGGCTCGCAGTACCGACCCGAGCTGGTCGAGGCGAATTCTCTCGACCGTGCGATCGAGGCGTTCTTCGATCAGGGTCGCCACGCGGCCAAGCGAATCGAGCGCATCATCGGAGAGTTGATTTGCTTCAGCGTGCGCAACGGCAAGCCATCCTGACTCAGCCGATGGTCCAGTGACTGGAATGACGAGTAGGGACTGCACACGATCATCGACACCGGCAACGTCGCCAACAGCACCAGCGAGCTGTGCGGAAAGAGCCCAGGACTGATCGCCGCCGATCGACCCGGTTCCGACGTGGAGGCGAAACTCGGGGTCGCCGAGGACCACCAACTCAGCAGAGTCGGCTCTCGTTGAGCTCGCGGCGAGTTCAACGAGGTGTCGTAGCATCGAGTTTCCGGGCATGGTTCAGCTGTCGGCGGTTGCTGCACGCTTTTCAGTCCTTTCAGCAATTACTCCAGGTAGATCGGTAATTGCGATCAAATCACGTCACGGCGACGCAACCGCCGCGAGAACGAAATTTGAGGATCTCCTCACATCCTCGGGCGTTAGGCCGATCAGCCCAGTATGAGATGGGCCAGATGCCCTACGAGTTCGGGAGTCGAATAGTTATGCCAAAGAGTGAGACAAAACAAAAGCAGCAGGACGACGTCGAAATTACGCTTCCGGGCACATCAGGAGCCGACTTCGGCGATGACGAACTCGGACAGATACGAAGTCTGCTCTTTGGGGAACACGCACGTAGGACCCTCGAGCGTGTCAACCGGGTAGAGAACCAGGTGCTCGCAGCGATCGACGAACTGCGCACCCATGTCGATGAGCGGTTCGCCGCCCTCGATACGCAATTCGCCGCCGAGGTCGACGTTCGCACTGCTGAAGCGACCGCCTTGTCAACCCGCGTCGACGAAGAGGCAACGGCTCGCCGAGAGGCAAACATCGACCTGCGGACCGACCTCGATCGTCGCTCAGCAGAGATCCGTAAGCAACTGCGGAGCGCCACGAGCGAGCTTTCCGAGCGCATCGAAGGCGTCGACGCTGATCTACGCCATCGCAATGTCAACCGCGAGGCGCTCGCTGGACTCTTCGAACAAGCAGCGAGCAATCTCGCCGCAGAGTAGGCCAAAGTGCTCGCTCGATTTTGAGCGATTTGCAGGGCTGTTCTTCGGCTAGGCAACGCGTCCACCGAAGGATGGGTATCGGCCGTATCACCGGCCACGCCGACAACGGAAGATGGATATGTCACAGATTAGAAAGCGCAATGGGGCGAAGCTCGAGGGATCAGCGTTGGGCGATCTCTCCGTCGAACCCGATATCCAGGTAGTTCCAGACGCGCCCGAACGAGATGTCGTCCAAATCGACGCCGACCTGTCGGTCCATCTCGACGAGGTCACGATCGTGACCGAACCCACCGATGGGGGCGCTTTTATCATCGAGCCGGTTCCCGAGCCTCGATGGCGCATGTTCAAAATGATCGGACCCGAGCTCGTTGCTGGAGTCGTCATTGTTCTGCTGTTCGCTGTGTTTGCGGTATTGATGGTCCTCGATGTCGCGAACCAAGACACCGACCAAGGTTTGCCCGAACCAGAAGCTCCAGCCCCCGCAGCGGTGGTTGAGGTCGAGATTGGCACAGCAGCGACGCTCGAACGTGAGTAACACGTAAGGAACACTGCCTCGTGCGGAACATGATCGTTGCCGCGAAGGTTCTACCTCACATGGCAACGACAAAGTTCACCGACACCGAGCTGCGAGAGCGGTTAACCAAAGAGCAGTACCACGTCACCCAAAAGGGTGGAACAGAGCGTCCGTTCAAGAACGCATATCACGACAACAAACAAGACGGCGACTATCACTGTGTGGTCTGCGGGGAACACCTCTTCTCCAGTGAGGCAAAGTACGACAGCGGCACCGGATGGCCGAGTTTCTTCGCCCCGGTTGATCCAGACAAGATCGAAAACCGCAGCGACCGCAAACTGCTTATCAAACGCACAGAGAACGTGTGTGCGAACTGCGGGTCCCATCTCGGCCATGTCTTCACCGACCGGTCAACGCCGACCCAGGCCCGCTACTGCATGAACTCAGCAAGCCTGGACTTCGTTCCTGCAAAGAACGGCGAATAACTTACGCAGCAGTATCGAGGCGGTGAGATGACGTTGCGCTGCTGTCGTCTTGGGTGAACTGCCACCCATTACTCGTCGGCGCCACGACATGGCAGTCCTTCGCGACCCGCCAGAGCGCCTTTCGGATCGGTGTTGGATTGAACCGATAGAGGTCGGGGAACGCCTCACGAATAGCGGCCGTCGCCTCAGCAGCGTGGTAGTGGGGGATCTTCGCATCGAGGTGATGGGCAACGTGCGTTGTGCCGATGCGGTGGTGCAAGGCGTCGACGATCGGCCCGTATGGGCGGTCGACCGAACAGAAGGCGCCGCGCACAAAGGACCAATCATCGGCGTCATAATGCGGGATATCTGCATCGGTGTGTTGGAGCCATGTATAGGTCACAAGCCACGCATTGACCACGAAGTACGGGCCAACATAGACCGCCAGCACTTGCCACGGGCTGCTGGCGATCGCCCACCACGAAAGCAGGCCGAGAGTCCCGAGGACTCCGACCGAACTCCACTTAACCTTTGCCTTCCACCGGTCCGGGAAAAGCGCTTGGCTAAAAGGTCGAGACGGCCAGAAATGGTTGGTAACGCCCCGCTCTTCCCCGCCAGTCGCTCCCATCAAGAGGTAGCTCGGCCAGCCGATTCCAAGCCGGCTCACCACGGTGAATGCACCGTGAGTCTTTGCCCCAAACCGGCGGCGGGCGTTAAAGGCTCGAGTCGCCCGCGACGTTTGAATACGCTTTGGAACGTGCGTTTCGCCTTCGGTGATGTGATTGGTCTTGCCGTGGTGAATGGCGTGGCTTCGCTGCCACGAGAAGTACGGAACCAGCAGCGCCGAATGCAACACGTACCCAATTGCATCCTGCACTTTGATCGTTGGCGCAAAGGCTCGATGGCCACACTCGTGGGCAATTACCCAGACACCAACCGCAACGGTGCCGTTGACGTACGCGTACACAATCCACACCGGTGCCCACGCCCAGGTAAGCGGAACACTGAGCATTGCGAGGATGCCGAGGGCCAGGGTCAACGCGACCGAGAACACGGCGTACAGGATGGACGTTGAGAGTTTTCGTTCGAAACAATGGGCCGGGATGGCAGCCTTTACTTCGGCGGTTGTGGGCACATCGCGGGGGGTTTGGGGCGCAATCGTCACAGTGGAAGAATGCCAGCGAAACCACACCATTCGGTGGTTACCGCAAAGTTAGTTACCGAACGCTTACCGAGGTATCGATCGAGGGTACTCATGGGCACTCGTGGGACAGGACTAGGCAGTGGTGGGCTTAAACGCTGGTCTCGTCGACTCGAAGCTGTCGATTGCATTGCCTTGCTGCAACGTCAGGCCGATGTCGTCGAGGCCGTTCAAGAAACGATGTTGGACCGAGTCACTCAATTCGAAGACAACGTCGATATCGAGCGACGGAACTTCGAGTGACTTGCGAGCCACATCGATGACCAACTCGGTTGCTGGATCGTGTTGCACCGCAGCCATGATTTGTTCGGCCACGGCATGGTCGACCTGAACAGCGACCAGGCCGTTCTTTGTGCAGTTATTGCGGAAGATCGGTCCGAAGATCGGCGAGATCACCGCGGCGAACCCATATTGTTGGATTGCCCACACCGCGTGCTCGCGGCTTGACCCGGTACCAAAGTTCGGCCCGGCGACCAAGATGTTGGCTCCGGCGTACTGCTCTTGGTTCATGACGAAGTTCGGATCGTCACGCCACTCGCTGAACAGGCCCTTGTCAAAGCCGGTGCGCTCGACGCGCTTGAGCCAATCCGAGGGGATGATCTGGTCGGTATCGACGTCGCTCCGATCGAGCGGAACGGCGGTTCCTTGGACGATATGTACTGGTTCCATTAGTTTGCCGAGGCTTCCGCTCGGAGCTCCACGTTGTTGAATGCTGATGTCATAGTTTATAGATCCTCGGGAGTGGCGAAGGTGCCCGCAATGGCAGTAGCGGCAGCGACTGCTGGCGACACGAGGTGGGTTCGCCCGCCGCGTCCTTGGCGGCCTTCGAAGTTGCGGTTAGACGTCGACGCTGAGCGCTCGCCCTCAGTGAGACGGTCCGGGTTCATTGCGAGACACATCGAACATCCGGGTTCACGCCAGTCGAAGCCAGCCTCGATAAAGATCTTGTCGAGGCCCTCGGCCTCTGCCTGCTTTTTGACCAAGCCCGAACCCGGCACGACAAGCGTTCGCATGCCGTTCGCGACGGTGCGTCCTTCGGCCACCGCAGCGGCCGCTCGAAGGTCCTCGATACGACTGTTTGTACAGCTCCCAATGAACACCGTGTCGACGGCAACGTCTTTCATTGCCGTGCCCGCAGTGAGGCCCATGTAGTCGAGCGCTCGAGCTGCGGCCTCTCGTGCAGTTTCGTCAGTGAAATCGTCAGGCGACGGAACAGTGTCAGCGAGCTTGATTACCTGGCCCGGGTTGGTCCCCCACGTGACATGCGGGGTGATGTCGGCGCCGTTGATGACGACCTGTCGATCGAACACTGCGCCCTCGTCGGTCTTGAGCGTTCGCCAATGCGCAACCGCTGCATCCCAATCGGCGCCCGTTGGAGCGTTTGGGCGACCGGCGAGGTACTCGAAGGTCGTGTCGTCGGGCGCAATGAGTCCGGCCTTTGCCCCAAACTCGATGGACATGTTGCAGACCGTCATGCGGCCTTCCATCGACAGGGCTTCAATGACTGGTCCGCGGAACTCGGCAATGGCACCGATGCCACCACCGGTATCGCACGCCGCGAGAATGGCCAGCACAACATCTTTTGCGGTGGAACCCTTAGGGAGTTCGCCGTCAACAGTGATCGACATCGTCTCTTGCGTGGGCTGAAGCAGTGTTTGGGTGGCGAGGACGTGTTCGACTTCGCTCGTGCCAATGCCGAACGCCAGCGCGCCGAATGCGCCGTGGGTGCTCGTATGGCTGTCGCCGCATACGATCGTCATGCCCGGCTGGGTGAGTCCCTGCTCGGGGCCGATCACATGGACAATGCCCTGATTGACATGGCCCATTGGGTAGTTCGTGATTCCGAACTCGGCGGTGTTATTGCGAAGCGTGTCGACCTGTTTGGCCGAGACCTCGTCGGCGATTGGTTTGTCGATGTCCTCGGTCGGGACGTTGTGGTCCTCGGTTGCAATGGTGAGATCTGGTCTCCGCACACTGCGGCCGTTCTGACGCAGGCCGTCAAATGCCTGAGGTGAGGTCACCTCATGGACAAGGTGCAGATCGACGTACAACAGGTCGGGCTGGCCTTCTTGACGCGTGACGACGTGATCGTCCCAAACTTTCTGACTGAGTGTTCTTGGCTTGTTGCTCACACGACAACGCTACCGTCTCGTCAATCAGTTGGTTAGCGGGATTCTCGCGCATCGTGAACAACGGCGACGCGATGGAGTTGACGGAGATGGGGGAGGTAGTCGACGACCGCGTAGTGCTGCGTGCCCCGGTTGTCCCACAGTGCCAGGGTGTTTGGTTTCCAACGAAGTCGAACGTGATGCTCTGGACGGTTGATGCGGTCGAACAGCTCGGTGAGCAAGCGACCAGCTTCGGGCGCAGATAGTCCAATCACAAAGCGAGTAAAGCTCTCGCTGACGTTGAGGTAGGGGCGTCCCGAAATTGGATGATGCGCGACCATTGGGTGCACTGCAGTGCCTGCACTGGAATAGGCATCGAGGATGCCCGAGTTGCCGCCGCCGCGATAGGCCGGCGTTCGGAATGCCCCCATGTCGTGTACGGCCTCGAGCCCGGCGAGATCGTCTTTCATTCCGCTCGGCAGCGAGTCATACACCGAGAACATGCTGGCCCAAAGGGTGTCGCCACCTGCGGGCGGAACAATGACCGCCTTGAGTATCGACGCGAAAGGTGGCGTGTCTCGATAGGTCATATCGCTATGCCATTCGGCAGCGTCGGGCAGGTCATCGCCCTTCCACTCAAGAATGACGACATCGTCAGAATCGGGGTGTGTGACATAGGAGTGATGGCGAGCACCGAGCGTGCCGAGAGCGGCGCCAAGCTCTGCCATCTTCACCGGCGCCAGGTCGCAATCACGAATGAACAGCACGTGATGTTCCATGAGCTGAGCGTGCAGCTCGTCGATTTCTTCGGTGTCGAAGGTGCTGTGCGGGTCGAACCCGGTCAGCTCGGCACCGAGCGCAGGTGTCAGTCGATCAGCAACGAGGGCCATCACCAGATTCTACGGCCTTGTCGCGCTACTGAACAATCGTTCAGTCAGCGCCAACCTCGACCCGAACCTCGACCCCCAACCTTGACGGCGACAGGCTCGGGCGTCGGCAGTAGCTGTGTCGTGATCTACTTAGTTGACGGCCCTGTCCATATCGGCCCAATACGGTTCCCGTAGCTTGAACTTCTGCAGCTTGCCAGTGGCGGTGCGTGCAAGCTCATCTCGGAACTCAACACTCGTTGGGCACTTGTAGTGCGCAATCTTCTCCCGGCAAAAAGTGATGAGCTCGTCTTCGGTGACCGCCGAACCTTCGACAGCAACGACGAGCGCTTTCACCGTCTCGCCCCACTTCTCATGGGGCACCCCAATCACGGCCACTTCGATGACATCAGGGTGGCCGAACAAGGCGTCCTCAACTTCGATCGAGCTGACGTTCTCGCCGCCGGAGATAATCACATCCTTCTTGCGGTCGAGGATCGTGTAGTAGCCCTCATCGTCCATGACTCCGCCGTCGCCGGTGTGGAACCAGCCGCCTTCCAACGCCTGGGCGCTGGCATCGGGGTTGTCCCAATAGCTCTTCAGCACGTTGTTGCTGCGGGCAAGAAACTCTCCGGACTGAGACACCTTCATCTCGACGCCGATCGTTGGCACTCCTTGACGGCTCAGTTTCTTGGCTCGGTCTGTCGGCGTGAGATCGTCCCACTCTGAACGGCACCGATTGAACGTCAGTAGCGGAGCGGTTTCGGTAAGCCCGTACAGCTGGATGAACTCCCATCCAAGCTCGGTCTCGACCCGTTCAATGGTCGCCGTTGGAGGTGGAGCGCCAGCGACGATGATCCGGACATTGTCTCGGCCGGGAACCTCGCCATCCCAATCCTTGGCCGCGTCGAGGACTGCCGAGACCACCGCCGGGGCGCCGCACATCAAGGTGACGCCATGTTCCTCGATACGTCGCAAAATTTCTGCGCCGTCAATCTTGCGGATCACCACATGTTTCACACCCATGCCAGTGACCGTGTAGAGCATGCCCCAGCCGTCGCAATGGAACATCGGCAGGGTGTGCAGGTAGACATCGCGGTCGGTCACTGCAGCGTGCCATCCAAACGTGACGGCATTGGTCCATCGGGCTCGGTGCGTTTGCTCGACGCCTTTGGGCCGTGCGGTCGTTCCAGAGGTGTAGTTGATCGACGCGGTCGCGTCCTCGTTTGGTTCCCACAGTTCGGGCTCGCCATCACGTCCAAGCCACGCAGCGTCGGACTCTTCACCGATAATCCACTTGCGCGCACAGGTGACATCGGCGAGCGCATCGGCCAGCTCAGGGTCGATCAAAAGAGCCTCGGCGCCGCAGTGCTCAACAATGTATTTCACTTCGTCTGCACTCAACCGGAAATTGATTGGCACGAAGACGCGTCCGTTTCCGCTCACGCCGAAGAACGACGTGAGCAGCCTCGCCGAGTTGTGCGACACCATCGCGACTCGTGCGCCAAAGCCAAGGCCCATCTCATCCATAGCAACGCCCATCTGACGGCGAATATCGGCGAGCTCGGCATAGGTAGTGGTCGATAGCGGTGCCGCTGGCTGATCGGGTTCATCAACGATGGCGACCCGGTCCGGATACACGGCCGCGCCTCGATCAAGAAAATCGTTGATCGTCAATGGAACCTTCATAGACACCCCTCATCGTCAGGAGAACGGGTACACCTGTCCGGTCTCGAGTCGGTCATAGGTGTGACCGTAGTCGCAGGGCTGTGCGCCGGGCGAACTAGCAGTGGCTAGAGCGAACCAGAAATGACAAGTATTGCAAGGGATGAAACAACGGTGACCGCACCAAGGACATCGCCGTTCACACCGTTGATCTTGCGGACCGCAAGCGCCACCACCGCCGCCGATGCAATCGCTGCGCCCGCAACGGTGGCTGGCCAGAACGCGGGCGACATGAGGACGGCAACGCCAACCGCGAACGCGACGCCGACGGTCGTAGCGGGGGTCGACACTCTGGCGATGTAGCTTGCACCCATACCGCTCCCGGCCATCGGGGCAACAAGCATCGTAACGAGCGCCGACGCACGGCCGAGACTCTGCGCGACAAGCAGGGCCCGCAGCCCATCGATTGGTGACAGCTGTGAAAGCGCAGCGACCTCCAAAAGCAGAGCGACACCGAGTGCGGACACGCCATAGGTTCCGAGGCGAGAATCCTTCAAGATGACCATGCGTTCCTCGACCGTCCACCCGCCACCAAACGCATCGGCAACGTCGGCCAGACCATCGTGGTGGAACGCTCCAGTGATGAGCAACGACGTGGCGAGCGCCAAGACCGCAGCGACGAGAGGCGACGTCACCTCATGTGCTCCGTAGAAGATGGCGCCTTGGACCGCTCCAATCACGAGTCCAACGAGGGGAAACCACGGCACGGCGCGGGCCACATCGACCACGACCGCACCATCGCGGCCAACATCGCCGACGGGGACCCGAGTCAAAAAGCCGGCAGCGACCCACAGCCCGTGGACGGGACCCGGACGGCGAGGTTCAGTCACCGAACCACTCGGCAAATGTGGCGACGTCGGTCACGAGCGCACAGGCCATCTTCACAAGCGGCACCGCCGCCATTGCCCCCGATCCTTCACCTAGCGCCATGTCGAGCGTCAAGAGCGGGTCGAGGTCAATGCGATTAAGCACCCGACGGTGGCCGGGCTCGGCCGAGCAGTGACCTGCCCGGCAATGGGCAATCAGGTTCGGGTCGATCGCGTGGAGCACCAGTGCAGGTGAAGTTGCGATATAGCCGTCGAGCAGAATGGGAATCGAGCGTAACCGAGCTTCGAGTATGGCCCCGGCGATTGCGACCAGCTCGGCTCCGCCTACCTGACGCAAAATCTCCAACGGTTCTGCTGATTCGCCCATGCGCGTAATCGCCTCGACCACGACGCCAATCTTTGTTGCGTATGTGGCGTCGTCGACGCCGGTGCCACGCCCGACAAAGCCGTCCGCGGTACCGCCGACGATCGCCATGGAGACCGCAGCTGCAACAGTTGTGTTGCCAATGCCCATCTCGCCAAGGATCAGAAGGTCGGTGTCGAGAGCTCGTACCGCGGCGCGACCACGAGCAAAAACCGCCTCGAACCGCTCGTGGCTCATCGCTGCTTCATTACGGATATTGCCAGTGGGGTCGCCGACGCCAACATCGATGGCGGTGATGGTTGCTCCGGCTACCTTGGCCAACGCCGAAATACTCGCCCTCGATGCGTCGAACGCCGCGAGCATGGAGCGGGTTACGTCGGCGGGGAATGCGCTCACGCCTTCCTCAACAACACCGTGGTCAGCAGCGAAGATCAGGCCATGGGGGGAGGTCACCGTTGGGTGATTGGTTCGTTGCCAACCAGCGAGCCACGAGGCAATCTCGTCGAGCCTCCGAAGCGCTCCGGGCGGTCGCAAAATGTCGGCGATGCGGGCGTCGACCGCCGCAACTGCGTCCCCATCTGGTGATGGGAGCGTGCCCGACGCGGGGATCAGATCATTCAACATAGGCAGCTGGCGTTATTGGCCGAGGACGAGTTCGGCGTTTTGTTGGCTCAGCTCACACGCTGTCGCAACCCCTTCAATCCACTCGGGACGAATGGCTGGATCGGGCCGCAGGAGCTGGTCTGCTGCCTCGGCCAGGGGCAACGCGCCGATTTGGCGAAGCATGACTTCGCCCGCACAAATTACTTGAATTCGCGCAACACCCGGAGGGGCCTGAATCCCAGCCGACGATGCCAATGCCAGGAAGTTCGGCGAACATCGCACGAGGAACACCGCGAACTCTTCGCTATCGGCGGCGAGAAAGTCCAATGATTCCGCCTGAGCTTGTTCGTCGAGGCAATCGATGACGTCGGCAATGGCGTCGTCGGGGAAACCCTGGATTCGAAGGTTGTCAGCAACGAGCTCGACGTTCATCGGCGCGGTCAGCCGCTCGGTGGTCGGCGTCACGAATTCGTCGGTACGTGTCTCAGCCTCGGGGGAGTCATCGACCGGGGTTGTCGAACTCGACGTTGTATCCACCGAGCTGCAAGCAGCGATGAACAGCGCGAGTATTACCAGAAGGATCCGGCTCGTCCCAGCCCGTGTTTGTGGCATTTTGCTACTCCCGAGCAGTGTGGCGTCTGTTGAATCTAGCGTTTGCGCGGCTAGTGACCGATATCGAGCGACACGGTCTCAAGGCGCGTGGCTCGGCCTGCTGCCACCAACAGCGCAGTCTCGGCACGAGAGCAAAGTCGTGCGTTGTAGCGGCCGAGGACATCTCGAAAGCGTCGTCCGAGTTCGTTGTCGGGGACGATGCCGAGCCCGACCTCGTTTGAGATCACGATGCTTGGCGATCGACGGCTCACCAGCGCGTGCGACAGGATCGAGGCGTGCTGTTCGATCTGTTCGTTGGTCTTGTCGGCGAAGATCAGGTTGGTAACGAGCAACGTGATGCAGTCGACGATGAGCATGGCCGACGGATCGACCGAATCGAGCATCGAGGCGCCGAGCAATGGTTCTTCCAGCACCGCCCACTCCGGTGGTCGTTCGAGTTGGTGGCGGCGAATCCGCTCTTCCATGTCGTCGTCGTGCGCTTCGGCCGTTGCCGCAAAAACGACATTGCCCGGGTAGGCCTGGCCGAGGGATACGGCGAGGTCGCTCTTTCCGCTGCGCGCCCCGCCGAGGAGCAGCGTTAGTCCTCTACCGAGTTGGATCGATCCGGAGTCAGTCATCAGTAGTCGAGGCCGCGCTTTGCCAAGATGCCGTTGTCGAACGCGTGCTTCACTTTCACAACTTCGCTCACGGTATCGGCCACGTCGATGAGCCCCTGGGGTGCGTCTCGACCAGTGACCACGATGCTCACGTGTTTTGGCCGGTTCGTGATCGTGTCGTACACGGGGCCCGCGTCGATCCAGCCCCAATTGATGAGATAGGTGAGCTCGTCGAGGATGATGAGCTGATGTTCGCCAGCCATGATCAGCGCCTTTGCGTTGTCCCAACCAGCTTGCGCAATGGCCTTGTCATGTTCGAGGTCGTCCGATGACCAGGTGAACCCATCACCTTCGTTGTGCCAATCAACGCCGAGCTGTCGGCCGACCTTCTCTTCGCCAACATTCCAATCGCCAGACTTGACGAACTGGACAACGGCGACATTCCAGTCGCGGGCCACTCCCCGAATCATCATCCCAAACGCCGAGCTCGACTTGCCCTTGCCATCTCCGGTGTTGACGAGCACGAGTGACTTGGCCACCCGGTGGGACTCTTTGTCGGGTGTCTCGGTGACTGGTTCGGCTGTTGCGTCGCTGCTCATGCTGCTGCTTTCTGTTTCGGAATTCGTGTTCTTGGCTGGAGGTGTGTGGTGCTGATTGAAGTGTTCGGGGAGTTCGAACGAGGACGGGGTCGAAATCGTCGGCGAGATGACGATGGTGCCCCTGACGTTGGTGATGGACACATCAGCGCCATAGTGCTCGGCGATGTTGCTGCGAGTAAGTACCTCGGCTGCTGGCCCGATGCTGGCCACCGTTCCCTTCGACAGCATCAGGACCCGATCGGCGAAGTGCCCCGCCAGCGTAAGATCGTGCATGGTCGAGATGATCGTGCGCTCACCATTGGCGCGAAGGCGGTCGAGGCGCAACAGGACGTCTTGTTGATGGCCGAGGTCGAGCGCACTCGTTGGCTCATCGAGCAGGATGATCGGCGTGTCTTGCGCGAGCGCTCTGGCAATGACCACTCGTTGACGTTCTCCACCGGAGAGCGTCTCGACGGCGCGCCGCGCAAAGGATTCGAGGCTGAGTTCCTCGAGAATGTCTTTGGTTGTCGCGACATCCCTTTTCGACGGGCTCGCGAGTGGGTGGAGGTATGGCGTGCGACCGAGCAGGACGTAGTCAATGACGCTCATTCCCACTGGCACCGTTGGAGTTTGGGGGACCCATGCAACGCGCTTGGCCCGGTCTTTCGGTGCGAGGTTCATCAGCGGTTCACCGAAGACCTCCACGTTGCCTCGTGCCCGTGACGCTCCCGAGATCGATCGGAGCAGCGTTGACTTTCCTGCGCCGTTTGGGCCGATGATCGAGATCCATTCGCCTGGGGCAACATCGAAGGAGATCCCGTCGAGAAGCGTTGCCTCCTTCACGCGGAACGAGATGTTTGTGACGCTGAGCGCCGGCTCTTGCATCTGTTGGTTCATCGCGACACCGCTGTTCGCAAGATGACGACGAAGAACGGCGCACCGAAGAAGGCCGTGACGACTCCGATCGGCAGTTCTGATGGGCTGAGCGCAGTGCGAGCCACGAGGTCCGAGAGCGTGAGGAACCCCGCGCCGACGATCACCGACATCGGCACGATGATCCGGTAGCTCGAGCCGAACACGAGGCGCACCGTGTGGGGAATGATGAGTCCCACGAATGCAATCAGTCCACTTACCGCAACGGCGCTTGCGGTGAGCAAAGACGCAATGACTACGAGGGCAAGTCGTACTCGGTTGACCGACATTCCGAGCATTGTTGCTTCGTCGTCGCCAACCGCGAGGACGTCGAGCATCCGCCCAGACGGGAGTAGCAGCGCCACGCAGATCGTGGCGATTGGAAGGAGCAGGATGACCTCGGTCCAACCCGATGTTGTAAGCCCTCCGAGCAGCCAGGTATAGACCTGACGGATGTCCTCGGTGTTTCGCTGTTGGAGGAACGATTGGATAGCGGTGAAGAAACTCGCGACCGCAACACCTGCCAGAATGAGCGACGTTGCCGAACTCTGGCGATCGCCACCCAGTTCGGTCACGCCGGCGCTCGCTGCATTGCCCATGACCCAGGCCAGGAACACCGCGGACAGGGCCCCGGCGAATGCGAAGACTTGTACAAGGTCGAACCAGCCTTGACCATCACCGAGCCCATACACGAATGCAATGGTCGCCCCGAGCCCTCCACCAGCGGCAACGCCGAGGAGGTAGGGGTCGGCGAGGGGGTTGCGGAACACGCCTTGGAATGTGGCTCCCGAGATTGACAGTGATGCGCCGACGAGCAGTCCAAGGACGACTCGGGGGAGTCGCAAGTTGGCGACGATCGACTGCTGCTGATCGGTCAGTCCCGAGTCGAAGCTGCCGGGTAGGGCCGCGTCGAACGACTCGATGAGGACGCCGGACCGGTCGATCGGCGTTGGGCCGATCACGAGGGCGAGCGCAATCGAGCCGAGAACGAACGCGACCCCGCCAACGATCCACGAAACTCGGATCGAGGCGGGGCGTGCGTTCATCTCACAGTAATTCTGTGGCGAGCGTCGAGCGAACAGCGAATCCGCTAGTTCGCAACCGGCACGTTGGCGGTAGCGATCGCGTCGGAGATTGCCTGTACGTAGTCGACGAGGCGTGGACCCCAACGGCTTGCAACGTCATCGTTGAGCTCGATGATGTTGCCGTTGGTGACCGCTGCAAGGGCGTCCCAGCCCGGGCGAGCAGCGACGGTCTCGGCGGTTTGGCCACAGCAGACCGTGTCGGCGAGGAAGATCAGGTCGGGATCGGCGGTCACAAGGAACTCTGCGTTGAGCTGTGGGAAACCGAAGGACTCGCCATCAGGGTCGGCCGCATCGGCAACGTTCTCGAGACCAAAGAGTGCGTACACCTGGCCTACAAATGTCGAGCTGGTCGAGCTGAACAGGGTGTCGTCGAGCTCGTGGTAGTAGGTCAGCGCGGTGTCGGGAGTGTCTGTGCCCTCGACGATGGCGGCGATGTTGCTTTGCATCTCGCTGACGAGCTCGGCTGCTTCGCCGATCTGGCCGGTCGCTGCACCGAGCTGTTCGATCTGGGTGTAAGCATCGTCAAACGTGGCTGCAAATGGGAGCACGAGTTCTTCGATGCCGACGGCGGCAAGGCCTTCGATTGGGCTGCTTGTGACGACGAGTGTTGGCTCGAAGGAAATGATGCCCTCGACGTTGACTGGAAAGTTCGTGAGATCCGCATTGGTTGGAGCATCAGCCGGGAAGTTCGAGTTGTTGTCGGCGGCAACGACGTAGTCGCCAGCGCCAATGGCGAACAGCATCTCGGTCGCGGTCGGGCTCATCGACACGATGCGCACGTCGGCGCTGTCTTCCATAGCCTCTTCATCTTCCATGGCGTCTTCGTCTTCCATGGCTTCATCTTCCATGGCGTCTTCGTCTGCTATGGCTTCGTCTTCCATGGCTTCTTCGGGCTCATCGCCGTTCTCGGCGGCGTCGATGGCATCGGATGCGGCTTGAGCTTCGGCGGTGATAGGCACCGTGGTGTCGTCGCCGCATGCAGCAGCGACGAGGGCGAGAGCAAGCACGAGTGCAAGCAACTTCGAGAGCGAGCCAACGGCTGCGCTACGTGGACGATTCGTCATGATGTGGTCTCCTTGCTGATCGCACACAGGAAACCGTGGTCGACCAGCCCCTTCCTCGAGGGCGATGGTTGAAAGTATGGGAAGGCAAGTGATTCGACCGGACTTGTTCGGGTGCGCATTGCGCACTCGACATCACCGTTGCGGGACAGTGCCGGGATCTCACCGGACTTCGGCTCACTCGCCCTCGGAAAGTGTAGTGGTGCGGTGAGAAAAGAGGGCCCGACGGCTGGGCGACATGTAAGAAGTGTCACCAACCCGGCCTTCGAGCGTGCATTTGCTCACCCGCCGTGGAACACTCAGCCCAATGCGTTTTCGCCTCGGTTTCGTTCTCCTTGCCGCCTTGTTCCTGAGCGCGTGCGATGGCTACATCGAAGAACTCCGAGTCCAGGCAGACGGCACTGTCGAGTTCGCGGCACAGGCCAT
>CALKGG010000095.1 GCA_938084885.1 uncultured Acidimicrobiales bacterium
AACATGCGCTCGCGGTCACGAATATTTCCAACAACGAGCATGTCGCTGTCGAGAAGCGCACGGCCTTCCATCGACAACTGCACGCCGTGAAGGGCGCTCTCGTCGCGATCGAGCAGGTACAGCTCGCTCGGGCCAAAGCCACGAACCTGACGGCTGAGCTCACTGCCGATACTGCCCCCAGCACCGGTGATGAGCACACGCTTGCCACGGATGTAATCGACCACACTCTCAAGATCGATCTCGACCGGATCACGGCCCAGCAAGTCGTCGACCGTCGGCGGCCGCACATCGGCCAACGTCATCTTCCCAACCAAATCCGCAGCACTTGGCAACACCCGAACCTCGAGGCCGGCCTCACGAGCGCTCGTCGTGAGTTCCTTGATGAGCGACGAGTTGGCGGTTGGCACCGCAATGAGCAGCACCTCAGCCTCTCGCGACACCGCAACCCGGGCAAGGTCATGCCTTGTGCCCCACACCTTGACGCCATCCAACTCGCGGTTGGCTTTCAGCTCGTCGTCATCGAGCAGCGCAACAGGGAAATAGTCACTGTCGGGGTCGGCCAGCATCGCCTTGATGATTTGCGAACCACCCTCACCAGCACCGAACACGATGGTGCGTTTGCATCCGTCAGCCACAGGTCGACGCGTTTGCTCCCAATAGCGACGCCAGACCGCGCGGGACGCTCCGAACAACACAAGTGCGCTAAGCGCACCAATGCTGACCGCCGTGGTGGGAAGGTCGGTAATGCCACCCACACGGGCGACGTAGTTGGCCAAAACCAGAACGATCGTCGTCGCCGCCCACACCGAACTCAACGCCATCACCTCGTCGAACGATGAGACACGCCACCGGTGCTTGTAGAGGCCAGTCGCCCACCCGAACACGGCCTGAAGCCCCATCGCCACAACACAAATAACGATCAGCTCGGGGCCAGTGCTCGCAAAACCGAACACCAACTTGAGAATGGCACCAAGGGCCAACGCCACAGGCCAAATCGCAATATCGATGACCTTCGGAAACAACTGTGGCCGGGTATACGCCCATTGCAACGCCGGACGCAGCAAACCTGCAATACCTATCATGAGTTCTGCCTCTCCAAACACCTACAACCACACAGACCGTGTGCTGTGCCCGCCCAAAGGGAGAGTAGCAGCTGCGTTGCGTGGTAGAGAATTAGAAATATGTCACTCGGGAATGTCAGCAGGTACTTCTCCGTCATCCCCGTTCTAGCTCACTCAGCACCACCACCTCCGCCCTTCCCCTGCAATATGCGACACACCCAAGCCGCCTATTGAAACTGCACAACGCCACGGCAATGAATCGTTGCAAACAACGGAGCACCAAGACTCGAACACCCAGGCCCACGAGTCCACTGCCCCGATACCAACACGTCACCCGCAACCATTGCCCGTGACTCACCGCCCAACTCGAAGCCGTCGAGAATCACGTCCATTAGCGGCCCATCACCAAAGAACAGCTCGATGTCATCCCACGACGTGTTTGCTGGAAGGTCGGCAACCTGGGTCGTGCTCTCCCGAGACAACAACACCGTGTCGACCGTGAACCCATTGACCCGAACCGATAGCAACTCGTTGCCCGTCGTGCCCCGGCCAGTAACGGCCAACGTGTCGCCGCTGCCGGTCGGCGGGGTCGTTGGGGTTGTTGGTTCGCCGACATCTCTCGCCGTTGGGAACTGCACAACGCCACGGCAATGAATCGTTGCATGCACTGGATCACCAAGATCGGTACAACCCGCACCATTGACCCACTGCCCCGACGCCAACACCTCCCCAACAACCATCGACCGCGTCTCGCCACCAAGCACAAACGACGAGAAGATCACATCCATCGACGGACCATCACCAAAGAACAACTCAACATCGTCCCACGACGTCCCCACAGGAAGTGTCACCACCCGAGTCGACACCTGCCGATCAAATGACACTGTCTCAGACACAAACCCATTCACCCGAACCTGCACCACCTCAGAACCAGTCGTTCCCCGGCCAGTCACCGAGAACTCCACGCCCGAGCTCGGCGGCCCTGTCGTTGGGGGTTCGGTCGTTGGCGGTTCGGTCGTTGGGGGTTCAGTCGTTGGGGGTTCAGTTTCGGGGAATTGCACGACGCCCCGACAATGCAAGGTCGAATGCACTGGATCACCAAGATCGGTACAACCCGCACCATTGACCCACTGCCCCGACGCCAACACCTCCCCAACAGTCATTGTTCGCACCTCACCACCAAGGGCAAACGACGAGAAGATCACATCGCTACTCGGACCATCACCAAACGACAGCACCACCTCATCAAAGGTCGTGCCCGCAGGCAACACCACCGACTGTGTCGACACCGACGACGAAAAGCTCAACACACCAACCGGCGCGTTGTTCACCGAAACTGGCACAACCTCACGACCCGTCGTGCCCCGAGCCGTCACCTCAAACAGCACCCCAGCACCTGGAACAACCGGACCAGGGTCAACCGGATCCCCAGGGTCAACCGGATCCCCAGGGTCAGCACCAGCCACAGAGTTCACCGCACCAGGACTGCCGCCATCGACCAACGACCCAGCCCAACTCCCCGGCAGAGCGTTATCCAAAGACGCATCAACCAACGCAAGCGACGGACCATCACCATCAGGCGAACTCGGAAACACATCCTCGCCATTGTCCGTGCCGTCGTCGTAATCGACCTCGTCGATCACCACACCCGACGCCGATTCGAGGCTCACACCCTCGCCACCGTTCTTCAAATCCTTCTCGGCATCCCACTGCACTGCATCCACACCCGGATACAGCGTTTGGAACACCGACAGATCTTCGGTCGCGACCAGATAGCCGCCCGCCTCGATAATTGTGCCCGAAGCAAAGCTGATCATGCCATCGAGATCCCAATCCGAAACATCGACCTCCAAAGGCCCCGCGTTAAACAGCTCGACAAACTCCACACCGCCATCAGCTGGGTTGTAATGCAACTCGTTGATGACAACCTGCGGAGGAACCTCCACCGTGCCAGCAACCGTCTCATTCGCTTCGCCCGGCGTGCCACCCGGCGCCGACGACACACCCCAACTTGCAGCCTCTGCGTTATTCGACGCGGGCTCGTCCAACGACAGCGTCAACGAACCCACGGCCGGATCACTCGGCCACGGCGCCGAATCACCAAACTCAACCGAATCGACCACCACACCGGTCGCAGTGCGCAACTCGAGAAGCTCGCCACCACTGCTCACGCCACCGTCGGCCTGAACTAGCACAGCATTTGCCATATCCGGATATGCCTGAAGCAACTCGGGAATGCTGCGAGTCACCACCACATACCCGCCGGGCAAAATCACCGTTCCCTGCGGAGCGACCAAATCGACCCCAGGAAGCGTCCAACCCGAAAGATCGACACTTTCACCAGTCGGATTAAACAACTCGATCCAATCCGGCGAATCATTCAAACTCGCCGCAATCTCGTTAATAACCACACCCGGACTCGCCGACGCAGAACCGGGCAACTCACCCAACCCAAGGAACCCGTTGCGGCGAGTATCGATCTCCCGATTCACCAACCCCGCCGAGTTATAGGCAGCCGTCGAGTTCCACTTCGCATCATCGGCCTGCTTCTCGGCGCTACTCACCAACGCCTGATACTCAGCGACAATGCCCTCAATGTTTCCGTCAGCAAACGGACCATCGATCAACGTTCGCACCCGGCGCCACAGCATGTCCTCAAATCCAGGCGTCGCCGCCAGCGAGTCGTACAACTCGTTTCGCACACAATCCAGCGACAGCGCACGAAGATCAGGACACGTCGGGCCTTGCACACCAAAGGTGTTCGTCAGATCCCACGGATAGATCTCCCACAACCCCGTCGACCCATCCTCATGCAAATAGAAGTTCTGCACCCCCGAATCGAAATGCCCGACAATTGTTGCCACCGCGAAATAGTTCACCGCATTCGGTAGATCGATCGTGTCGTACAAGTAGTCGGCCTTTGCCGACGTATCGGCACCCTCCAACGCAATGCTCAGATCGATCACCGGCTGGTTGTTGCCGTCGTCAGGCTTCTTCTCGAACCCACGCCCGCTCGCATCAAAGCCCGGAACAACCGCCTTATAGAAATCGCCGTCGATCCCGTTGTTGTCCCGCCACGTTCCGTCCAATTTCTCATGGAACCGGTAGATGCCATCGAACTCACCATTGCGCAACACCTGCACGTGCTGATGGCTCACCTCAGGGAAACCAGCTGCCGAGAAAATCTCCCAAGACGCCTTGACCCGACCAAATGTCCATCCCCGCTCAGAGGTCAGAGCGAACTCGTCGATCGCATACGGAACATCGATATCGGGGTGGACCAAATCCACTCCCCCTGGCATATCGAAGCTCCACCCTTGCTTGTCGTGGTTCTGGCGCTGGTTGTCGCCACCACGAACCTTCACTTCCATGTTGTCATAGACAACACCATTGATTGCCAGCACCGATCCCGACACGTACCGATCACGAATCTCGGAGTTGTCATAGATGAAGCGATACTCGACCTCGGGGATGAACCATTCCATCGTCACAAGACCCGTATCGATCCCATTGGCCCCCGCAACGACCACGCCCTCATACCGCCGCGCGTCGCCGGTCGGGAACTCCTCGCCACCAACAGGGCCAACAATGCGATACCGCACCAACTCGCCAGCCTCCTGGCCCGGAATGACCGCGGTGAACACGCCATCACCAGCTGTTGGGTCGGGCCCCGTACCATCATCACTCATGCTGATTGTTTGCTCGTCGCCAAAACCAACCACATAGATCAGCTGCGGTGCCGTCTCCCCCGGCGCCTCGGCACTCACCGTGATTGGCTGGCCCGGCGCCGGAGCGCTCGGCGTTGCAACGACCTGCGAAATGGGCTCAGACGGCGTCGAACCAACCACCGAATTCACCCGACCAGGCGTCGGGTCTCCAACCGATGCCGCCCACGCATTCGACACCGAATTGTCTGACAGCGCATTGATCAACTCGAGCGATGGACCAACGCCGTCGGGCTCTCCCGGCCACGGCGAATTGTTGTCGTAGACCACCTCGTCCACAATCTCGCCCGCAGCGTCGCGCACCGTCACCGTGTCGCCATTTCCGCTCAACCCAAAGTCCTTGAGGGCAAAGGGCGTCACATTCCAACGAGCGACCGCATCGTCAACAACATCAGCAATGATCACGTATCCGCCGGCAGGAATGACCCCATCGAGCGTGAGCGTCGTCGGTGGCGTCTTTCCCGAAGACCCCGAATCGTCGATCGTGTATCCGGTCACATCGAGATCGACAGCCGACGGATTGTGCAGCTCGATGAACTCGGTCTCCAAAGGGTCATCAGCACCTGGTGGGTTGTAGTGAATCTCGTTGATCACCAACGACTCAGTTGACGCACCCAGCGCAAGGAGACCCAGCCCCGATGCCATCAACATCACCACGACACTGCCCGCAAATACAAAGCGACGAATGTTCACGCTCCGCCTTCCACCAAATGGACGCAGCCCGTTCACTCCGCCCAAAAAAGTAGTAGCACACACAAAGTTTCACGTGTGTCATTCGACGATCAAACCTTCGCAACGCGTGAGGGCGAACCTACTCGCAGCCCCGTTCGAGCTCGCTCGCAGTGCAACGGTCAATACCCCGACCACCCCGAGCAACATCGTCACCCCGGCCGCCGACTAGACGGTCATTCCCGCTGTTGCCCCGCAATGAATCGTTGCCCTTACCGCCCGCAATGTCATCACGCCCACGCTGACCAAAAGCCTCGTCATTGCCCGGGCCGAGGCGAATTGTGTCTGCTCCCCGCCCGCCATACACAACGTCATTGCCCCGGCCAGCGAAGATCGTGTCGTTGCCACCCACGCCACAGATGATGTCGTCGCCGCCCAAGCCACGAATGACATCGGCTCCGGCCGTTCCGACGATCACATCGTCGCCCGGTGTTCCCACAGACCCAACAACTGTCACCCGCTCGCCACCACACAACACCGGCTCTGGTTCGGCCACCTCGGCCAACACCTCGGTGATCACCGGTTCGATCGGCGCTGGTTCGGCTGGCATCGACGGTTGCTCCACCGTCAACGCGTCGATCAACGCAAACGCACCCGGAGCCGCGAAGCTCTCCCTGACGCTCTGCCAGCCCTCGCCGCCACTCCCCTCGAGCCCATGACCCCACTGCCAACGCTCGTTGTGGCCATAGAGGATGCCGGCAACTCCGGTCTCGAGAAACGACCGAGCATCAGCAACGATGTCATCGGCCGTCGGAATCGAAACCTGCGGATCGCACCATGTGGCATCGATGCCCTCATAACGAGACTCCCCCACCCACACCGGCGTATCGGTCTCGCGCATCACCCGCTCAAGACGAGACGTGGCGAGCTCGGTGCCAGCGCAGTGACTGGTCTGAACCAACTGCGCAGAGTTCCAATCAGCATTCACCTGGTTCACGCGACGAGCCGGAGCCGACCCCGTATGAAAGTTGATATCGCCGGTCACGCCCGCATCACGAAGACCCCGCACCGCGTTTGTCCACAACTGCGTGCGAGCGTCGTCGGTGCCAGCGTCACCCCCGAGCGTCCAGGTTTGGATCGCCGGATGGTCCTTGAACCGCCTGCCGATCTGATTGGCCCAGTTATACGCATTTCCCTCGTTGATCAGCCCATATTCCTCAACCGACTTGCGCTCCCAAAAGACCAACAGCATCACGCGGAGCCCCCGGTCGTGCGCGGCATCGAGAAGGTCTTCGAAATGGTCGGCATGGTTGGGGTCCATAATCAGATTGCCCGTCGCCTCATCCCACCGTGCCACCTCGTTGCCACGACCATCCCGATTGACGAACATATCCTCCTGGTCAGGTCGGACAGCAGGCCGATGAATCGCCCCCAAATACGTCGTCGCAAAACCGGAGAACCCGGCGTCTGACAAGAAGTCCATGTACTCCTCACCCTCGCCAAGCGTGACCTGCACACCCATATCCCACGCCGTGTCATACACCGGGACCACCGTGTTTGCCGCACCCCAATAGCTGCGGTCGAGCGAATGATCGACCTGCCCGAGCGCCTCACTCGGCGCCCACACCACCGCCGCACCCACCAACACCACGGCGAACGCAACCGCCACCGCGACCAACGTCGACCCTCGAAAACGCTTCGCCCAAACCACCATTCACACCCCCACTACCACCTCGACCACCTTGCGTGCGACGAGACGCACATAACCTAACCGAACGCAACCAAAACCGGACGCATTGCGCGACACCACGACCCTACGCAGGCAATGTTCGACACTTTCACCCGAGCAGCGACGCAGTTACTGCTCGCAGGAGACCTCGAGCTCGCTCGCGACACACCGGTCGCTGCCGCCCCCACCTCGGGTGCTATCTGTCCCCCGGCCAGCGAGCAGGGAATCATCGCCATTTCCGCCGACCAGCACATCATTGCCACGGTTGCCAACGAGGCGATCAGCACCGTTGTGCCCACGCAACCGGTCGTGGCCCTTGCCGCCGTCAATATCGTCACGCCCACGCTGACCAAACGCTTCGTCGCTGCCCCGTCCAAGACGAAGTACATCGTCACCCGGACCGCCATAGACCACGTCATTGCCGCGTCCAGAAATGATCATGTCATCGCCGCCGAGCCCACAGATCACATCGTCACCACCCAAGCTGCGAATCACATCATCACCAGGAGTTCCGACCATCACGTCGTTGCCCGGCGTTCCGACCAAACCATCGACGGTCACAACCTGGCCCGCACAGCGCTGCGGTTCACGCTCGACCGGCAACGAGTTGACCACCAGGTAAATCGTGCCGTTCCGCTTGCTTGACACATACATCTCGCCGTCAGGGCCCTGCCCAAATCGCACGTCGGCCCGACCCGAACCGTCGTAGTTCGCTGAATCGTCGAACACATCGCGGGGGTGCTGGCGAACCAACGCCGGAGTGTCCGGATCGGCATCGTGATCGATCGTCACCGCGACGGTCGAAATTTCCGCTTGGGTCAGGTCATCGGGTGAATCTCGACGCGGATTACCCGCATCGAGCTCGGTGACCGCTGCGAGCATGTCGTCGAGCGTCGAATGGTAGATGTCGCCGGTGAGCGGGAAATCAGAAAAGAAGTATTCGCCACTGAGCTCGGAACCATTGTCGACAACGAAACCACCGGCGATTGCCTGGCCGCCAAATCCCGCACCGGGCACGCCTTGATGTCCGAACTGCACGGCCGGATAGGTGAAACCATTCAGTGCGTCGTTTACCGGAAGGCCGGCCACACCCGTAACCAGCCCTTCGCCGTTATCGAGGTGCACGAACGTGCCCTCGCGCTGGCTCCATCCGTAGTTCGAGCCGGCGGTGATCACGTTGACCTCTTCGACGTTGTCCCGGCCCACTTCAGCGACAAGAAGATGCACACCGCCGCGGCCATCGGCGGCAAATGACAGGTGATGCGGGTTGCGATGGCCAATCGAATACGCCTCGTCGATCATCGACCCATTACCGACGAACGGATTCGCCGGCGGCACCGTCCAACCACGACCCCCGGACGGCGTCGGATCGACACGCAAAATCTTGCCCAACGCATCGTTGTTCACGCCGCCACCAGCGGTCGCCGACAGAACACTGCCATCGCCATGGGCCACATACAGCAACCCGTAGTCGTCGTCGCCGGGCACGCTGAACGGGTTGAACGCCAGCTGACGAATGGGATGATCGAACACGGGCATACCCACCCGGAACACTTCCCGATAGCTGTCGGCTGCCACCGTGCCCGTCGTTGTATCGGCGCGCCACTCGATCAGCACACTGTCGGCGGGCATGGGGTTCGCCACGTCACTCAAGTAACTCGCCGGAGTCGGGTTGGCTGGACGATCCTCCATCGCGGTCGTATAGAACAGCCCATTGGTTTCGAACTCGGGATGGAACGCCACACCTCGCAAACCCCCATGAAACGAATTGTCGATGTTCAGATCGCGTCCCGTCGCCGTCGGAATTGCCGCACCGACATCGAAGAACACGGTCGCCACTGCAGTGCGTCCATTGCGTTCGATCTCATAGATAGTGCCCGAGTGATCTTCGACGACGAACAGGCGATCGCCAGCGGTAGCGAAATGGTTGATGCGGGCGGCGCCTCGGCTGGTGTCGGGCAACTCGACCAACGGCGTCAACTCGAGGGTCACCCCACGGTTCGTAATGGGCTGGCTCACCAACGGGCTGTTGGCACCGGCCGCCGATACCGCGCCAACGAGGACCATCGAGCACACGGCCAAAAGCCCAGCAATCTTCACCAACCAACTCATCTCGGCGAAATGTCGCACAGCCGACAGCACTCCAGTCATGACACGGACGGTAACAAATGCAGCAACGAGTTCGCGGGGTCGGGCGCCGCTGGCACACTGGTCTCGTGGCAAAGAAACCCAAGTTCGACTTCTGGGAAGGCGCAGAGACCCGCGCCATTCAGCCCTATCAGGCAAACAAGGTCTACCTGTGTCCGGGCTGCAATCGCGACATCCCCAAGGGGCTCGGACACATCGTTGCGGTGCCGCCCGAAGCCGTCGACCTACGCCGTCACTGGCATCGCGGTTGTTGGAATGGCCGGGCCAACCGGGCACAAAAGGGCTGAACGAACTCCCGATACGTCAACGTGACTGCCGAGTGTGGATCGTGATGTGATGCACGCCATACCCGTTGACGGTGATGCTGGTCTACTAGCGAATTCCGAGCGTTCCGTTCGGTAGGCCACAGGCAACACCAACTTCTTCGAGATCGACGTAGTCGCTCGCGCCTTTAGCCAGCAGTGCCGAAAAGGCAACAAACAGGCCAGGTGTACGGGTTGTTTGGCCGCCTCGATCGCTGCTGCACACATTACCGTCGATTTGGATCATCACCGTGCGTACCCGTACCTTTCAATACATGTCGATTGTTTTTAATACCAGGATCGTTTTTAACACCGCGATGCAAGCCCGGCTCCTCGAGGCCTACGCCACTACCGCCGCGACCATCGACGACGCACAGCGAGCGCTCACCCCGCTCATCGACGAAGCCCGCACCCTCCTATCCATAGACCACTCCCCGCTCGTACACCTCGAACACGTCATCACCGAGCTCGACGCCGACCATGGCGACCTCAATACACGCATGACCCACATTCGGGCCGCCGACGCCCGAGTGGCCTTTCTCCTGTCGACGACCACTGGCCGCCTCGTCGAGCGAAACCTCGCCCGCAACGCACTACACAACGGATGGACCTACGACGAAGCCCTGCTGCGCCGC
>CALKGG010000096.1 GCA_938084885.1 uncultured Acidimicrobiales bacterium
GAGGGCTTGCGCGCAGATGGCTCGACATGGTCACCGCGCTTCGTTGTCGATTCGGTCGACGAAGCCGAACAGCACGTAGTCATCACGAGTACTGACACACAGGCTGGTCTGCGCATCGTGTCGGACATTGCAATCACGCCGAGCGGAGTTGCGACCATCTCGGTGCAAATCCACAACGACGGCGACACCGACTACCTCTTGACCGCCTGTCGTCTCACCGTTCCCGTCGGCGACGCCATTACCGAAGTGCAGGTCTCCGAGGGCCGCTGGGTCCATGAGTTCCAAGAGGTTCGTCTGCCATGGCGAGCAGGGGCGATCGAGCAAACAAACCGCCGTGGCCGCACGTCCCATGACAAGTCGCCGTGGATTATGGCTGGCACCGCGGGCTTCTCAAATCGGCACGGCACCGTGTGGGGCGCCCATCTTGGTTGGTCGGGCAACTCGTCGGTGCGTGCCGAAGTGCTGACCGATGGCCGGCGCGTCCTGCAGCTTGGGGAGACACTCCTCGCAGGTGAGGTTCGTCTCGCACCGGGCGAGCACTACGACTCCCCCACGCTCTACCTCGCAATGAGCTCTTCTGGCATGAACGGGGTAAGCCAGTCGTTTCACGAGTTCGTACGATCGCGACCACAGCACGAGCAAATCACCTCGGCGCGTCCCGTGCACATGAACACGTGGGAAGCCGTCTATTTCAATCATGATCTCGAGGTGCTCAAAGATCTTGCCGATCGGGCTTGCGAGGTTGGAGCCGAACGGTATGTCCTCGACGATGGATGGTTCCACGGCCGACGTAACGATGACGCTGGCCTCGGTGACTGGTGGGTTGACGACTCGGTCTGGCCCAACGGTCTTTCTCCGCTGATCGAACACGTGCGAGGTCTTGGAATGGAGATGGGCATCTGGGTCGAACCCGAGATGGTCAATCCCGATTCTGACCTCTACCGAGCACACCCGGACTGGGTACTGAGCGTCCCTGGATATGCACCGGTTCTCGGGCGAGATCAGCTGCTCCTCGACCTGACGAACGCCGACGCGTTCGGCTACATCCTCGACCATCTCGATCGGCTGCTCACAAACCACGACGTGCAGTACGTCAAGTGGGACATGAACCGAGATCACACCCAGCCTGCCTCGGGCGTTCGTGCTGCGTCTCACGATCAAACGCTTGCGGTCTACCGGTTAATCGACACCTTGCGTGAACGGCACCCTGGAGTCGACATCGAGAGCTGCTCGTCCGGTGGCGCCCGAGCCGACTTGGGCATTCTCGAACGCACCGATCGCGTGTGGACCAGCGATAGCAACGACGCGTTGGCGAGGCAACGAATCCAACGAGGCTTTCTTCGATGGTTCCCACCTGAGCTTATGGGCGCACACGTTGGTTCGGGGACATCGCATACGTCGGGGCGCCGCCATACCTTGGGATTCCGCGGAACGACGGCAATGTTTGGCCACTTCGGCATCGAATGGAACCTGAGCGCCGCCACCGAGGAGGATCGAGCGCGCCTTACACGGGTTGTTGCTCTGCACAAAGCGCACCGCTCCCTGTTTCATTCCGGCACGATGTGGCAGCTCGATTGTGTCGATCCGGGACTTGTTGCCCTCGGCGTCGTGAGCGCCGACAAACGCGAGGCCATGTATTCGGTTGCCCAACTCGAAATGGCTCGATATGGGACCCCCGAACGGCTGGCCTTGCTCGGCCTCGACCCGCAGCGTTCGTATTCGGTGGAGCTCGTGGCTGTTGCCGACAGCTCGCTTGGTTTGGCCACCCGTCAACCCGAGTGGACCACGACCGGCATCGATGCGGTCACCGGTGACGTCTTGGAGCGATTTGGCCTTCAACTCCCAGCGCTCGACCCCGAATCGGCAATTCTGATTCGTCTCGCCGCCACCGCGTAGCGAACCCTTCTGGCATACCGGTCCACAACGATGAAAACGCTTACAACATGCGACCTCTGCTTTGGACCGGGACGGGCCAACGATCTATAGTTCCGGTACACATCTACGGAGGGGACGACGATGGCAGAGGTAAAGCTCGACAAGATCAACAAGGTCTATCCAAACGGCTTTCAGGCAACACACGACCTATCGATCGAGATCAAGGACGGGGAGTTCCTCGTGCTTGTGGGGCCATCGGGTTGCGGTAAATCGACCGCTTTGCGCATGGTCGCAGGCCTCGAAGAGATCTCCTCTGGCACGCTGTCGATCGACGACCGAGTCGTCAACGATGTCGAGCCCAAAGACCGCGACATCGCCATGGTGTTTCAGAACTACGCGCTCTACCCGCACATGACTGTTGCGGACAACATTGGTTTCGCTCTCAAGCTTGCCAAGATTCCAAAGGCCGAGATCAAAGACCGCGTCTCGAAGGCCGCGACAATCCTCGATCTCACCGAGCAACTCGATCGCAAGCCGGGCCAACTTTCTGGTGGTCAGCGCCAGCGCGTGGCCATGGGCCGAGCCATTGTTCGCCAGCCCAAGGCGTTCCTTATGGACGAGCCGCTGTCGAACCTCGATGCAAAGCTCCGTGTTGCGATGCGAGCCGAGATTGCGTCGCTCCAACGTGAACTCGGTGTCACCACGCTCTATGTCACCCACGACCAAGTCGAAGCAATGACGATGGGTGACCGTGTTGCTGTGTTGAACAAGGGCTACCTCATGCAGGTCGCGTCTCCTCAAGAGCTCTATGACGAGCCGGAAAACGTCTTTGTTGCGGGTTTCATTGGTTCGCCCTCGATGAACCTCATGGAAGGTGTGCTCGGCGGTTCTGCTAGCGACCCAACCGTGACCATTGGCAACTTCACGGTGTCGATTCCTCCAATCACGTCGGGCAACCTCGGTGACTACATTGGCAAGACCGTCGTTGTTGGTCTGCGGCCCGAAGATATGGAAGATGCCGTTACGGTCGACACTCCAGATCCGAAGCGGACGATCGCGTCGAGCGCTCGACTCGTCGAGTCTCTTGGTTCGGAGATCATCGTGCACTTCGGGCTCGACGCCGAGCCCTACGTCGTTGCCGATGCCATTGACGATGAGGCAGAGAAGGGCCTGAGCAACGACCTCGATACGGCCACCTTTGTGGCCCGGGTCAGCCCACGCTCACCAGTCAAGAATGGCGCCGACATCGAGCTTGTCATCGATGCTGACCGCTTCCACTTCTTCGATATCGAGACGGGCACCGCTATTGGCTAGCCGGGTCTGGCCGTCGGCCAGCCTCTCGGCTAGCCGACGAGCCAACTCATCTTGACCCTCTCCCCTAGTTTTTGTGTAGCGCCTCGTTGAGGCCTGACCAGGCCGCGCCATTGGGCACGGCTTCGACGGCGCCACTCAACGAGTTGCGTCGGAACAGCAGGCCGCTGACGCCGGAGAGTTCGCGTCCTTGTCGGACCTCGCCTTCGGGCAGTGTGACCTTTGTTCCAGCCGTCAGGTAGAGCCCGGCCTCGACAATGCAGTCGTCACCAAGCGAGATGCCCACGCCCGAGTTTGCGCCGAGCAGGCACCGTTCGCCGAGCGAGATGACCTCTTGGCCACCCCCAGAAAGCGTGCCCATAATCGAGGCTCCTCCGCCCACGTCGGAACCATTGCCCACCACAACACCAGCCGAGATTCGGCCTTCGACCATCGAGCTTCCGAGTGTGCCCGCATTAAAGTTGACGAACCCTTCATGCATGACGGTCGTGCCCTCTGCGAGGTGTGCGCCAAGCCTGACCCGGTTGGCATTCGCAATTCGAACGCCGCTCGGCACGACGTAGTCGAGCATTCGCGGAAACTTGTCGAGTCCGTGCACGCCAACGTGTTCGCCGTGGCTGGCTAACGCTGCCTTTAATGCATCGACGTTGCCTGGAAGCACCGGTCCAGCGCTCGTCCACGCCACGTTGGTAAGCGCTCCGAAGACACCGTCGAGGGTGATGCCATGTGGTGCGACCTCACGACGACTCAACAAATGGAGCCGCAAGTAGGCGTCGGAGACACCGACCGGACCGCTGTGGTGATCGATTGTGATTTCGAATGCCTCTCCACGGACAATGCCGGCCTTCTCAGCTGCACACGCACGAAGTGGTTCGGCTCCAACTGGATACCAGCTGTCGAGGACCGTGTTGGTCTCGACGTCGATCCAGCGGTGGCCTGTGGCGGTGGTCATCTGTGCATCTCCTCTACTGAATGCCGACAATCGTCAGAACTCGAAATGAACCTCGGGGTCGAGGGACATGCAGAAATCTATCGGGGCGCTACTGTCGTGAGTACGTCCCGTGACATGTACTGGGCCGTGAACAGGAAAGGTGCTGATATGAAATCCTTCGATGACGCAGAGCTCCGAGAGCGATTGACTCCCGAACAATACGAGGTCACCCAACTGGCGGGCACCGAACGAGCGTTTAGCGGCGAATACTGGGACTCCAAAGACAAGGGCACCTATCACTGCCGTGTCTGCGATGCAGCGCTGTTTTCGAGCGAAACGAAATACGAATCGGGCTCTGGTTGGCCAAGCTTCACCATTCCGCTCGGCGAAGAGGCCGTTGCGGAAAAGCGTGACGTGTCCTTTGGGATGGAACGTATCGAGTCGTTGTGCGCAACGTGTGGGGCACACCTTGGACACGTGTTTCCAGATGGCCCCCGTGATGCTGGCGGGCTCCGCTACTGCATGAACTCCGCCTCGTTACGCTTAGAAACAGACGAGACCGAATAGCGACGGTCCGCCGGGTGCCGTTCTTTGTCTGAAAATTCGTTCGATTTTGCGGTTTAGGGTACTTCCCAACGCGCCGATCTCAGATCTATGGTGGAATGCATGAGGTTCGTCGGTGCAACGGTGGATGACCTGCGTCAACATGGCGAGATGTCGAGCGCCGGTACCAGCATTTCCGATGCTGCAGAGCAGTTCCTGGCGTCGTTGGAGCCCATTGGCGACGACTTTGCAATGCCGTGGAAGTTCACCGAATCGCTTGAGGTGTTGTCCGACTTTCTTCCGCTCGAACTCCGGAATCGTCTCGAACGTCCGGGTGGATCGCCGCCGGCGAATCATCTTGAGGCGTGCCTCATTGCCCTTGCACTCGAAGGCGGGATTCGCCTGGAACCGCTCACGAAGAATGAGATGCTTCGACTTCAGCACGTCACCGAGCACATGACAAAAAGCGACGCCTGGGGACGCCAAAGCCCATATCCGTGGGACACCGTTGCGGCCGCAGATCTCGATAAGTACGACTTCTTCGCGCTGTCGGCAACAACGTGACCCGTCCAACCTGACAGACTGAGCACATGCAGTTCCAGCCCAAGGGTATGTGGTTCGACGAGTTCGAGATCGGCGCGGTGATCACCCATCCGCTTACTCGAACAATAACCGAGGCCGACAACGTCGGCTTCACCACAACAACGCTCAACCCCGCTCCCATCCACCTCGACGCGGCGTACGCCGCGACAACAAGTTTCGGTAAACCGCTCGTCAATTCACTACTCACCCTCGGGATCGTCGTCGGCATATCGGTCCATGAACTGACCCACGGCACGACCGTTGCCAACCTCGGCTTCGAGACCGTTACCTTCCCAGCGCCGCTCTTTCACGGCGACACGATCAGCGTCGAGTCAGAAATCATCGCTGTCCGGACAAGTGCGTCGAAACCAGATCGCGGCATCGTCACCATCGAGCACCGAGGGTTCAATCAGCACGGTGACACGATCTGCGTTGCGGTTCGCAACGCCATGATGCTGAAGAAGAGCGAGTAGTAAGGGCTTTATAACTTTTCGAGGCGCTGGCGAAGCAGGTTCAGCACCGTGATCGTGGTGAAGTTCCGAATGCGAGTCCGGTCGAATTTGTAGCGCAGGAGGTGTGTTTCGACCTCGCCGTTCACACATGTGGCTACCCACACAGTGCCCGGCGGGATGCCTTCCCAACTGTCGGGCCCAGCCACCCCTGTGGTCGCGACCGACACGTCGGCGCCGAGGGTCGCACATGCACCACGCGCCATTGCCTCGACCATCTCTTCGCTGACCGATGGCCCGTCGGGTGCGTTCAGCAGGGCCGTCTTTACGTCGGTGGCATAGGTAATGACGCCGCCGCGAAAGGCCTTGCTCGATCCGGAGATGGCCGTGAGTCGCTGGGCGATGAGCCCGCCCGTGAGCGATTCAGCAGTGGCGAGTGTCAGGCCGTGGGACGCACAGAGGTCGAGAACCACAGACTCCATGTTTTGATCGTCGAGTCCAAACACGATGGGTCCAATGATGTCTCGGACCCGGGCCTCCTCGTCGTCGAGCAACGCCGTCACCACTGTTTCATTCGCCCCCTTGGCGGTGATGCGAACCTTCAAGCCTTCCATCCCACTCGCAAGGAATGCGAGCGTTACTCCGCCGTTGCTCGAGTCGGTTTCGTCGAGGCGAGCAATCTCGTCTGCCAGTATCTCGGCCAGACCAGATTCGGATTGGCCCCAGGTCCGGAGCGTTCGGGAGCGGATGATCGACGTGTCTCCCGAGCGGTCCATCAGGTCCTCGATGATGAAGCCGGTCATCATCTCTTGCATCTCCCACGGCACTCCGGGCACGGCGTACAACACCTTGGTCTCGCCATGGAAGTCGAAGGTTGCCACGATGCCCGGCGCCGTTCCCGGTTGCACCGGAATGGCTGACGCCCCGACCGGAATCCGGGCTTGGAGACGATTGTTTGCTGGCATTGTTCGACCGCTCGATGTCCACATGCCTTCGATCGTGGCAAGCAATTCGTCATCGACGGCAAGGTCGACGCCGAGTACTTCAGCAATGGCGTCGCGAGTGATGTCGTCTTGGGTTGGACCAAGGCCTCCGGTGGTAATGACAGCGTCGCTACGGTGCAGCGCTGCGGTGATGACCTCGACCATGCGGGTGAGGTTGTCGCCCACCTTTGTTTGGAAGTGGCTATCGATGCCAACCGCCGCGAGCTCTTGGCCAATCCACGAGGAATTCGTGTCGGCGATCTGGCCGAGCAGCAACTCGCTGCCGACCGCTACAACTTCACAACGCACTGATCACTCGCTCTCTACTGTCACGTGCTCATCGATATTGCCGCTCAACCTGGTCGAACCCGAACCGTCGGCCAGATACCGTCCGCCGGAGTACACCGTGAACGCTACGGCGAACCAGAGCATTCCAGTGACGATGAGGTCGGCGTCGACGAGCGGTGGAAACAGCGCCGCTTGGAGTGCAAGACCCTGCACGATCGATTTGTACTTGCCAGATTTGCGAGCGGGAACTGCGCGGTTGTGCTTCACCCAATAGCTGCGGAATCCGGTGATGACAACTTCGCGAACGGCGATGAGTGCGACTGGGAGCCAGTGGTAGCGGTCGACGACGACGAGGCAGATCATGGCGCCAATGACGACGATTTTGTCTGCCAGTGGGTCGAGGAATGCCCCAGAGCGACTGATTAGATCGAATCGACGGGCAAGCCATCCATCGAGCAAGTCCGTCGCCGCAAAGATCCATCCGAGGACGAATACCGTCCACGACGCCCCGCCCGTGTCGTTGTTTGCGAGGATGAGCAGAAAGGCGATCGGCGATGCCAGAATTCGGGCACCGGTAATCAGGTTGGCCGGGTTCGCAAGAAAATGTCCAATGTGGTGCAGCGCTCCAACAGCGGCCGCATCATTCGCGCTCATTGGTTTGATTCTCCGGACGCATCCTCGTCGGCGCCCACAGCCAAAAGATCGGGACCGATTGCATGGTCGATCTCGACGTCGACGATGCTGCCAACGTCGAGGTGTTCGGGAATCAGCACGACCCCGTCGATCTCGGGGGCCTCGCGATGGGTGCGCCCAATGCCAGGTGCGTCAACGAGCACCTCAACGGTTTGTCCAATGAGCAAATCGCGACGGTTCTGCGTGATGGTGTCCTGCAATTCGCTGAGTTCACGGAGCCGTTCCTGCATGAGGCTCGGATCGACCTGGCCATCGAGGTCGGCAGCGTAAGTTCCCTCTTCGCGTGAGTAGGAGAAAAAGCCGCACCAGTCGAGTTGGGCTTGCTCAACGAAGCTCAACAGGGCGTCGTGGTCGGCTTCGGTTTCGCCCGGATAGCCAACGATAAAGTTCGACCGGAACGCCGCCTCTGGAGACAGCTGGCGGATGTGGGCAATGCGCTCGAGGAATCGTTCGCCGTCTCCCCAGCGGCGCATCCGGCGCATGAGTGGGGCGCTGACATGTTGGAGCGACAGGTCGAAGTACGGCACTCCGGTTGCCAGGATTGCTTCGATCAGCCGCTCGTTCAGGTCCGACGGGTAGAGGTAGAGCAGGCGAACTCGTTCGACGAGCTCGGCGACCTCGGTAAGCAGCGGCACGATCGATCGCTCGCCCTGGCCCTGGTCGCGCCCGTAGGCGGCGAGGTCTTGGGCCACGAGGACGATCTCTTTTGCTTCGAGCGATTCGACTTCAGACAGGATTGCACTGATCGATCGGGAGCGTTGGGGGCCTCGGAACGTCGGGATGGCACAGAACCCGCAGTTGCGGTCGCACCCTTCGGCGATCTTGACGTATGCCCATGGGCGTGACGCCGCTGGCCGGGGGAGGTTGAGCAAGTCGAACGTTGGGATGGCCTCGTTGGTTGGTTTCAAACCCAGGGTCACGGGAACGCCAAAGCCCGCAACGGTGTCGACTTCTTCGAGCGCGTCGTCGAGTTCATCGCCGTAGCGTTCGGCCATACAGCCAGTAACGACTAACTTTGCGTCTTCGGCCCGGTCACGTAACGAGAGGATCGTGTCGACGGACTCTTCACGAGCTGATTCGATGAATGCGCACGTATTGACGACGATGAGGTCGGCAGATTCTGGACTTTCGGCCGCGGTCATTCCGTCGGCGGAGAGGGTCCCAACCAGCTTGTCCGAGTCAACTTCGTTCTTCGGGCAGCCGAGCGTTTCAATCCAGTACTGTTCGGCCATTATCGACAGGCTACCGTGCGCTCTACCGCCGCAAGAACTGGCGGGAAATCATCCGAGATCACGTCTGACTTCAGGCGACTGACGGTATGAGGTCTCGGATAGATTCGCCGAGGCTGATATCTGAGATCATCAGCACCACAAAGAAGTAGGCGCCGAGCAGAAACACCGCCTCGATGCGCGTGATCTTGCGTCGAGTCACCATGAAAACCCACGTGATCACGGCGACGATGACCATCGCAACAACGCCATACTCGGCAGTGAGTGGATCGGTGAATACTCCCCCGCCGACGAGTGCAATGACGCCGCCGACAGCGAGGCTGTTGAACATATTCGAGCCGAGCAAGTTTCCGAGGATCAGCTCGGTCTCTCCCTTGCGTGCAGCCGCAACCGCGGTGACGAGTTCGGGAAGTGAGGTACCGATGGCGATAAGGGTAAATCCAACGAAGCCGCCGCTAAGCCCGACTGCGGCGGCGAGAGCGACCGCTCCCCAGACCATGAGCTGTGCGCCGATGACCGTCCCAATCAGCCCGCCGACGGTGACGGCGAGGCTTTGGGCGACCGAGCGCCCTTCCTCGATCTCGAGCTCTTCAATCGAGTCCTCGTTGCCGCCAACAATAATCCACGACAGGATTGCGACAAGGGCCAGCAGCATGGCAATGCCTTCCCACACCGCGAGGCCGCCCAGGGTAAAGAAGGCGAAGAGCGCAACCGCTGCGAGGCTGATCGGCGCCTCGCGGACCATGACGGCCCGGGTAACCAACAACGGCACGATAAGCGCCGCAACGCCAAGGACGAGCGTGATGTTCGCAACGTTCGAACCAACAATATTGCCCAATGCCACATCGAGACCGTTGACGATCTCCCCGGTTTCTTCGTCGACCGATTCGCCGTTGAACGCAGCAATGCCGGAGACGAGCAGCTCGGGAGCGCTTGTGCCAAAGCCGACCACCACTGCGCCCACGACAACCGGCGACAGTTTGGCGGCGCTTGCGACTGCGACTGCGCCATCGACGAATAGGTCAGCGGCCTTGCTCAGCAGGAACAGGCCAATAAGGACCTCGATCACCGCAACAGGAACCGACGGCGCGGCCAAAAAATCTACCAAGGATGACATCGTCTTCGCAGGCTACTGGCCGTTGCGCAGTTGTTGGAGCTGTTCGGGCGACAGCAATACGTCCCGGGCCTTTGAACCTTCGCTCGGGCCCACAATGCCCTTCTGCTCGAGCTCATCCATGATGCGTCCAGCGCGTGAGAAACCAACGCGAAGCTTGCGTTGAAGCATCGAGGTCGAGCCAAGGCCCGAACTCACAACCAACTCCATTGCTTGCCACAACAGGTCATCGGTGTCGTCGTCGGCCGGCCGGTCAGCGGTGATGAAATCGGTGCTAGTGGCTGGTTGGGCAGTTGGCATGCCCGGCATACCGCTGAGGTCGAGGCCAGGAGCTGCAGTAGCCGCAGCGTCGGCGCTTTCGAAGCCACGTTCAGTAGACGCTGGCATTGTCTGAGATGGTGCTGCTGACGGCAATGTGGGAGCAGCTGTTGCCTCGGGCGAGACATCGGCGCCACCGAGCACTTCGGACTCGTTGGTCGTCACAACCTCCGCGCCCTGTTTGCGCCAATGCTTGACGATCTTCTTGACTTCTGACTCTTCGACCCATGCGCCTTGGAGACGCAGCGGCGTCGAGCTCGTTGGGTCTTGAAAGAGCATGTCGCCCTTGCCGACCAGGCGTTCTGCGCCCGGTGCACCGAGGATGACCCGACTGTCCTGCATGCTCGACACGGCATAGGCAATACGTGCTGGCACGTTTGCTTTGATAAGCCCGGTAATAACGTCGACCGACGGACGCTGCGTTGCAATGACCATGTGAATGCCAACAGCACGGGCCTTCTGCCCAATGCGAACAATCGAGTCCTCGACGTCGCGTGCAGCAACCATCATAAGATCGGCCAGCTCGTCGACGACGACGAGGATGTACGGCAGACGGGTGAACGTTCGCGGCTCGCCGTCGGGGCCGAGTTGTCCGAGTTTGGCCTTTACCTGTCCCTCATCGAATGCCTTGTTGTAGCCGCCGATGTCGCGGAATCGGCACTCTTCGAGAAGCTCATAGCGACGCTCCATCTCGCGAACCGCCCACGCAAGAGCGTTTGCAGCCTTCTTTGGGTCGGTGACGGGCTGGGTGAGCAGATGCGGAATCCGCTCGTATTGGGTCATTTCAACCCGCTTTGGATCGATCAAGATCATGCGAACATCGTCGGGAGTGTTGCGCATCAGCAGCGACGTGATGATCGAGTTGATGCCCGAGGACTTTCCGGCGCCGGTCGCACCAGCGACGAGCGTGTGCGGCATCTTGGAGAGATCGGCGAGCAGCGATTTGCCGTTGATGTCGCGACCAATGGCGACCTCCATGGCGCCGCTTGCGTCTCGGGCTTCTTGGGAACTGAGAATATCGCCGACCGCAATGATCTGGCGCTCCTCGTTCGGCACCTCGACACCAATGGCTTGCTTGCCCGGGATTGGCGCGATGATGCGCACATCCTTTGACGCCATTGCGTAGGCAATGTCGTCGGACAGATTCTTGACTTTGGCGACCTTGACGCCGAGGCCAAGTTCTAGTTCGAACCGGGTGACGGTTGGACCAACGACCATGTTGATCAACCGAGTCTCGACGCCATGTTCGGCAAGTGCGCGCTCGAGCGTGCGGCCGCGTGCAATGACCGCTTCCTGGTCGACGTTCTGGGACCCCGACCGTCCGAGCATCGACATTGGAGGCAAGACCCAGGTGCGGTCGCTATCGGCGGTGAGCGCGAGCTCGGTTTCCAGTTGCTGGGGTGGCGCTGGCTGGGGCACGACAACCGTTGGAGCTGGTGCGTGTGTTGGCCCCGCGTCCTGATCGAACACTCCCGACACGGGGGCGGCCGTCTGAGACTCGTCCTCGTTGTCTCGCGGCACAGGGATCTCGATGGTCTTGCCAGCAGCGGCTGCGGCGTCGAGAGATGTGTCGGGTTCAGGCGGTGAGGCGACCTTGCCACCAATGTGCACTTGCGGCCCATCGAAGGTGTCCACGCCGTACTCCTCGTCGAGGAGAATGTCGTCGGCCACATAGGTGCGTTCGCGGTCGTCGATCACAAAGAGTGAGCGCGTGCCATCGGCGGCCGCACCAACAACCGAACGACCGCCGGAAACGAACCCGTCGACGATGGATTGCAGCGATAGGCCGGTCATGACGATGAGCCCGCCGAAACCAAGAACGAGAAGGATGAACAACGCACCCCAGAAGCTGGCGATTGCGAGCAGTGGGCCACCAACGAGTAACCCCATGATGCCACCGGCACGTGACAGGGCGTCGACGCCACTCCCCCACGATGGACTGTTGCCAGCAAGATGGACGAGACCGGTCATCGATACCGCAGCGGCGAGGCCACCGACGACGAATCGTGGCGGCAATGCGTGGGTTTGATCACCGCGTCGGATGACCGCAATCCCTGCGGCGGCGATAACGACAGGCGCCAAGTAGCGGAAGACGCCCATGATCCAGCCGAAGCCTTCGTCAAAGGCCCGCCCGAGAATCCCCGAAGTTCCGGTGTAAATGCCGAGTGCGGCGAGCACCGCAACGGCGAGCAGGAACAGCCCAATGAGATCCGGCCCACGGCCGTGCAGCGCCTCGTTTAGCGTGCTGGTAGATCCCTTGGCGGTGCTTCGAGTCGTCGTCTTTCGTTTCGTCGACGTCGTACGACGAGAAGCCGGAGCTCGCCCGCGCGAGGTCTTTGCACGCGAGGACGGCGCCCGGCGCGTCGACGAACGTGACGATGCTGAGGAGGACTTAGATTTCGTTGCCACAGTACCCGCCACCCTAGTTGACGGTGACAGCCTCTCGCCGTCATTTCGCGCGCAGAGTTGTGGGGCTCGCGCGCAACGGGTCTACTGCGGACTGTTGGTCAGGTTGGGGTCGAGCGGATAACCGGCACGATGACCGGACGACGACGCGTCGATGCTGCGACATACCGTCCCACCGCGCGGCGACTCACGCGTTCCATGTCGCGAATGTCGCCAGAATCGGCCAAGGCGCCTTCCATGGCCTCACGAGCTTCATTGGCCGCACCCGACTCGAGATCGAATCGTTCGTTCGCAGCCGCCCAACCCCGAGAAGTAACAACTGGACCAAAGACGATCTCACGACCGGCCAGGTCGACCTCGGCAATTACCGACACGAACCCGGCATCGCGCAGCAGGAGACGCTCCTGCAAGATCTCCTCGGTGAGCGCTTCGGCGGCTCCATCCATGTAGATGTAGTCGCCGGAAACCTGACCATCCTTGCTGATGCCGTCATCTGTGAGCAGCAGCTGATCCCCGTCGGTTGCCACGAGCACGTTCTCCGGAGCCATGCCCCGACGCATTGCCAGATCGGCGTGGCCAACGAGATGTTCGTATTCACCATGCACGGGAACAAACAACTCGGGGTTCGCAACGCTATGGAGCGCGAGCAGCTCTTGTTGGGTGCCGTGACCAGTCGTATGCACATCGACCTGGCCAGAATGCACGATTGCGGCACCTTGACGAGCAAGCCCCGAACGCACTCGTCCCACGGCTGCTTCGTTGCCCGGAATCGGATGCGAACTGAAGATCACCGTGTCTTGTGGACCAACGGTGATCCAGCGGCTGTCGTTTTGGGCCATGAGCGTCAACGCAGAGCGGAACTCGCCTTGGCTACCGGTCGAAATGATGCACGTCTTTACCGGATCGAGGTCATCGGCATCGGCGATATCGCGAATACGAGCGTCGGGAATCGACAGCAGACCAAGGTCGCGCGCTAACGCAACGTTGCGCTTCATTGACCGACCCAACGTGACAATCGTGCGATCTTGTTCGATCGCTACATCGGCAATTTGCTGAATTCGATGCACGTGACTCGCAAACGCACCAACAATGATGCGCTTGTTTCGGTGCTCGTGGAAAATTCCGCGAAGCACCGGACCAACGGTCGACTCAGAGGTCGACTGGCCGGGCGTGTTGGCGTTGGTCGAATCGCACAAGAGCAGTCGGATCCCCGGATCCTGCGAAATCGCGCCGATTCGAGCGAGGTCGGTAACACGGCCATCCACCGGCGTGTGGTCGAGCTTAAAATCGCTCGAGTGCAGAATCACGCCTTGAGGTGTCGTGAACGCCGTAATCAACCCCGACGGGGTGGAGTGTGTAACCGGAAGAAATTCGCACTCGAACGGCCCGATCGAACGGGTGTCGCCGTCGTTGAGGACGTGAAGGTTCGCACGACCAGCCAAGTTCTTCTCTTGAAGCTTGTGCCGCACCAGACCAAGCGTGAATGCCGTGCCGTAGAAGTCGAGTTCGAGGCCCGGAATTGCCTCGAGCAGAAAGGTGACGCCGCCGATGTGATCTTCGTGCGCGTGGGTGACAACGCAGCCGTCAATCCGATCGGCGTTCTCCTGGAGGTAGGTGAAATCCGGGATGATCGACTCGACACCGGGTTGGGTTTCGTCGGCGAACATCTGGCCACAGTCAAGGATGACCATTCGGCCATTGCTTTCGAGCACAGCGCAGTTTCGGCCGATGTCTCCAAGACCGCCGAGGAACGTAATACGTACTGGTTCAGCCATTAGAAGCCCGGCCGTCCGAGGTTCGACAAGACCTTGCGGCACAGGTCTTCGAGTTCGGCCGGTTCAGGCCCCATGGGAAGGCGGCACTGGCCGCCGGGTTGTCCAAGTAGACGCATCATGGTCTTACTCGGGATGGGGTTTGGGCGAGCGTCGCCGGTCTCAATGTCCCACGATTCGAGCAGTCGCTGGTTGAGACGACGTGCCTCGGCCACATTACCCTGAGAAAAGGCAGAGATCATCGCCGCGACTTCGCCCGCTGCCCAGTGCGTGGCAACCCCAACGACACCAACAGCGCCCACTGAGAGCAACGGCAGCGTGAGCGCATCGTCGCCCGAGTACACCTCGAAGTCGGCGTCGGCTTGCGCAATGACGAGCGCAGTTTCGGCCGGATTGCCCGCAGCGTCCTTGAGCGCCACAACATTGGCGAGCTGGGCGAGCTGAAGCACCGTGTCGGTCGACATCTTCCGACCAGTTCGGCCAGGAATGTCGTACATCATTACGGGAAGATCTGTCGATGAGGCCACGGCTTCGAAGTGCGCAACAATGCCCGCCTGAGATGGGCGGTTGTAATACGGCGTCACGACCAGCACAGCGTCAGCGCCAGCAGCGGTAGCCCGCTCGGTCAGTTCGACCGCAGCGCGGGTGTCATTGCTTCCAGTTCCAGCAATGACCGGCACATCGACCGCATGAGAAACGGTTTCGATGAGCGCAATCTGTTCGTCGTGAGTGAGCGTTGGGCTCTCGCCGGTGGTTCCGGCGACGACAAGGCCCTCGTTGCCGCTTTCGACCAACCACTTCGCAAGCTTGTCTGCGCCCTCGAGGTCGAGGGCACCATCAGTGGTAAATGGCGTGATCATCGCAGTCAGCACTTGGCCGAATCGAGCCATAGCAGTTCTCCCTTACATGGGGGTTGGTCTGACCCGAAGACTACCGCAAGTGCAGTTCACAACGTGCCCTCCAGCGAGGGGTCAGACGGGGACGTCCCCGCGGGTCTGATCGCCGCGAGTGATGCGTCGCAGGACGATCCCGTAGCCAACAATGCCAATGGTCGCAAAGGTAAACCACTGGAAGGCGTAACTGCGATGCGGGCCCTCGCCAAGGTCGGGCGCTGGGAGCACTTCGGGGAAGGCCTGGAATCGGGAGGGTTCCTGCGCCTCGAGCTGCAGATAGAGGCGCGGATCGAGGATCGGGTCGACCCCGAGCGTTTCGGCGGCGAGCGTGGGGTTCGGGATGCTGAGCTGGTCACCGGCCTCGCTCAGATTTCCACGGTCGAAACCTTCGCGAATCAACCCCTCGATCACGATTTCGCCGCTCGTCGGCACCAAGTCCTCGCCAATGGCAAGTTCGGCGGTACCAAGAATGATCTCTCGGTTCACAAAGCCCCGATTGACCAGAATGTCTCCGCGGTCGGTCACGAATGTCGTCCACATCCAAAACCCGGGCTCACCCTCCCGGCTGCGGTTCGCAATGAGAATCTCCGAATTCGGATCGAATGACCCTCGCACCTGCACCCGTCGGAACTCGAGATTTTCGGTTGGCTCGTTTGCCACACTGTCGAGCAGGACCACTTGGCCGAGGCGTTCGCGAATCAAGTCGTTCGTGTCGAGCCGTTGCCCCAAGCGGCTGATCTGCCAAAATCCGGCGGCGATGAACGCGGCGATCAAGGCGGCAACAAAGACATGAGACGCAATCCAGCGTGGGGTGAGGAACACGGACGCGCCGACTTACGACATGAGGAGGTCGAACTCGACCTCGTCGCGAACATCGAGCCCATCGAACTGGGTCATGATTCGATTCGCCGACCGACGTGCCACAGCTTCGACCAGTCCGGGCCGGGTCGCGCACATTCGAAAGCCACACGTTTGCAGCACTCGCTGCACATCGAACTGGGCATTGGAGCAAATCGAATACACCCGTCGTGTCTCGGGCTTGCGATACTGCAGCGCAGCTCGAACGACGAGCGTTGCTAATTCTGGGTCGAACGGGTTGCTGGCAACCACAGCAATTTCGAAGTCGTTGGCGTGGCGAGAGATCGTGACAAGCGTGTTTGGACGGCCGCCACGTGACCCGACAAGACCCGCGAGCACGGCGGTATCGATGACCCGGCCTCGTCGAACGCGGTACCGCCCACCGGTCGACTCCAAGACGCCGACGGCCCACGTCTGATCTTCGCTTGAATACGGGCGAACCGAGGGTTCACCTAGGCCGTCGACGAACGGCGGGGCATCAATCGCGACCATGTTCGTATGGTACTTCAGCCCGACGTTCTCGGAGGATTTGTTGTGTGAAACTCACCGGTTTCTCAACCACGGACACGGCAAATCCAGGACAGCTATGCGAAGAGCAGGCCGTCGAGCCCGAGCGTGAGTCCCGGGAGGTCTGCGATCTTTCGTGTCGCGAGAAGCACACCGGGCATAAAGGACTTTCGATCCAGGCTGTCGTGGCGGATGGTGAGGGTCTCACCGGTCGTGCCAAAGATGACCTCTTGGTGCGCAACCATTCCTTCCATCCGGATCCCGTGCACTCCAACGCCTCCGACTTTGCCTCCCCGCGCTCCAGGCACCACTTCGTTCTCGGTGGGATCGGCGTCGTAGGACGACGAAGCCGCAGACTTCGCTGCGTCGATTCGCTGAGCGGTCATCATCGCTGTTCCAGACGGCGCGTCTTTCTTTGCGTTGTGATGAAACTCGATGACCTCTGCTGTTTGGAAGTGTGGAGCGGCAATCTCGGCCATCCGCATCATCATCACGGCCCCGATTGCAAAATTCGGTGCGATCATGGCGTTACTCGACGTGAATCCCGACCGATAGCTGGCGAGGTCATCGTTTGTGAAACCGGTCGTGCCCACGACCGCGTGCACGCCGTTGGAAGCACACCAGTTGAGCACGGCACGTCCAACGTCGAGGTGCGTGAAGTCGATGATCACATCGACGGCCGCGGGGTCGACGTCAGCAATCGATGTCACCGCAATGACATCATTTCGCGAACTCTCGATGCTGGGGTCGATTTGAACGACCAGCTCAAGTCCTTCGGCGTCCGCTACGGCGCGGCAAACCTCGCCACCCATCTTGCCGCCTGCCCCGGTTACTCCGACTCGAATCATGGAGACAGACTAATCCTCCCTGGTGCCTGTAGTGCGCTGTTCGAGCGAATGCGCCGGAGCCCACAGTCGTCGGCAGATACCAATCGATCGTCACGCGCTACCAACGAGCAGTCGAGTGTTACGGCAGCGTCCGACGTCGAACCACATAGATGGCGGTCTCACCGGTGAATCGATGCCGAGAGCTCAACCTCTCCATGACGTGATCGATGAGCCGGTCCAGTCGATCCCGACGGTCCATTGTGATAGGGCGCACCACGCCAACCGTCGTTGCAAAGCCGCGGCGATGGTAGGTGCAACGGCGGAGCGTTCGCTTCAGCCAGGTCAGGGGACGAGTTCGCACGGCAAGGTCCCGGTCGGTTGTTCTGGCTTCGGCGAGCAACAACCCGTGGCGCGAGGCCAGCTCGGCAATGCCACTCGGGAAGGCGTACATGATGTGGTCGACGTTCTCCCAGATTTCGCCTCGACGACCTGCCCGCACCCGCGCCGGAGCATACGGATTGGGTGTGGTGATAATCAATTCGCCATCGGCTGTGAGATACCGATCGGCCGCGTCGAACAGCATGTCGAGGTGTCCGACGTGCTCGATGAGTTCTCCGGCCACGATGACCTGGAAGAGGCCCTCCCCTACAAGCGCATCGGGTGCTTTTGAAAGGTCCGCAACAACCGCTGCGTAACCAGCGTCGACCATGGCGTCTACGCCGGACTCCAACACATCAACGCCAAGGCATTCGCTGGCGGCGTTCGCCACGTGCTGGTGAAGCCATGCTGGTGATTTCATTCGTTCTTCGTCGTGGGCAACGCAGCCAATGTCGAGCGCTCGGCGACCCCGGACTCGTTGGGCAATGAACGCCGTGCGGTCCTTGACCGGCTCGTTCCACGCTGCCGCCAGTTCTCGAGCGCGGCGTTCTAGCGCAGTCGGTGCATTTGGATCGGCAACGTGTGTGCTCCAGTGACTCGAAAGTTCCTGAGAGGCTGGCGCGTTGGTCGTTCTATGGGCCATATGGCCCAGTCGGCATCTTGCAGGCCAATATGAGGCGAATCCTGTGGCCGCCTCGGGCGTTGTTGCTACGCGGCGAGGTCGGTAGTTGGGAACGTGACGGTGGGGATCGACCACGAACCTGCCGTCGCCGACGGCCGCGACAAGTAATACCCCTGTGCCATCGTGCACCCCATGTCGCGGAGAGCCTCAAGCTGGGAGCGCGTCTCGACACCCTCGGCAACAGCCACGAGGTCGAGGGCGTCCAAGATGGCGAGCACGGAACGAACGGTTTCTCGGGTGGCGGCGTCGCTATCGATGTCTTGGATGAACAAACGGTCGAGCTTCACCACATCGAGCGGAAGGGTACGCAGCACTGAAAGAGCCGAGAAACCGCTACCAAAGTCGTCGAGCGCAATCGTGCATCCAAGCGCACGCAAGCGATCGAGATTCCCGACCGCCACATCGGCGCTCAGGGCATAGTGCTCGGTGATCTCCACCCACACGTCGTCTGGAGCTATTCCACACGAGACCATCTCGTCATGGAAGCGCTCTGCAAAGAACGGTTGACGTAGCTGCAGATCGCTGACGTTGATCGACACCTTTGGCTGGACGCCACGAAATGTTGGTCGGCGAACAAACGCGGACCGTACGACCATCTCGTCAATACGGGGCAAAAGGCCAACCACTGCCGCTATCGCGCAGAACTGTCCCGCGGTCAGCGTCTCGTTACCTCGGTCCCAACGGGCCAAGGCCTCTGCGGCCACGACCTCGTGTGTTTGGAGGTCGACGATTGGTTGGAAGCTCGCCCGGATCTTGTTCGTCGTGATTGCCTCGCGAAGGCCAAGCTCGATCTCGAGGCGTCGTTCCATCTCGGCACCGAGAGCGTCGTCGAAGACCACACAGCATCCCCGATTACTATCCTTTGCTCGGTGCAGCGCAATATCGGCGTCTCGCAACATGCGATCGACCGGCCGATCACCATTCGACGTGCCGACACCGATCGAGATGTCGACCACCACGTCTCGACCTTCGATGTCATGAGGATCGGTGAAGTTCGAGATGATGTAGTCGGCGAACTCTCGAGCTTCGTCGACGTCACCGAGTTCGCCAGCCACGATGATGAACTCGTCTCCACCGACACGCGCGACGACATCTTCGGGACGGACTGTTCGACGAAGCCGTTCAGCGACCGAACGGAGCACGTGATCTCCAGCGGTGTGGCCGAGGCTGTCATTGATGACCTTGAAGTTGTCGAGGTCGATCATCAAGACCGCTACGAGGTCGTGTTCACCAACCGAGTGGCGAAGCGCTGCTTCAATAAGTGACGGAACCGTCGAGCGATTGAGTACCCCGGTAAGTTCGTCGCGGGTTGCTCGCGTTGTGAGCTCTTCGGTTCGTAGTGCGGTTGCGAGCTGTTGTTCAGCTCGCACGAGCGCCTCACCGTGGCCGCGAAGGAAATCGCGCAATGACAACCGACCGTGTCGAACATCATCGACCTGTGTTCGAAGCTCACGCATTGCCAACACCGCTGCCGAGATCGCTTCGGAAACAAGGCGGTCGTCAGGGTCGCTGTTGCTCTTTGCATTCGACCGGTGGCGGGTCTGCCATAAGCGGTCAAAGAGGGACCCTTCCAAGGCTTTCAGGAGATCGATTCGTTCGGTGACCTCTTGGAACCAGTCGCTTGGATCGACATCGAAACCGCTCACCCCGTTGACGAAGGCCACCGTCTCGAGCGACGCGGTCGTTCGCGAGACTTGGGAAACGTTGATTCGGGCGAGTTCGCCAGCGAAGGCTTCATCGTTTCCACCAACGGCGATTCGCAGCAAAGTCTCTTGAGCAGAGATGAGCGCCACGACCCACAGGTAGGTGCCGTCCCGGAAACGATCTTCGGTGAACACTTGAGCCAATATTGCCCGTTCGGCGCCGGTGAGTTCTTTCGCTCGCATCAGCGCGAGCAGTCCGAGGAGTTGCGAGCGGTACTCGCTGTTGGTCACCTGCTCGATAAAGGTGCCGCACAAAATGAGGAGCGACTCGTTCAAGTCGGTGAGGTATTCAATGACATCGATCGCCTCGACGACCATCATGTCGATTGCTCGACGGGTCGAAGCGAGACGGACGAGCATCCGGCTCGCGTTCGCATATTCGGCGGAGGTCAAGAGCATTTGTGAGGTTTCGAGGTCGCACAAATTCGAGAAGGCCTCGATGGCTTGATCGGTGTCGATACGCCGGAGCTCGAGTTCGGACTGGAAACGTTCTCCCCCGCTCGCAAGAAAGACGCTCGAGCTTCCGCGTTCGCGCTGCGTTGCGTGCACGAGGTCGCCAATAGACCTGCACAACTCGAGAATGCGTTGATGCGCGTCAACCAGCGGAAAACTATCCATTACTCCTCATGTCGGAGCGAACAAGCAAACTTTTAGAAGGTGCCAGCCCTGCACGCGCTACAGCAAGAGCGCGCTACGCGTTTTCTAGGCTGGCGATTCCCGCAGCGGGACCGGCCACCGATACCACCGGCAACGAGCCGTAGACGTCAGTAATTACCTGGTTGACGCCCTCGACGCTTACGGATCTGAGCCGTTCGAGGAACGTATCGATTGGGGTGACCTCGCCGCGGAGAGCTACTCCGGTGGCCATGCGGGTCATTCGAGACCCCGAGTCCTCGAGTCCGAGCACCATTGCGCCTTCGAGGCCCGTGCGTGCCCGGTCGAGTTCGCCAGCGGTGATGCCGTGCTCAACAAAGTCCGTCATGGTTTCGGTGAGCCCTTGGAGGAGCTCTGGACCGCGAGCGACCGATGTTGCCGCATAGAGGCTGGCCGATCCCGAATCGACGTAGCCCGACGTTTGCGAGAACACGGTGTAGGCAAGCGCCCGATCCTCTCGGATGCTTTGGAAGAGCCGGGACGATGGCGAGCCGCCGAGTATCTGATTGGCAAGGGCGAGCTCGTAGCGCTGATCGGCTCCGTGAGTAATACTTCTCCAGCCAAGCGCGACGTGAAGCTGCTCGACAGGACGTTCGGTACCCACCATGCGCTGTTGGACCGGCGGCGGGCCGACCCGCTGTGGGTGCTGTCCTGGCGCAGCGGTGGCGAAGTGTGCTGCCGCGCTCGCGACGAGGCGTTCATGGTCGATGGCGCCGGCCCCGGAAATAACGAGGTTGGCTGGCGTGTACCACTCCTTGTGGAAGTCACTAATGTGCTCGGCGGTCATGGCGTCGATCGTGTCAGCCGAGCCGAGTACTTCTCGGGCGAGCGAATGCCCATCGAAAAGCGCATCGTAGAGCGAGATGAACACGACGTCGTCGGGGGTGTCGTAGGCAGCGACGAGTTCTTCGGTAATCACAAGCCGTTCGGCGTCGACGTCGTCGGGGCGTAGCGCGGGGTTTGCCAGCACGTCGAACAGCAGATCGGCCGCCATGTCTTGTTGTGTTGCAGGGACTCTGGCAAAGAATGCGGTGTGCTCCCGTGAGGTGAATGCGTTCATGTCGCCACCGACGCCGTCGATGGCTTCGGCTACTGCACGAGCTGAACGCGAGTCAGTGCCTTTGAACAGGAGGTGTTCGAGGAAGTGTGAGGCCCCCGATCGTTCAGGTGCTTCGTCACGAGATCCAACGGCGACCCACACCCCAATCGACGCAGTCCGAGATGAGGCCATGTGCTCGGTCACGATGCGAAGACCATTGTCGAGCGTTGTTTGTTGAATCTGTTCAGACACAGCTGCCTAGATTACCGGCCCTGAGCAATTCCCGTGGACGGCCCGCAACTCCGCAAAGCATCACGACCAGCCAGCAACCCGCCCGCTTCCCACCCCGTACGGGGCCGTACCCCTTTCGGCCAAGAGGGTCGTACCCATTTTTCGAAAAGGGGTCAGGGCACGTTACGTTTCGTAACACTTAGCCGTGTCGTGAGCGGGTAGTGTCCGTAGCAATGGCAGGCAACGACCGTCCCGATTCCGAGAACCTCGCCAGGTTCAGAGATGACGGCGTCGTACGCCTCTGCGACGTGGTTGCAGGCAACGACATAACCAAACTTCGGAGCGACTTCTGGCACGAGGTCGACCAGAAGTTCTCGATTCGCGAAGACGATCCCGATACGTGGTTCTCGAATCCTCACAACCCTGCAGGCAATGGCAGTCGACGGCTCTCTGGCATGAATCCAGTCATGGCGGACCTACGGGAGAACAACAAGCTACTCGCAGCTGAAGCCGCTATTCAGGTCGAGGTAGATCGCCTTTTCGGGGCCGGCCGTTGGAAGCCGCTGCACAAATGGTATTCGCTATTGACCTTTCCCGGCGAACAAACACGGTGGAGCCTCCCGCACACGTCGTGGCACAACGACGAGCCAATCGTCGTAGGCGATAACGAACCCTGGAGCATATTCGTCTTTGTGTTTCTCGACCGGGTCGAGCGGTCTACCGGGCCGACAGTAGCAATCACGGGATCTCATCGTCGCGGCGAAGCCATCGCATCAGAAAAGGGCGTCAGGAGCGAACGCGAAGTTCGGGCCTTCGACCACGTCAACAGTGGTCTCTTCGCTGACCCGGGCAACCTCCGGCTCCTCCCGGTGGGACAGCTACTGCCCGAACTCACAAGCACCAACGAGTGGTTTCGAGACCTTGTCGCCGATACCGCAGATGTGCGTCGAGTCGAACGCTACATGGGTGAGGGAACAGCCCACGGCGGTATCGACAGCCGGGTCGTCGACCTCACGGCTGAAGCGGGCGATGTCATCATCTTTGACCCGCGATGTCTGCACACCTACTCGGCCAACGTGTCAGACCGTCCACGCCAGATATTGCGTATCGATTTCCGACGCACCACGTAGGCCCCAACGTGGGGTAAGACCTGTGAACACCACCGAAAACGAGATGAGGCCCCCGATCTCTCGGAGGCCTCACTCGTTGCGTTAGTGCTCGGTGTTTCGAACCATCAACAACGCGAAACTTGACTAGCGGCGACGTCCACGGCCACCACGGTTGCTCTTGGGAGCAGGTCCGAGGTCACCAAGTTCGTCTGCGAGTTCGGCATCGAAGCTCTCCTCAAAGGAGGCAACTTCACGGTCCTCGGACTTGCTGGCCGAGTTCCCACCGTCGCGTCCGCCACCGTCGCGGCTCGCGTTATCGCGTCCTCCACGGTCACGGTTACGGCCTCCGCCGTCACCACCACGATCGCCACGGTCGTTGCCGCCGCCACCGCCTCCACCGGACGAATCGTCATCGCCGCCGCCATCAGCGGTTGGACGCAACGAGATCTTGCCGTTTGGATCGATGTCCTCGACCTTGACCTCGATATCGTCTCCGAGCGAGACAACGTCTTCGACCTTGTCGATGCGCTTGCCGCCACCGAGCTTGCTGATGTGCACCAGGCCATCACGTCCAGGAAGGATGTTCACGAACGCACCGAACTTGGTGATGTTCACAACCTTGCCCTGGTAAACCTCGCCAACCTCAGCGGTCGGCGGATCGAGAATAAGGCGGATCTGACGCTCGCCCTCTTCGACCTTGGCCTTGTCAGCCGACGCGACCGACACAATACCGACCATGCCGTCGTCGTCGACAGAAATGTCGGCTCCGGTCTCGGCCTGGATGGCGTTGATGACCTTGCCCTTTGGTCCAATGACCTCGCCGATCTTGTCGATCGGAATTTCGAAGGACACGATCTTTGGAGCGGTTGGTCCAACCTCGTCGCGTGGCGCAGGAATTGCTTCGGCCATGCTGTCGAGGATCTTGAGGCGTGCGTCCTTGGCTTGGGTAAGCGCTGAAGAAAGCACGTCTGCTGGGATGCCGTCGATCTTGGTATCGAGCTGGAGGGCCGTCACGAAGTCTTTCGTTCCGGTGACCTTGAAGTCCATGTCGCCCATGGCGTCTTCGGCACCGAGGATGTCGGTGAGGGTGACGTATTTGTCATCCATCTTGACGAGGCCCATAGCAATGCCGGCAACCGGTGCCTTGATCGGCACGCCTGCGTCCATAAGCGAAAGGCTTGACGAGCAAACCGATGCCATTGATGACGAGCCGTTCGATCCAAGAACCTCGGACACGAGACGGAGCGTGTATGGGAACTCTTCCATTGGAGGAATCACCGGGAACACGGCGCGCTCTGCGAGAGCACCGTGGCCAATCTCACGACGCTTTGGGCCACGCATGAAGCCCGGCTCACCCGTGCAGAACGGCGGGAAGTTGTAGTGGTGCATGTAGCGCTTGCGATCGATTGGGTCGATGCCGTCGATCATTTGGTCCATGCGTCCCATACCCAAGGTCGTGATGTTCATGACCTGGGTTTCGCCACGTTGGAAAAGTCCAGAACCGTGCGCGGTAGGGATGAGGTCGACCTCGGAGGACACTGGACGCAAGTCCGAGGTTCCGCGGCCGTCGATGCGAACACCTTCGTTGACGATACGTTCGCGAACAACGCGCTTCTTGATCGACTGGAAGGCCTGGCTGATGCCACTTGCATCTTCGGGGAAACGATCTGCGAGAGCGGCCTTGACTTCGTCTTTCAACGAGTTCTCCGCGCTCTGACGCTCCATCTTGTCGGCAATGACCTGCGTCGCCGAGATCTGACTCGTGTATTCCTCGACCGCAGCGAGCACCTCTGGGGTGTAATCGCCGAGGACTGGGAAGTCCATCTTGACCGGGTGACCGACCTTTTCGAGGAGTGCTTCTTGCATCTCGATTGCTTGACGGATCCACTTCTTGGATGCATCGAGGCCTTCGGCGAGGGTGCCCTCGTCGACGACTGGCTGGTTTGCTTCGAACGCTCCCCAGGTCTTGGCGGTGCCTCCGGCTTCGACCATCATGACAGCGACATCGTCGTCGTCGAGGAGGCGGCCAGCAACGACCATTTCAAAGGTCGACGCTTCGCTCTCTTGGTAGGTCGGATGCGGAATCCACTCACCGTCGATCGTGTAGGCAATGCGAACAGCGCCGATTGGTGACTCGAACGGGATGCGGGAAATGATCAGCGCTGCAGATGCGGCGTTGATGGCAAGAACGTCGTAGGGGTTCTCCATGTCGGCGCCGAAGATGGTGCCGACAATGTGCACGTCGTTGCGGAAGCCGTCTGGGAAGTTCGGACGGAGGGGACGGTCGGTGAGACGGTCGACGAGGATCGCTGCCTCGCTCGCACGGCCTTCACGACGGAAGAACGATCCGGGGATCTTGCCAGCTGCGTAGCTGCGCTCTTCCATGTCGACGGTCAATGGGAAAAAGCTTGCGCCGTCCCGTGGTTTGTCGCTCGATGTCGCGGTCACAAGGACCATCGTGTTTCCTAGCTGCGCCAGGATTGCGCCGTCTGCGAGACCGGCGAGCTGTCCGGTTTCAAACGACATGATCTTGTCAGGCGCGCCCATAACGGCTTCGCTGACGGAATGTTTCTCAGCCATGAATTGGCTTCTCCTTCACCCGAGAATGTCTCGAGTTGTATGGCCCGGCACCTTGCCGGACTGTCGAACCGACCTTCGGTTCGCTTCTGCTGGTCGGCGTTTCGCCGACCTCACCAGCATTGGCTGGTGGGTGGATCGCCCAGACGTATCTGGCCGCGAATCCAATACTTACAAGTTCGACACACGTCGATCGAATCTGAGGCCTGTGCTTAAGAAGCAATGTCCCCAGACGCGAAGACGAGCGGCCGCTGGGCCGCTCGCTTCTGTTTTCCTACCGGCGAATTCCGAGATGTGCAATCAGTTTGCGGTACCGCTCGACGTCGTTATCACTAACGTAATCGAGCAGACGGCGACGCTGACCAACAAGCATCAGGAGTCCTCGACGGCTGTGATGGTCCTTCTTGTGGACCTTGAGGTGCTCGGTAAGGTGGCTGATGCGTGCGGTAAGCAGCGCAATCTGCACCTCGGGAGAACCCGTGTCGGTGTCGGAGAGACCAAAGGCCTCGCGAACACTCGCCATCGTTTCGTCTTTTGGTGGGAGTACAGAATCCATGTGTTTTCCTTGGGTTTCGGACCCAGCTCGTATTGCCGTTCTCCTCAGATGCCCCTGCGTTACACGCAACGGCCGCTGACGAGCTCGCACAATCGAGCGGCTGCCCACATTTGTGGACCACGTAAGGCTAACAGCAGTTGGTGGACGAGACTGCATGTCTGCTGTGATTTCCGGCAAGCCCAATTACAGGAGGCGCAGTGCGCGTTCGGCGACCTCTTGTTGGGCAACGTGACGGTCGACCGTTGTCACCTCGCCTTCGGCTACGACGTGCTCGCCGGCAACCCACACATCGGTGACGTGTTCGGCCGAGGCCGCCCATATGACATGGCCAAAAAGTTCGCCCGGGAGCCCGGGGGTAAACGCCGGCTGGTCGAGATCGAGTCGAATAATGTCGGCCCACGCGCCGGGCCGAAGTTCGCCGACGTCATCGAGTCCCATGGCACGTGCCCCCTGCCGGGTGGCAAGGTCGAGGGCGGTCGCAGCGTCGAGCGCTTCGGGGTTGGCAGTGCGGGCCCGAGCAAATAGTGGAGCAAGGCGAAGCTCGTCCCACAAACTCAAGCTGTCATTCGATGCCGGGCCATCAGTGCCGAGGCCGACGGTGAGTCCGGCGCTGAGCAAGGCCGGGACGTTCGCTATACCCGAGCCAAGCTTGCCGTTCGATTGTGGGCAGTGTGCTATGGCTGCTCGGGCATTGCCGAGCACGGCCATGTCGGTTTCGTCGAGCCACACGCCGTGCGCCGCGATGACCGCACCGTCCAACATGCCACTGTCACTCAGAATCTGGGTAGCCGACCTCCCATGTTGTCCAATGACGAGCTCGCGTTCGGCCTGTGTCTCCTCGAGGTGAATTGCGACGAGCGCACCACGTTCGCGTGCAGCATCTGCGACCTCGGCAAGGCGCTCGGGCGAATGGTCGTAGGCCGAGTGTGGCGAAAAAGCGACGTAGCCGCGATCGACGCGTTGATGCAGTCGGTCAAAGACATCTGCGACCTCACCCACTCGGCGGCTGAAGTCAGCATTCTCAGGCGCTACGGCTGAGAGAATTCCGCCAGCCGCCATCACTCGCTGTCCCGTCGTGAGCGCCGCATCGAGAATGGTCTCTTCGTGGAAGTAGTTCTCGAGGGTCGTCGTTACACCCGCTCGCAACATCTCGATCGACCCAAGCGTTTGCCCCCACCACACGTCGTCGGGGCTCAGCTTTGCCTCGCGAGGCCAAACCGCTTCGGTTAGCCACCGTTGCAACGACAGACCGTCGCCCGCTGACCGCATCAGGATCATTGGAGTATGTGCGTGACTGTTGACGAGTCCGGGCATCAGCAACCCACCAACCGCCCGCACGGTTCCGTCGAATGTGTCGCCAAGGTCGTCGACCGCCCCTACCGCCTCGATCCGGCCGTCGCCGCCGATATCGATCGCGGCTCGGTAGATGATCTCGGCTGTGCCCCCAGCCGGGACTACCGCATCAGCGAGAAGTCGGGTCCGTTCACCTGACGGTGGTTTCGTCGTCATGTCGTTGTCTCGTCACGAGTTGGCGGCGTGTGGGTTGCAGGCAATGGCCGGTTCTCGGGAGTAGCCAGATCCCATTCGGCACCGTCATCGCCCGACACCATTCGCAGCTCGGCGTTGGCCGGGTCGAGCGCGAGTTGTGCGTATCGAGAAATCGTAGCCCCAAGCACGGCCTGCACCCGCGGCGACGCCTCGTCGATAACGGCCATGATCTCGGGAATCGACAATTCTGCCCCCTTCCCGGCAGCGTGATTCGAAACGATGGCGATCGAGCAATACGCAAGACCACGCTCTCGGGCGAGAACAACCTCGGGGTATCCCGTCATGCCCACTAGGTCGGCGCCAGCGCGTTCGGCCATCTCGATTTCGGCTGGCGATTCGAATCGGGGGCCGTTGAAGGTCGAATACGTTGCCCCATCGACGAGCTCGACACCGACCAAATCGGCGCTCGTTCGCACGAGCGCTCGCAGCTCGGGGTCGTAGGCGGTGGTCATCTCGGTGTGGCGAACCGAACCCGGCGTGTCAAAGAACGTGTCGCTGCGCCCGGTGGTGAAGTTCAGAAAGTCATCGATCAACACCAGCTGGCCTGGCGCGTAGGCCGAGGTAATGGCGCCGCTGACAGCGGTGGCCACGATGGCTCGCACACCAACGGCATGCAGCGCAGAGATGTTGGCCCGATAGTTGATGAGGTGTGGCGCAATTGAATGGTCTTGGCCATGGCGGGCAATGAACGCGACCTCGCCTTGTCCATCCCAGCGGGCTTGTATGACCGTGACCGAGCCGAACGGCGTGTCGACCTGTTCGACGGCTTTGCTACTGAGGGCGGGCAGGTCGGCAAAGCCGCTGCCGGTGATGAGTCCAATCATGAGGTTCCCATCATGTCGTGTCCGGCCGCCGTCGTGCCAGATCCCGATCCTCGGGCGTGGCGAAGCGTCACCCAAATGATGTGCCAGCCCGCCAGAATCGATCCCTTGACGCTGCCTCCGACTTTGGACGAGCCCGATACCCGGTTGTCCCAACTGACGGGGACCTCATGGATGTGTTCGCCCCGAGCCGCTGCTTTGACCATCATCTCAGTCGGCCATCCAAAGGTCATCTCGGTCATTGCCAGTTCTGACACAAGATCTGCGTCGATCGCTCGATACGGGCCGAGGTCGCTGACGGGCACGCGATACAACAAGCGCATCAACGCTGCGGTCGCGACGTTGCCAGCTCGTTGGTGTGGAGGCATTGCTCCGGGGGCGATCGAGCCTTTGGTGCGCGAGCCGAGAACGAGCCGCGCCTGGCCCGATACAACGGGCTCGACGAGCAACGAAAGCTCGCTCGGCCGAGAGCTTTGATCGCCATCGATGTAGGCAATGACCGTTGCTCCAGCGGCGAGCGCAGCCTGGGTTCCTCGGGCGCAGGCGTAGCCGTAGCCGCGGCGGGGTTCGCTAACGACATCGGCGCCGGCGGCTTTCGCCCGGGCAGCGGTGCCATCGGTCGAGCCGTTGTCGGCAACGACCACATGATCAGCGCCGACCACAAATAGGCCAGTGACGACCGCAGCGATGTTCTCGGCTTCATCGAGCGCTGGAATGACGACGCTGACGAACGGCGCTCTGCTCGGTCTAAGAAGGCGACTTAGTGCGGGCAGGTGCGCAGCGGGCAACCCTTTGCTGAGCCGTTCGACATCGGCAATCTCATCGATGTCGTACCACTCCCCCGCAAGGCCCACCCGTGCCCCCGACGCCTCGGCGAGCCGTATGGAGTTGTCGAGCACATCGCTTCGCGACATCTCGACGCCAACGACCATTTCGGTCCAGGGCTTTTTCCATCCAATCGTCCAGTATCCGCCGTCGGCAGCTGGGCCGAGCACAACGTCGAAACTGTCCGAATCGAGCATGGCGAACGCGTCGGTGAGATGGGACTCGGGAAGATCTGGGCTGTCGCTCGATAGTGCGAACGCCGAGCAGTATCCGGCTGCCAGCGCGTTCGTCAACACGTAATCGAGGCGTTCGCCGAGGGTCCCCTCACCCTGTCGAACTATTGGTATGCCGGGAAACTGGGTCTCGAACCACTCGGCTGACCCCGTTGTTCCCGCGGCGATCATCAGCGTGACGTCGTCTCGGGTTGCAAAGCGGGAGACGATGTCGTCGAGCATCGCCGCATACAGTTCGGCGGCTTCGATTGGCGTCATGGCAGGGCTTAAACGGGTCTTCGTCGACCCGGGTTGTGGCTGTTTGGCCATGATGATGAGCGCTCGGCTCATCGACTGATCTCCGCGTCGTCGGCGCCCACCGACCAGGTCTGGTTCTCGAGTAACAGCTGGGCTTTTCGGTCGGATCGGTCACGATAGGTCGCCGCGGCGTGGGCAATCGATGCGACTGCCATCATGAACAAACCCGAGGTAAACACTGCGGCGTAAATGAAGATGCCCCAGTTCTGGTTGTCCCACGCAAAGTCGATGACAAAGAGCCCATAGAGAGCAAGCAGCAACTCACCAAAGACGATCCGATCGATATCGAGCTGGTACCGCTGTTTGGTCCATGCAGCTTCGGCGGGGCCATGATCGAGTCCGAACTTGGCGGTCCGTTCGAACTCTGGATTCGGTTTCGTGAAGATCTGTAGTGCAGCACGGGCAGTATTGAGCATCAGCCCCGATCCAAAGACAGTAACGAGGGCGATGCGGGGGATGGCACGCACCCACGTCCGACCTCCCTGTCGCTGTCCGCCGATAAAGAACAAGCCGGGAGCGAGCGACGTAAGCGCCAGCAAATATCCCGCACCGTACAGCGTGCTAAACCCGGCATTGTTCGCACCGACTTGCACGACGAACGGGTAAATCAACAACAACAACAGCAACAGCAGGTGGATGCCGTAGGCCAACAAGTGGACCGTCGCCTGGAATTTGGTGCCGATCTTGGCGTCGGATCGCCAAACCGACGGGAGTAGCTTGCGAGCGCACTCCATCGAGCCCCGAGCCCAGCGATGTTGCTGACGTCGAAAGCCGAGCAGCTGCACGGGAAGCTCGGCGGGAACAACGAGATCTTCAAGGTAGCACGCAGTCCACCCGCGCAGATGCGCCCGGTAGGACAAGTCGAGGTCTTCGGTGAGCGTTTCTGCGGTCCAGCCGCCGGCATCGCGAATCGCTTCGGCTCGCCAAATGCCAGCGGTGCCGTTGAAGTTGAACCAATAGCCTCGGTCGCCTCGGCCGGACTGTTCGACGAGAAAGTGGCCGTCGATCGCGAGTGCCTGAATCTTGGTAAGCCAGGAGTAGTCCCGGTTGAGATGACCCCACCTGGCTTGGACGAATGCAACAGTGGGTTCCGCGAACTGGGTGACGGTGCGCAGCAGGAAGTCCGGTGGGGGAACAAAGTCGGCATCGAAGATCGCGACGAACTCGCCGGTCGCGGTTTCCATACCTTCTGCGAGCGCACCGGCTTTGTACCCGACCCGGTTCGTCCGGTGTACGTGGACAATGTTGGTGCCTACAGCGTGGGCCTCGTCGACGAGTTGTCGAATGAGCGTCGTGGTCTCGTCGGTGGAATCGTCGAGCACCTGGATCTGGAGCTTGTTGGCCGGATAATCGAGCGCGCACACCGCCGAGATGATCCGTTCGCTGACATACAGCTCGTTGTAGATCGGTAGCTGCACGGTGACGAGCGGCAGTTCAGAGTCGTCGACAACCGAGGTGGGTAGGTTGATCACCGGACCCCGCTTCCAAACGCGAACAACGAAGACGACGAGATTCACACCGAAAACGAACAACAGCAACGACGCCACACCGTAGGTGAGCGCCGTTGCTGTTTCGAGTGGTGTTAGAGCGATCACTCCTACCAGATTAGCTTGCCTGGCGAGTTGCCTCGGGCGGCAGCGATGACCCGGTCGACGCCGAGGGTCCGGCCGCCCCAGCTAAGGAACGTCGTGACCGACGCAGCGATCAAGATGATGTAGGTGCCAATCCACTCTTCGCCACCGAAGTAGGTGAGAAAGAGGCCGGTGAAGAATGCAATCGAGAGCAAGCTAAAGAAGCGGGTCCCAATGCCAAGCACGAGGCCTACGCCAATCAGGAATTCCATGATTGTTTGGGCAAAGCCAAAAAATCCTGGGGCCTGAAGCACGGTGGCATCGATGATCGACTCAACAACGGTGAGTGAGCTTCCGTTGCCGCCCTCTTCTTCGGACAGGAACGCCCAGTCAAAGAAGCCACGGAGGCCCTCAGCTGAGTAAAAGTTTGGGTCGGCAGTCACGTTGCTCCACCAGGTCAACAAGATGATGACGCCGAGGGTGATTCGCAGGATGGCGACTCCGACCGACCCGGTCTCTTGTGCTGAGGTCGCATTCTTTGTTGCAGTCACGTCATCTTCAGTCAGTCGTTCTTCCAGTAAGGACATGGTCTTCTCTCTTCGTTGAGGTCGCTGATGCAATGAGAGAGGAACCCGAGGGCTAGCCCCACACTTCCATTTCGCCGCCAAGTGGGAGATTAATAATTCGGTTTTCGTCGACGAACCACGGGTCGTAGAGCTCTTGGAACTGACCGCTTGTCCAGATGTCTTGAAGCGCAAAGTTCACCGCGTCGAGCCAGTCGCTCTGGTTCTCGGGTACGCCCACGCCAAACTGCACCGCGTTGTGGCCTCCGGGAAGCAGCGTCAGGTTGGGATCACCAGCGGCGAGCGATAGCAATGTGATGTTGTCTTCGGTGTAGCCCTCAACGGCACCGGAGCGGACTGCTTCGACCGCAGCCAGTTTGTCGTCGAACTCGACAAATTCGGGGGCATCGCCGCCGCGCTCGTCGACGTATCCAGTCCAGCTATCGATCGTCGAACTACCTGCGCTCGCTGCCACTGTTGCGCCGAACAGTTCGTCGATGTCTTCATATTCGCCGGTGCGAACAAGAAACGACTGGTTGTCCCAGAAGTAGGTGATGGAGAAGTCGATTGCCTCGTCGCGCGAACGGGTGTGGTTTGCCGACGCGACGGCCATGTCGATCTGGCCGCTCTCGAGGAATGAGATTCGGGTGGTCCCGTCGACGGGCACGAGTTCGATTTCGAGGCCGAGGGTTTCTCCGAGCGCCGCCGCGAGGTCGAGATCGAAACCTACCCACTCGCCTTGGTCATCAATGAAGCTAATTGGAGGGTTGTCGTTGCGGACGCCGACTCGCACGACGCCTCGTTCGGTGATCTCGTCGAACAGGTTGCCGCCCTGGGTCAGTTCGATCTCCTCGGCGTCAGCGTCTTGTTCGACGTCTTCGGCGTCGTTTGTTTCGTCGCTGCCGCCGGCGGTTTCGTCCTCGGTTTCGGCAACAGCCTCGACTGCGGTGTCGGTGGTGGTTGCCGCATCGGCATTGTCTGCAGTCTCAGCGCTGCCGCAAGCAGCGGTAACGAGGAGTGCAGCGACGAGGATCGCCCCCAAACGGTTACGACGGTAATTCACGAGTGCTCCTTTTGTAGACTCGACGCACAAACGCTAGCTCAGGGTGCGGCCACGAACTGCTCGGATGCAAACGTTTCGGAGTTGTTCTTGACGGCTGTGTCGTATCTCACCACGAGCCGTCCTGCAGACCACGCAACGATGAAGTAAAGCGCACCCACCAAAAGGTATGTCGCGACCCAAAACGGTGCGTTCCCAACGTCGCCGCCGAGCGCTACCTGAGCGTTGGTCGTGAGATCGCTAACCCCAAGAACCACGACGACCGACGAGTCTTTGAACACGGTCACGGCT
>CALKGG010000097.1 GCA_938084885.1 uncultured Acidimicrobiales bacterium
CTCGCACTCACGACCCCTCCAGAGAATTGGAGCACCACGACGATGAACACCATGATTTTGCGGGCCCGTAAACTCAGCACATGAAACCCATCTTCATGTGTTTGGTTTCGGGTAGTTCATGTCACGGATTGAGACATTGCCAGCTTTTCCGTGCTCCGCTGGCGAACGTTAACACCGGGACCTATCGCCTCAGCTTGCGCTAGTCAACGACCGAATGCGAGTCGCCACGTGAGACCTTGGGCCGAAGAAGATCAACTAGGCCCTGGCTGTTCAGGCCCATTTCTTTGCACACGCCGCCAGGGCTTTCTTGAGATCAGGAACCCTAACCGACTCGTCACTTAGGAGTGCCGAAGCGACTTGAGCAGCGTGGTGCGCGACCATCTCAGCGCTATCGACAGACAGGCCACACGAAGTAATCCGGATCTCGAGCCCCTCACGAGCTCCAAGTCCATCAACAGCTCCGCTCATCAGGGCCTTCACCAAGTGCTGTTCGATGCCGACCGAATATTGGAAGTCATGGGCGCCCACGTAGACATCGTCTGACATGACCGAAGGAGCGATCCACACCCCCGACCCATCGATGGGTCGAGCTTCTGCATGTACAACGATGCGGGGCCACATCCCGCCCATGTTTCGGTCGAGTTCAAGAGACAGCGATCGGATGTCCGAGTCGCTCCAGCTAACGACAGCTCGCCAGTGATTCACGGTTGCTTCATCGATCGTCATGGCTTCGTCATTCCCCAGTAGTCAAAATACGGCTGGCTGAACCACTCGCTGTGTTCGACAAGCACTTCGGGATCAAAATTAGCACCTAGCGGGATGTCCTCTAGAACTCGATTGTGCGCGGCGAACTGCTCCATGCCGTCAGCAACGTATTGAGCCTCAAGCAACTCATGATCAAGAAAGGCTCTCTGGGCTTCGGATAGCGGAGTTCCCTCATCGATGTGCCTTGAGATTGCGTCCACCATTGCCTGTTGGTGAGGTACGTCCAACCCGTCGACAGTATTCAGATGATTCAATGCCCTCTCCAGGTCAAGTGAAAGGTCGCCGGTTCGTGGTATCGCCGTACCGCGCAAACCTGCCGCAGCAACTGAACCTGTCTCTGCGGCTTCGTCGCTGAATCGCCAGAGTCCGGTGCTTTCGATCCATGCTTTGGTCCAGGCGAGTGCGTCGTCGAGGCTGCGGAAGACTCGTCCGCTAGCTGCGGCGCGGATGGTGTGTCGTGCGGGTGCGATGATCTGGCCTAGGCCGGTGGGTGTGATCTCCTATTTTGGCCCCACTTGGACGGGTTGTGTCACTTGGGTTCTAGCGGTCGTTGCAATACCCGATACGGAAATATGGGTGAGCAATGGGTTCAAGGAACGGTCATCGGCGTGGTCCTGGCGGGTTCGCGTTAACGGCGAAACGGGTCGAGTACTTTCGGTTGATGAAACAAGGACTCAGCAACAGCGAAGCGTGCCGACACGTGGGCGTGAACCGGAAAACTGGGCAGCGTTGGCGGCTCGGGCGAACGTTTAGATCGCCTGCCGGAAAGCTGTACGAGTATTCACCCGTGGAAACTGTCGAGACAAAAACCTCGGACCGTTTCCTGAGCTTGGACGAACGCCACGAAATCGCTGATGGTCTTCGCTGCGGCCAAACCTTGACCGACATCTCAGCGACGATCGGCCGGAGCGTGTCAACCGTGAGCCGCGAGGTGAAACGAAACCGCGACCCCGAAACCGGCGCGTATCGACCGTATCGAGCCGACAAGACCGCAGCACAACGTCGTGCACGACCAAAGCAACGAAAGCTCGAATCGAATCCCGAGTTATGCCGCCATGTACAGAGCGGCCTCTCCCAAAAGTGGAGTCCTGAACAGGTCAGCGCACGGCTCACCGTCGATTTCCCGAACCGCCAAGACATGCGCATTTCGCCTGAATCCGTCTACCAAGCGCTCTACCATCCCGGCGAAACAGGCCTTCAACGCGAACTTGCTCGCAAGCTCCGAACCGGCCGTACACAACGGCGCCGCCACCGTAGATCGGATCAGCGACGCAAACGCGGGTTCATTGACCCATCGATAATGATCGATCAGCGACCCAAGGAGATCGAGGACCGAGAAGAGGTGGGGCATTGGGAAGGCGACCTCATCGTGGGAACACTCAACCAATCCGCTATCGGGACACTGGTCGAACGGGTCACCCGGACCACCCTGCTCGTCCACGTGAACGGCAAAGGCACCGCCGACGGCCTCGCAGCAAGCCTGACCGAAATCTACGACCAGTTACCCGACTGGCTTCGCAGATCGTTGACGTGGGACCAGGGAGTGGAAATGGCCAGCCACGAAGATCTGACCGAAGCGAACGGGATTAGCGTCTACTTCTGCGAGGCTCGTTCGCCTTGGCAGCGCGGCACAAACGAGAACACCAACGGCCTGTTACGCCAGTACTTCCCGAAGTCCACCGATCTCAGCGTCTACACACCTGGCGACCTCAAAGCAGCCCAAGACGAACTCAACAACAGGCCCCGCAAGACCCTCGGCTGGCGGACACCAAACGAAGCACTCGCTACCATCATTGAAACACAACGTCTTGCGACGACCGCTTGAATCCACCTCATGAATTTTGGCCCCACTTGGGGTTAGTTGGTTCGGCTGGTTTTGAGTCGGTAGCTTTCGCTGCCGGTTTCGATGATGTGGGCGTTGAAGGTGAGGCGGTCGATGACTGCGGCGACGAGTCTGGGGTCGGTGATGATTTGGTTCCATTCGCTGAAGGGCAGGTTTGAGCCGATAGCGATTGATGATGTTTCGTCTCGGTCGGTGAGGACTTGGAACTTCGTCGGCTACTCGGGCTGCATTGGCGATGGTGTTTGCGGCTCGGCGGCCTCCGAGCGGGGCGGCTGCGGTTCCTGCGGTGAGCTTCGATGGCGACTTCTGGGGCTTGGTTGCCAGCCCATCGGATTGGGTCTTCTTCGAGTTTGGGGTACATCAGCGTCGGCCTCGCTAAGCAACGGCTCATGCCCGTCTGACGAACAAGTGCCAACGTATTCAGCTGGGCGAAGCCTCCCGGGAACAATCCCCGTGCGCCTCAGAACGAACCCGAAAGGTCTACATACCTTCAGGCGACGTCGATGCTCCACTTCACCGTAAACGTCAGCAAGAGCGCTGACCATAAATGGTGGCGAGTCAGGACAGAGGGGACTGCCGAGCGCTGGGCGGCAGGTTGCTTCACCGCCGCTGCGAAGGGAATGCTCAGTCCTCTGTTCGTAAGCTCTGATCGCTCATCGAGTGGCTCTCCGATTTCGCCGATGTTCACTAGCGTCAACAACTGGTTTGGCGGTCATGTCTTTTGCCACCGGCCTCTGAAGCTCATCAACGGACGCTGCTACTTCCGATGCCGCACGTTCGGACATCATGGGTAGGTGGACCTTCATCACAGAACCGTCGACCAAACCCAAGCTCAGCATCCGCCCGCCTACAGCAAACTCAGGAGAGCCCTCGGCAACCAACTCCAACCCAGCGAAAGGAATCTCCATCGAGAGTTCGTTGCGCCCACTTGCAATCCCTGCTTTCTTGCGTATGAAAAGCGATTCGTCAGCCAAGCTCAAAGTGACCGGAAGCCCCACAGGCTGAGCAGCGGTTCCTGGGGCGAACGCAACCAAAGAAGGAAGTAGTGACTGTCCATCGATAGGTGCTGGCACGGAAGAGAATTCCAACATCCCGTGAATTGGAGCGTTGCCAAGTGCGAACTCACTGACACTCCCGTTGGCACGTCCACGAAAGTACAACCATGCGCCAGCTCCAGCGAGCGAGAGTACAGCGAAGGTGATGAGCCTTGCCCATTCTCCTCGGCTCGCACTCACGACCCCTCCAGAGAATTGGAGCACCACGACGATGAACACCATGATTTTGCGGGCCCGTAAACTCAGCACATGAAACCCATCTTCATGTGTTTGGTTTCGGGTAGTTCATGTCACGGATTGAGACATTGCC
>CALKGG010000098.1 GCA_938084885.1 uncultured Acidimicrobiales bacterium
CTGTCACACACCCGAAGTAGGCTGCCTAGCGGAGCTTGCGGAGCAACGGCAGCCTAGGTTGTGGCGCATTCGCAGTCGGCGAAACCTGTCGACTAGCCCGCTTGCTTGTGGCGGAACGCGTGGCAGATTGCGCAGCGCAGTTCGAGCTCGTCGACCACGGTATGGCCTGACTCCGCAAAGTCTGGGACGTGGTCGTACTCCAGCAAGTCGGTGCTTCCACAATCCACGCACGCTCGATCTCTTTCCTTCACGACGCGCTTCTGCCGTGCGGTCGGATGTCGCTGCTTTGCAGAGGCATTGATCGGCCGTCGGTCCGCATCATGAATGAGCAACCGCACGAACGACTCGCCAATGACGTTCGCAACGGCGCTCTCGGTCACCGGCGTTCCGTCGTAGAGTGACGAGCCGTCGCCACGTACATGCAAGATCACTTCAGTGTTGATGTTTGCACCGCCGCTAGTTGTTACCGCGACGACGGCGTCGGCCCGCTGCTGGGCCAGCGACGGCCACTCCAACCGGACCTCTCTCAACGAGTGCCCCTGAGCCATCACATTCGCATCGATAGCGGCGATGACCTTCCCAGCCTCGATCGGCGCTAAACGCCCAAAGAACGAGACAGTGCCATCGGGCTCGGTGCGCCAGGTGAGCGAACGGCTCTGGTGTTGTTTTGCATCGATCACGTCATCGGTTTCGTTGCGTCCCAACCATGCGGCAATCTCCATGCCGAGCCGAGCGGCGGGCACGGTCTGGGCGATAGCGAGCAGGTCGGCCTCGTTCTCCGGTGTTGCCGACCGAGTGAGCTCCTTTGCCTTGCTAAACGAGATCGTCTGCTCTCGCAGCGCTTGGGTAGTAGCGGGCAAGTCGACCAGCGCACGACCAACCCGTATCCATTCGTTCGCTGTTCGGAGAGCGATGTCGAGGTGGTCGGCAATCCATCGACCTGCAGTCGCATAGCCATCCAGCGCCCACTCCCCGCTCTCAGCGAAAGCTGCCGCAAGATGAACAGCTTGCGCCTGATGGTCGTTGGCATCCCAGCCAACGTTGAGTAGACGTGTACCGATCTCGCCCATGCCAATAAACCCCACGGGCAATCGCCCGCACTGTTGGTGATCGGATAGCCAAGCAACTCACACGCCAGGCTGGCTATCGACGCCTCCGGCTAGATAGCCAGCCTAGTGAGGCACTGTGACATCGAATTTCGGGGTTGGTCCCGCTGGACCAGCCCACGTCCGGTCGCTAGTTGGTAGATGCGCTCATTCATGGTTCTCCGCCCCAATCTCTAGGGCGGCCATGTCTGATACAGAGTTGGGGTCGACAGCCCGAAGTTCGGTACGACGGACTGACACCGTGACCTGTGGAACACGATCGGTCCGTTCGACGAAACCATTCAACGCAATACCTAGGTGCTTTGCACCAGTCTGCTTGGGAGAAACGCTCGATGTCATGGGCACGATCGTCGGGAGTATGCGCTCGATGGCCTTTCGCAATTCCTCAATCTCTCCCGTCTCCGGGCTACGTTGCCGTTTGTGCGCAATTGCATCCAGTGCTGCTGGTAGCAACTTGTCCCAATTCGTTTGCATCCGAGACCGTGGCTTAATGGACACGCTGTATCGGCTCAACTCCACCTCGTTCGAATCCACAGAAGAAATGAGCTCCACCTCGACGATCGACTTCACTTGACTGCAGAGCTTCTGAAGTTCCTGTAGTAGCGCAAGCGAGTGCGCCAGCTCATCCAACGAAGCGGTGTTTGGAAGCTGAGCGCCGTGAATATTCGACAAGAGAGTCGATCGCCAAGAGGAATGTCTCGCTGATGAGCCGGACGACGATGCACCGAACCGAACATGTAACGCTCAAGGCGTGAAACGCAACTACCGATCACCCAGCAATGACATCGACAAATCGTTTGGTTGGGGCACTCGCAGTGATTGGGCTCGTAGCGGCAGCGTGTTCTAGCGGAACTCTTGAAACCAGCAATCAAGCTGAGGTGATTCCAGCGGACGCAACAATCGACGAAGTGGACGCTGCAGAGCCGGATGCACTGGTCGACAACACGACCACCACAGAACCACAAGCCATCACCTCCACCACGATTCAAGAGACCACCACGACCGTGCCTGAACCGACGCTATGTAGCGGAGGCGCTGGCGCACCCGGCTTCGAAACCGCCCCGTTCTGGTCTGACGGCGACGAGCGAACCTTCGAAATCGTCATCATGAAAGAGGACTCGCGAACAGGAACAAACGGAAGCAGCACCACCCCTTACACCGTCAGCGCTACGGCCAATGAGGCCGGACTCATAACCTACGAGATGACCGCTGGCGACAGCGCCCTTGACACGTTCGGCGTTTCCGCTGACGATCCCCGAATCGCAAGGATCATTGACGAGATCCCCAAAGAACACCTCGTGTACACCGTTGACAAAGAAACCGGCGCAATCGAAGTTCAGAACATCGAAGAGGTCCGAGCGAACGTCATCGAAACAGCGTCATTAGTCCTGCCGCTCATAGCCGAATCCTCGCCCGCAGACCCTGCATCCGAATCCTTGCTCGCAGAGTTGGACGAGTTCCTCGAAACCTACGCCTCCCTCCCAGACGAAAGCATCGCCGCACTCTTCTCACAACGAGCACAGATACTTCATTTCTTCGACGGCATCAGCATGGGCGAGGGCGAACAGTTTGAGGCAGAGAGCTTTCTCCCAAACGTGTTTGGTGGAGAGACGATCCCCGCAATCGACATAACCAAACATCGTCCCGAACTCGACGATGAGGGATGCGAAGTCGTCGAGCACACGGTGTTCCCAAATCCTTCTGAGCTCACCCGAATACTCTCCGAAACATTCGCTGGAGCATTCGATGTGAACAACGTCGACCCCGAAGAGTTCTTGCGAGTCGAGAACATTGCGACTCTCCAGTTCGACAACGGCATTGGTCGAGTGCGTCGCATTACCGCGACACAAGAACTCACCATCGATGGCGCAAGCAGGACCGAGACGTTGGTCATCACCGATATCTCCGAGCAGTAGGCGAGCGCCGCCAGCCGAACCCGGAACGGGCGAAAAGGGCACCTTCCCTGCATCGGCCGAGGGCCGCGCCGGAGCACCTGTCACACCCTCGCGCGCATCATGACCGCACCAAGAAAAGGAGTGGACATGTTGGTGCTAGAAGCGACGAGCAAACGACAAGGCGAACGGCACAGTGACTATCACTGGTGCACCGAGGGCGAGCTTGCCTACAACCAAGGGTTCGATTGCAGTCGGATGGATTGCGGTTGCGAACGGGGCTGGGCAGGGCTCGATAGCAAGTCGGCCACCACGACCGTGCAAGTTGTCGAGCGACCAGAACTCACCATCGAAGGCCTGGCGGCCAGGCTCGCGAGATCGTTGTTCGAAGGAGGATGGATCACTACCGCAGACCCCGGAGACGAACTCGTTTCGGTGTTCGTCGAGGAAATCATCGAGACGGCCAACTATTTCGGAGAGGGTGCCGTGCTCGAACGAGATGGACCATGGGTTCGGTTACGCGACGGTTCGAACGAAGCCGTTAACCCCCTCAACCGCCTCGCCCTCGAAGAGATGACGACCGGCGCGCTAGATAGCGGCCCGCTCGACACGGTTGCTCAGGCCATGGGGCTACTGGCGTCGGCGCGAACGCTCGAAGAGCCTCTCCTCCAAGCATTTTCCGATGCTGCTTGGCCCGAGGCCCAAGCACTGGGATGCGCATTGGATTGGCTGCACCACGGCAAACTCACCGACGAATGGGCCACCATTCCTCGATGGCTTCAGCACCTCGATAGCGCCGAGATCACCGAGGCGCGGCGAAGCCGAACCAACGATGGCGACAACTACCTGCTCACGCTTGAATTCGACGGCGAACCGCTCGGCATTGCGTCGGCCTACATTGCCCAGGAGGGCCACATCGAGACGTTCTTTGCGGCCTATGAAGACCCTGGCACCTACATCCAGCTCACAAAGACGCTAATGAAACAGCACTACGCGCCGTATCGCAAGGTGTCACCAACGACGGCGTTCGATGCAATGTACAGCGCAAGAGACAACCCGCTTCCGCGTGAAGTCGCCACCCGTCCAGCTCCATGGCCGTCGAATCGACCGTACCTCGATTTCATTCTCGACCGAATGCAATGGGCGGGCGTGGCGGCCCAATGACTGGCCTCCCGGCTAAAGGATGTGCAACTAGCAGCCGTTAACTAGTCGCATGTGGAGACTCATACTTCTGACCACCGCTGCAATCACGTTGGCAGCATGCGGACAAGGCGCAATCGAAACTCAATCTGCAACTGGGGCAGATTCGAGCAACGACGAACCCTCGCTTGCATTCGCTGACGTTGAACCCGTTGGTGAGGTATCAGTCGGCGATCACACGGCTGATACCTCCACCTCGGAGACGACAACAACGACGGAAACGACGACGACAACTATCGCTCCAACAACGACGAGCACGACCACAACGGTTCCTCCGGGCGTTGCGGAGAAGACAAGCTTCGAACTGTGGGACGGTCTCTATGGCACACTCACCGCCGAACAGCTCACCCCAAGCATCGCCGAGAACGAGCTCGCCGCCGCAATGATCGCCCAATTCAACACCATGGACGAGCAATGGGAAACCGCCAGTATCGTCATTGAACGCGGCAGCGAAACAGTCGGCGACGTCACCGCAACGGTCCCCTACTCCGCGATCGCATTCCGTCCAGCCGATACCAATGGCGAAACCACTGGCGTGCAACTCAACTACGAGATCTGGCACACCAGCGGCGCCCACATCGATGGAGTGCCCGTGGATCCCGGCGACATCAACGCCTGCTTCAACTGGGACCAATGCCCTCCCGGCATCAGCCGAGACACCGTCTCATTCGATTCCATCGCGACCGTCGTGCCGATCGGCGAACCCGAGGAGTGCACAACCTTCCTGGTAGCCAACAACGGGACCGTCGTCTGGGATTGCCAGCAATAACGCAACTGTCGCCTGGCCAGTGATCGCCCCTCGACACAATTGACTCGCAAGTCCATCTGCACCCGCAGGAACTTCACCGAGTAGCCAACCCAATCAAGATGACCTGATGAACCAACCGTCGTCGCACGACGCCTCAGTTTGGTCGAACCTCGACCCGAATTCCGACGCCGTCATCGCACGGTCCAAGTTCATCCCAGTACGTCGGATAGCCGAGTGCCTCATCGAACATGACGTTGACGTGGCGTCCGCATTCGCCTCGCGTTGGCACATCGAACTCGCCGCTTTCGAACGCAGAGATCGCCGCCTCGACTCGGTCGAATACTTCGTCGACCGATCGCGAGAGCGAATCCGCGTTCCCATCGTCGAGGATGACCCGCTCGGCAACGACCTTTCCGCCCTCATCAACGTCGATTTCGATCTCGTTCACGGTCGTTGCGCCGATTTGCAACGTGTACGCAAACGGTTCGCGGTCATCCCAAACCTGACGGGACAGATCAAAGGCTTCACGCGCGTGGTCGATGTCCTGCTCGGAAATGTGAAGCAATACCGGTTCGGTTGCGGACGACGACTGGTCGACCAACTCGCTGCTCATTGAACCGCACGCCGACGCGACCAAACCAAGCGCCGCAAGTACACACATCATTCGTAATTGTCTACGTCTCATGGTTGCTGCGACGACCGCAACAGCGTTCTAGTTCCCAACATCACCAAACAGTATCGATGCTGCAGTCGCACGTGACGTGAACATTGAACCGCCGCGGAGACTACCCGTACCAGCGCAGGTCGTCACAGCGTCGCCAGCCGCCGAATACCGTGGAACGATGGTGAACGACTCCCCCGATCCACAACCCGTCGGCGTGATGACGTTTGCGTGGGCCGATCTTCCTGCCGAGCATCGTCTGGCCTGCGCCGAATTATGGCAGCACGTCTGGCCTCTCGCAGACGGTTCAGGCGTAGCCGGTCGACTCGCCGCCATGGAATCAACCTACGACGACCAACACGGCCTGCAGCTACACCTCGCAATCGCCGACACCTCACTCATGGCCGTCGCGCGCACCTTCCTCCATACCGTCGCTCTCGGGCGCGAACCCCTCGATATCGTCGCGCTCGCAAGCGTGTGCAGCCACCCGGCGCATCGCGGCAAAGGCTGGGGCGACGCCGTCGTCCATGCTGCATTCGAACGGGCCGCCGCCACAGACCGGCCCGCGCTATTCCAATCCCCCGTCCCCGAGTACTACGAACGTTTCGGCAGCCGTGCAATCTCTAACGAGATCACCACATCGGTCGTGGGTGCCAAACCGTTCACCGACCCATTTGCCATGATCCACCCTGGCGACACACCTTGGAACAACGTGCCAATGATCGACCTCAAAGCACCCGGCTGGTAGCGAGCCTCGATCGACGCTGATAGGCAGTTAGCCATGTTGAACGTGAACGAATACTTCGAAGGCAACGTCAAGTCGATCGGTTTTCAAGGCGACCCACTCGCATCATCGGTGGGCGTCATGGCGCCAGGCGAGTACGAGTTCGGCACTTCCCAAAACGAAGTCATGACGGTGATCGCAGGGGAGCTCATCGTGTCGCTTCCTGGAAGCAACGACTTCGCTTCGTATCCGGCCGGATCGTCATTCGCTGTCGCCGCCAACGAGAAGTTCCAGCTAAAGGTCGCAACCGAAACCGCCTACCTCTGCACCTACGAATAGCCGAGAGCGCTTGCCTTCTATTTCGACATGTGGCAAGGCGCGTTTGGGTACGCTACCGATATGGCGAAAAACGATTCATCCAATACCGGCGACCAGAACGACCCACGCGAGGCCTTTGAACAGGCTGGACAACAAGTCTTCGAAGCATTGAACAAGGGGTTCACCGAAGCGCTCGGCGTTCTCCAGGAAGTCAGTTCGACAATCGAGAAACGACTCGAAGACCTCTTTGGCACCAAACCTGCCTCGAAGCCCAAGCCTCCTGCTTCAACCGACGTCGTCGACACGACATCGACGAAGGTTCCCGCCAAGAAAAAGGCCGTCGCCAAGAAGAAGGCTCCCGCAAAGAAAGCTCC
>CALKGG010000099.1 GCA_938084885.1 uncultured Acidimicrobiales bacterium
TGCCGGTCTGCAAACTTCACCGCTCGCCCGTCGACGACGACAGGCCGATCGGTGGCGTGTCCTCCCGCGTCCAATTCGGGAAGAAGTTGAACGTTGGCGAAGGCGTCGAATCGCTCTGGGAGCGCCACAACATGTGTGGACGTGTTGTCCGCGTGAAGTGCGAGTGGTGAACGTGCTTCTGGTGGAAGGGGCGGCGGTGTCTGCATGTTGTGTTGGCTCCGTGTTCGAGGGTGGGTTCGAGTGGTTGTGATTGGTGAGCTGGTTGTTGAAGTGGTTGGCTGAGTTGACGGTTGCGAGTTGGCGATCATTGCGAGGCCGCCGCTACGAGGTGATGCTGATGCCAGGTGGCAATGTCGGCGAGCGGCAGGCTGTTCGCTGCGGCATGGTTGATCGCGCCGTGTTCGGCTCGCAGTTGTGGGTTCGCCATGACCTCGGAGAGGGCGGAGCAGAGGGAGTCAGGTGATGCCGGATCGAAGGGCACTCCCGCAAATCCCTCCTCCTCGACAAGTCCAATGAAGTCTCCGACCTCGGGGATGACCACCGGGCGTCCAAAGGCTCCGGCTTGATGGAGCGGGCCGGAGCTTCCCGTCGTCGAGGTGTACGGGAAGACAACAACGCTTGCGGATTCGAACAGCGCTTCGACGTCCTCTTCCTCGACGTACCCAGTGAACGAGACACCGGGCAGGTCGGTTGTGGTTGCCTCGATCTCGGCTAGGTAGCCGACGGCGTTTGGGCTGTCGGTTCCGGCGATCACCAACTCGACGTTCTCGAAGGCCGGGTCGGTCACGAGTGAGCGATACGCCTCCAGCAACCCTTCGAGTCGTTTGTATGTCCCGAACTTCCCGAACGCGAGAATCCGCCGGCCGCCATCGGCAGGTTCGCTTCCTCGCCATGGCGTTTCCTCGAAGCTGCCATGCGGCGTGAGATACACATTGTCGGCGCCGTAGTCCTCCCGAAGGATGTCGACATAGTTCGGCATCGTGGTGACGACTCGGTCAGCTCGCAACAGCACCTTTGTCAGGACGAAACCAATCGAGCGAAGTGCCCGCTCGACCATCGAGTGGGATCCAAAGCCCGCAGCCTGGAGGTCGACGGTGTCGACGAGGTTATGCAACAGGACAACGGTCGGAACCCCCGACAACCTGACGAGTGCGGGGCTGAGCAGCCCCAGGCCCGCTGCGATCTTGTCGTTGCCAAATGCGGTGAAGTGAATGTTGAAGAGCACAGCGTCGGGCCGTTCACGGCGGATCGCCACCAGCAGGCGAAACGGGGTCAGGATCGAATTGAACGTCCAACAACCAACACCACGCACGCCGCTCGGAAGTGTCGCGTGGCCTGCTTCGTGGAACGCAATGACATCGTCGACACCGTTCGTGTTTGCCAGGTGCCCGGTGAGGTGAAACCCGTACTCGTTGAGCGTGGTGGGCGAAGGCGGCAACGCGGTGACGACGCCGAAGGAGGCGGGCGGACGGTTCTCGGTTGGGGTCGGCGTCGACATCACCCGCAGTCGCACGAGTTGTCGAAGGAACGATGCTGCGGCGCGAAACGGACGAACCGTCGATCCTGGTGCGTCGAACCACGTGACCGGCAGCTCGACGACCTCGTATCCGAACGAGTTCGCCAGCCACAGTGCTTCCATGTCAAAGCTGAAGTCGTTGGATCGAAGCGCCGTGAAGATGTCGCTGGCGGCGGACTGTTCGAACAGCTTGAACCCGCATTGGGTGTCACAGATCTCGCTACCGAGCACCTTCTTGGTGAGCCACCGCAGGGTCGAACTGCAGGTGCGTCGAAGACCGGACTTGTTGGCTTCGGTCGCGTCGTCGAGACCGCGGCTGCCGATCACAACAGGGACTCCGGTGCGTGCGACGTCAAACATCTCGTCGATGTGGCTGATCGGCGTCGATAGGTCGGCGTCGGTGATCAGCACGTACGAGCCTGTCGCGGCGCGCACACCCGCAGCGACTGCAGCCCCTTTCCCTTGGTTCTTTTCGGCGGAGAGGACGCGGACGTTGCGCAGCCCGAGCAGCCGCACCAGCGCCACCGTGCCGTCGGTCGAGCCATCGTCGGAGACGATGATCTCGAAGCTCTCCCCCGCCCAGTTCGCAGACGAAGATAGGTGGGCGGCGATCGCTGCGATCGTCGGGACGATTCGTTGCGCTTCGTTGTATGCAGGGATGACAACGCTGAGGTCAGGCCACTCGCCGACGGCGTCGGTCTTCCAGGAAGAGTAATTCTCGTAGGTCATACCCAGGTTCTCGGAAACGAACCTCAAGGCAGCCAAAGCCCATCCTCAAGATCGCCTCAAGAAGCTATCCTCGTTCACGAACTGGGTCATTCGTTGACCTTCCGTCGCTACGGCACGGAATCCCACATCGTCATCCACCTCTTTGGTGGTTACTCGAGCCCCGACAGTCCACAGCTACTCAGCCACCGTGAATGGGTAATCACCGCGCTCGCCGGACCAGGAACTGCGTTGGTTCTGCTCGGCGCACCGGCGTGGCTATTACTCAACTTCGGGCCATGGCTGCACGATTACGCGTTCACAGTCGCGACAGTTCTTGTGTATTTCAATGTCTTTTGGGGAGCCGCCAACCTCCTTCCTATCTGGCCTCTGGATGGGGGCAGAGTGTTGTATCACGGGACCAAGGGCAACTGGGAAATCACCCGAACCTGGACGCTCGGTATGTCAGCGGTCGCACTCCTCGTCGCCTTTCAGCTGGGCTTCTTCTTTGCTTCAGCTTTCATTGCGTACAACGCGTACCAGGTCTTCACCCGCCCGGGGCCGGACTCCACTGGACACAGTCGGATCTCTGACGCGATCCAAAGTGCGAAATCGTTTCAGGCAACGCCAACAAAGACTCGCGGCAAGGCGGGCTTGGACGCTCTCTACATCATCTACCAGGAACTCCTACGGGATCGCCCTGACCGGGCAGAAGAACCTCTCGGAGCGCTCCTTGACAATCGGAGCCATCGCGAGAAGGCAGTCACTGCATCGGCTTGGGGCCAACTTCTAGCGGGTAACCCTGTCGATGCCACCTCAACGTCCTCACTGTTGGCCGCTGTCGACGCGAACGACGTTCGTTTAGTGGCCGATGAGATACAGAACCCGGAGTACCCGCTTGAAGCGGCATGCGCCCTCCGTGTGCTTCAACAACGTGGACACCTCGAAGAGGTGTGCGCTGTGCTCGAGAACGAGCCCGACGGACCTTCGACCCTCTATCAGCTGGAGCGATTGGCCTTGAAACATGGTCTCGTCGGGGAGCAACACTGGGGACTGCCGCGGGGATTGGACTTGGGAGCTTCGCCAGACCCCGCTCCACATGAACTGGGGGGCGCACAATAACGACGACGACATCGAGGTTATTATCGACACGGAGGGCTACTACATGGATATCGACGGGGTTTGGCTTTCTTCAGGAACATGAGATGACCAATGACAACACTTCAACGAGAGCAGGTAAGATTCGTCGGTTCTCGGTGTTCGCTGTCATTGTTGCTGTCATCTCTGTTGGTGGCTGGTATTCGCCCATCGGCCAAAATCTTCAGTGTACGTTTGGTCTTCGAAATGGATTGAACTTTCGAATGCCAGCTACGGACGGTTTGACCTTCGCTGAATATGAGGTTTTGATCGAAGAACGGACCATGGGCTGCGGGAGGTTGGCGGTTCGCACGGGCAGTACTGACCCCGACGCAGTCGTTATCTGCTGCGGCGAAGTTGGCTACAGCCTGACGACAGCGATACGCACCGTCCTTGTCGACACCGAGCCTGGATGATGTGGTGGAGTTGAGGGTAGGTGTTATCAGAACTCAGAAGGAAGCTATGCGACCTTTACGGCTATGGATCACGCGCTAGCCAGCCCTCCTATCTCCTACGCTCGGGCCCTGTCAACCCTGGTGAGACAGTTTCGTTCGGGGGGACTGCTGCGGGGATTGGTGTCAACTTCTTTGAGAGGATTGATCCATGCCAAAGCCCTATCCGAAAGAGTTCCGTGATGATGTTGTCCGGGTCGCGTTAGCGCGTGATCCGGGTGTGACGCTCGAGCGGATCGCAACCG
>CALKGG010000100.1 GCA_938084885.1 uncultured Acidimicrobiales bacterium
CCAACATCACCCGCACCATCAGAACCCAAGCACCCCGCGGGCAGGTCCTTGACCGCAACGGTCAGGTGCTCGTCGAGAATCGGCTGTCGACGATCGTCACCATCAACCGTGATGAACACGTGCAAGCATTGGAAGGACTCGGGTTTGGCACCGTCGAAGAACGCACCGAGTTCCGAACCGAAATGTTTGGCGACCTTGCCCGCGAACTCTCCCAGTCAGGTCAGCTCACGAAGGTGTCCGATCTTGAGCGGGCCTTCGACGACCCGTCCTTTCTCGACTTTGACGACATCCCTATCGCACGCGACGTCGACGAAGAGCTGTTGATCTTCATTGGTGAGCGTCCTGACAGATATCCCGGTGTTGCTGTCGACCAAGACGTGGTCCGCAGCTACCCCTTTGGCCAAAGCGCAGCCCACATCCTTGGCTATGTCGGCTCGATTACCGGCTCGGAACTCGAAAGCAAAGCCGACCTGTACCTGATCGACGACCCGAACAGCGACGACCCCAGCGCCCGACTTCAGGACCCTGACGGCAAGCAATACCGAAGCAACGACGAAATTGGAAAGCAAGGCATCGAGGTCTTCTTCGAGGATGACCTTCGCGGCGTGCCCGGGACGAGGGAGTTCACCGTCGACAACGTCGGCAACCTCGTCGAGACGCTGAGTGTGATCGAGCCACGACGCGGCTCCGACGTGCAACTAACCCTCGACATCGACCTGCAAGTACGCCTCGAATTCGAGTTGAAACGCGCGCTCGACCTGGCTCGGCTCCAAGAGGCAGCCCCAGACGAGGCTCCGTTCAACGCGCCCGCCGGTGCCGCGGTGATTATGGATCCACGAGACGGGTCGATCTTGGCCATGGCGTCGTACCCCACGTTTGACCCCGGAGAATTCATCGACGGGATCAGTCAAGCCCAATTCGACGAGCTGAACGACCCGCTCGCCCAACAGCCACTCCTCAACCGGGCAATCAGCGAGATCTACCCTGCGGCATCGACGTTCAAACCGTTCACCGCAATCGCCGCAGAAGTGCACGACGTGTTTGGATGGCAGCACGTCGAGGACTGGAACGTCCCAACGTCCGATCCCGGCTTTTGGGACCTCATCTCGTGCAACCAAGACTTCAGCGGCGACGTGGCCGGCGCCCTCGCCAGCGGTTGTCGCAAACGCAACGCAGGCGACGCGCAGCTCGAGGGCGTCGACCTCCAGCACTCCATCACCTTCTCGTCCGATACCTACTACTACAAGATCGGCGAGGCCTTCTGGATTGCCAGTGACGATGAAGTCAACCCCGAAGGTATCCAAGAAGTCGCCCGCGATTTCGGTTTCGGTAGCCGGCTCGGCCTGCAACTTGCAGGCGAGAGCGGCGGACTCATCCCCGACGCACAACAGCTCGCCGAACGCCACGAAGCCGCCCCCGACTTGTTCCCACGAGGCGACTGGGGCCCAGGCGACAACACCAACCTCGCTATTGGTCAGGGCGAGGTTGCAGTGACGCCGCTACAACTCGCCAACTCCTATGCCGCGCTCGCAAATGGCGGGACGGTCTTTTCTCCCAACATTGCCCTGGCGGTTCTTCCCCCAAACGAGGACACCGAGCCAATCGAGTTTGGACCTCGCGTGCTTCGCGAGGTCGACGTTCCCCGGTCGATCGAACAAGAGATTCTCGATGGGCTACTCGGCGTGACCATCCAAGAAGGCACCGACTTCACCCGGCCTGGCGGCACCGCATTCGATGCGTTCAATAGGCCCGACAAGGGCGGCATCGACTTCGACCTCATCAACTGGCCAGTCGCAGGGAAGACGGGAACCGCAGAGGTCCTCGGTAAAGCCGACAATTCGATGTTTGTCGGGTTTGGGCCGTCGGGTTCTCGAAGCTTTGGCACATCGCTCAACGAACCCGAGGTCGTCATCGCCGTCGTCCTGGAAGAATCCGGCTTTGGTTCTCGCCAAGCCGCACCGATGGTGGCGCGGCTCTTCGATGCCATCGCTACCGACGATGTCGCTCCTGCGCTCACCCAAGAAGAGATCGACACGATCTACGGCGTCGACGAAATTACCGACCTCTCCCAGCTCGAAGACGCAGCCGAAATCGACACCGCCGACGATGGCACTGAAGCCAACGCAACGCCCGCAGCCAACATTGGTGGGGTCGGCCAATGAGCATGTTCGCGAAGGCAACGACATGACAGCCTTACGTGCCGGAGTCGCCGGCTTTACCGAACGAGACACCGACGGTGCGCTCTGGAAGCGCATCGACGTCTCGATCATTCTGTTGACAATCGGCATGCTTAGCATTGGCCTCATCACGGTGTTCTCCGCCACGAGAGGAGTGGTGAACCCCGAAATTGATGTGCCCGACACCAGTTTCCTCGAACGCCAATTCATCTTTGTTGGGATCGGCAGTTTCCTCGCTGTTCTGGTGGCCGCCGTCGACTATCGCAAGACCCGCGCGCTCATTCCCGTGATCTACGGAGCCACCGTTGCGTTGCTCATTGGGTTGTTCTTCTTCGGCTCGGTCTTCAACGGCGCGAGGTCGTGGTATTCGTTTGGGTTCGTCACCATCCAACCATCGGAGTTCGGAAAGCTCACCCTCGTTGTTGCGTTGGCATCGTGGTTCAGTTCGGTCAATACCCGAAATGGTCTTCCCTTTGTCAACATCATGCTCGGCTTGGGCATTGCTGGCGTCATGGCTACGTTCGTCCTTCTCCAACCCGACTTTGGAACCGTCATGGTGTACGGCGCCATCGTGGGCGGCATTGCGGTCGTTGCCGGTATTGCGCTGCGCCACGTCGCGGTCGTGCTCTCCATGGTGGTGTTTGCGATTTGGGTGATGGTGCAACGCGATTTTGTGCAGGGCTACCAAATCGAGCGTTTCACCGCGTTCGTCGATCCCGAGAACGCCGACCGCTTCAACGTCGACCAAAGCGAGATCGCAATCGGTAGCGGCGGACTTACCGGGCAAGGCCTTTTCCAGGGAACACAGAACCTGAGTTCGCTCGTACCCGAAAAGGAAACCGACTTCATCTTCAGCGTGTTGGGAGAGGAGCTGGGCTTTGCTGGCGCCGGCACCCTTCTTGGTCTCTATGCGCTGCTGTTGCTGCGAATTTGGCGTATTGCGCACCTCGCCGAGGACGAATTCGGGCGCCTCATCTGCGTCGGTGTGTTCTCGATGTTCCTCTTCCAGGCCTTCCAAGCAATCGGCATGAACATGGGCATGATGCCTGTGACAGGTATCCCGTTGCCATTGATTTCGTTCGGTGGCTCGTCGATGTTGACCAGCCTCATGGCGCTGGGGCTTGTGGAAAACGTCCACGCGCATCGCCTTCGGTAGAAGCAACGAGGCGGGGTATCTGCAGCGCGAGGGCAGCGAGGCGATAGAGTTGCGCCAACAGACCTCGTCAAATTTGTGGCGAGGTGCAGATCGCATGAGAGCGCAGTGTGTGCGCAGATGCCGTCAATTTAGGTGAAGATGACCCTCGATCAAGCCACAACGAAGCATGCGTTCCTTACCGAACACGCCGCGATGGCTTGCCCAGTACTGGGCGTCGAGGCCACAAGATTTGAAGCGCCCGGCCCCGGCTGCCCGGATGCAGCCGCCGTGCGCTCAGCGCATCCACGAATGGATGCGTCATGAGAAGGGAAATCCATGTCCGACGATCACGCGGGAGCAGACCGCCAGGCAGGCAACGCCGCCTCCGGTTCTTCCAGCTCCAGTTCTAAACCCGAAACACCCACCCAAAGCGCCCCAACAAACGCCAACCGAAAACCTCAGATTGGCGACTCTCGGCCCGCGCCCGTGTCAACGTCTGGGACCGGTGGCGAGGCCCGTTCCAATGCAAAGGGCACCAGTGGCCAAGGACGTCGTCGCCGGCGTGGCGGCGGTGGTGGTGGCCACAACGATGGCGGTCAGAACAACAACAAGAACAACAACGCGCAGAACTCCAAGAACGGCGAGAACTCGTCCGGTGGCGGAAATTCCAACGGCGAAGGCGGCGGCCAGAAGCGTCGCCGTCGACGTGGCGGTCGCGGACGAGGCAGCGGCGGAGGGGGCAACTCTGGTGGCGGCAACCAGTCCCAGCCAGTCACCGCCCTTACCGGCGACGCTGTTGAACTCGACGAAGAAACCCTGGCGCTGCGCAAGGGCCGCGAACGCAACGGCCGTCCCGCTGGCCGCTACATGATGTGCGTGTCGGTGCGCGAAGAAGCCACCCAGATCGCCGTTCTCGAAGGTCGAACCCTCATCGAGCACTACGTGTCGCGCCCAAGTGACGACGTGGCACAGATCCACGGCAACATCTACATGGGGAAGGTCCAGAACGTGCTTCCCGGCATGGAAGCAGCCTTCATCGACATCACCACGCCAAAGAATGCAGTGCTCTACCGCAGCGACGTTCGGGCAAAGGGCAGCGAGAACCGAAGCACAAAGATCGAACAGCTCTTGCGTGCCAAGGAGAACATTCTCTGCCAGGTCACAAAGAACCCGATCGCGCACAAAGGTGCACGCCTCACCCAAGAAGTCTCGCTTCCTGGCCGCTTTGTTGTGCTCGTGCCAAATAGCGACACGTACGGAATCTCCAAGCGCCTTCCCGACAAAGAACGCAAACGCCTTCGCAAGATCCTCGATCGTGTCAAGCCAAAGGGTGCCGGAATCATCGTGCGCACCGCGGCCGAGAACGTCACCGAAGACGAGATCGTCAACGACGTCAAACGTCTCGCCGATCAGTGGGCAGCCATCGAGAAGCTCGCCAAGGCGAGTTCGGGGCCAGCAATGCTGTACCGCGAACCCGAAATGGCTGTCCGGGTCATACGAGAAGAGTTCAGCAAGGAGTATCGAGGCATCATCATCGATGACCGTGCGCTCTACGAAGACGTCAAGGGTTACGTCGAGTCGATCACACCGGCACTTGCCGATCGGGTGCAGTACTTTGACCGGGACGCCGAACCGCTCTCGCTGTTTGAACGTCACCACGTCGCTGAACAACTCCGCAAGGCCGTCGATACAAAGGTGTGGCTGCCGTCGGGCGGTTCGCTCATCATCGAAGGCACCGAAGCGCTCACTGTGATCGATGTGAACACCGGCAAGAACGTCGGCAAGTCGAGCCTCGAAGAGACCGTCTATCGCAACAACCTCGAAGCCGCCCGAGAGGTGGCCCGCCAGCTTCGCCTTCGCGACGTGGGTGGCATCATCGTGATCGACTTTGTCGATATGGAGATCAAGAAGAACCGAGAAGAAGTCGTTCGCGTGTTCCGAGAGGCGCTTGCGCAAGACAAGACGAGAACACAGGTCTTTGATATTTCCGAACTTGGCCTCGTCGAGATGACTCGTAAGCGCATTGGTGAGGGGCTCGTCGAGTCTCTCTCCAAGACGTGCGAAACCTGCGGCGGACCAGGACATACCCTGGACGAAGCACTGCTCGATATCTAGCGTCGACGTCAGACCATACGAGGAGATGCGCAATGGCGCACGACGAGGTTTCAGCCGAAGCGAGCGCTTGGGTGGCCAAACACTGGGACCCCAACCTTGCGGTGGGTGAGTGGTGGGCGCTCCTTGCTGACGCTGGTTACAGCCACCCGACGCTTCCAGAAATATCTGGTGGCCGCGGGTACTCGCGTGCACAGAACCGGTCGCTTCGCCAAGCACTCGCCGACGCGAACGCGCTCGGACCTCCAAGCGGCTTAGGCATGATGCTTGCTGCACCCACGATCGCGGCCCATGGCACTGCCGAACAGATCCTTGCCCATGTTCAGCCAATTATCACCGGCGCCGAAGCGTGGTGTCAGCTTTTTTCCGAACCGAACGCTGGATCAGATCTTGCAAGCTTGCAGGCGAGCGCTGTTCGCGATGGCGACGAGTATGTGGTCAACGGACAGAAAGTGTGGACTTCGGGTGGCAAGATCGCCGATAAGGGCATGCTCATTGCCCGAACCGACCCGTCCCAGCCAAAGCACGCAGGTATCTCGTGGTTCGCGTTTGAGATGCACCAGTCCGGAGTCGACATTCGCCCCCTGACCGAGATGACGGGCCGAGCAATCTTCAACGAAGTGTTCCTCGACGACGCCCGGGTCACTCGGTCAAACCTCATTGGCGACGAGGGCAACGGCTGGCGGATTGCCAACGACACGTTGAATTTCGAACGCATGAGCCTCGGTGCGAACCCTGTCCCGCTTCCGACGTGCGCGCCGGGCACCGTGGCAAACAACCTGGAACGGCGAGCCGGAGACATCGTCGACCGAGGACGCACCGGCGAGGACGGAGTTCCCTCTCCGAACCTTGCGTACTGGCAACGCCTTGCCGACCACGCAAAGGCCAACGGGTCTCTCGCCGATCCAGTTGTGCGCGACAAGTTCGTCACCTTTTACCAGCTGATCGAGGTGAATCGCCTCACCGCAATGCGAAGCCGAGCGAAAGATGCCAGCACGGCCAGCCCAAATATTGGCAAGCTCATGATGAGCGATCTCTATCGCTTGGGCCGCGAGCTTGGTGCCACGGTGCTGGGTCCGTTGGCAATGCTGACGAGTGAGCGAGGGACCTTTGAGTCCCAGGTACAGGAGCTGATCCTTTTCTCGCCCGGCCCCGCCATCTACGGCGGCACCGATCAGATCCAGCAGAACATCATTGGCGAACGCGGCCTCGGTCTTCCACGCGAACCCGGCCCTGCCAAGGACACGCCGTTCAGCGAGTTGCCAAAGAATTAGTCACGGATTGCTCACCGGGGGCCGATCGTTACACGGACAACAAATTCGTGAGCATGTTACGCTTCGGCGAGTGACCGCGGAGAATGAGCGCAGCTACCATGAGGGCCGGGGCGACGTGCCACCTCCGCCGTTGGACTGCCCGATCCATGCTGAGTGGAGCCCGCTCAACACCGACTACCTCGCAGAGCCATACGAGATCGCAAAGGCGCTGAGCGAGGAGCATCCGGTCTTCTATAGCGAGAAGCTCGGCTATGTCGTGGTGACCGAAATGAGCGAGATCGAGCGGATCTTCCTCGATCATGAAACGTTCGCATCGTCAAACGTCCAGGACCCGGTGTATCCGCTCAGTAAAGAGGCAGGGAGCGTGCTGGCCGCCTCCGATTTCGATCCGGTCGCGGTGATGTCGAATCGGCCCGAACCCGATCACGGACGCTTGCGTGTGTTCACCCGCCAGGGGTTCTCGAACCGGCGGATCAAGACCCTCGAGCCGTATATTCGCCGACGCGCCAACGAGCTAATTGACGACATGGTTGCCGCAGGAGGGCCCGTCGAATTCGTTGAGGCCTTCGGTTTTCCGCTTCCAGGCGAAACGGTTTTCCGGTTCATTGGGTTTCCCGAGGCCGATGACGAAAAGCTCAAGCATTGGTGCGCCGATCGCAAGGGCTTCTCGTGGGGAAGTCCAACTCCGGCGCAGCAGCGGGTTATCGCTGAGCAAATGCTGGCGTACTGGAGGTATTGCCGGAATTTCGTTGCCGAGAAGCGAGATGACCGGGGCGACGATCTGGCATCGGAGCTCATCACCGCCCACGAAGCGCACGCTGACCAAATGACCTACCGCGAGGTTGAGTCGATTATCTACGGTCTGTCTTTCGCTGGCCACGAGGCGGTCACGTCACTCATCTGCAACACGCTGCTGTGTCTTTTGCCGCGGCGCGACGTGTGGGCGGACATCTGTGCCGATGCCTCGTTGATCCCAAATGCAATCGACGAGGTTTTGCGGTTCGAGTCGAGCCAGATTTCGTGGCGGCGAGTCACCACGGTCGATACCCGGGTCGGCAACGTTGATGTGCCTGCGGGGACCGGCATCTTTCTCAATTTCGCATCGGCGAACCGCGACGCCAAAATCTGGAGCGATCCCGACACCTTTGATATCCGTCGAGCGAACGCGAACCGGCATATCTCCTTTGGTAAAGGCGTCCATCATTGCCTCGGTGCAAAATTTGCTCGTTACGAAACAGCGCTCATGGTCGAGGTCCTCGCCGAGCGTCTACCGAGCCTTTCGCTGGTCGAAGACCAACACCTCGACTACTTCCCCAACATCACCTTCCGCGGCCCAACTCGCCTCCACGTAACCTGGTGACACCCTCCCTACCGGCACATTTGGGGTCAGACCCCAAATGTGCCGGTAGGGGGTAATTTGGTGGGGGTCAGTCCCAATCGGCCGACGGTACGGAGACGAACGTGACAAGCAACCGCACCACAATTCCTGAGTTCATCGCCCGCTGGGATGCATTACGGGCACGGGCGCGAGCGGTCGGCGCTGATGCACTCGTCGTTGGTGGCGGAGCCGACCTGTACTACCTCACGGGTCACGATGGGCATTCCTATGAGCGATTGACCGCAGCGATATCGCTCACGACGTCCAATGGGCCACCGGCCGTGCTCGTTACCCCAGCGCTCGAAGCTGGGCGCATCATCGCCATGCCCGAAGTATTCGAGACTCAGCGGTGGGAAGACGAAGACGACCCCATCGCCGACGCAGTCCGCACGCTCCCCGAGACCGGCGTGGCGCTCGTATCCGACGATCTTCAGGCCAACCACCTTCTCGCCATGCAGGCAGCCCGACCCGGCGTACAGTTCCGTGCGTTGAACGAAACCCTCGGCGGGATGCGCTCGATCAAGACCGCCGCCGAACGGCACGCGCTCCGGGCTGTCGGCGCACGTGCTGACATCGTCCACCAGCAAATCCAGGCCGGCGAGGTTCCCCTCATTGGACGCACCGAACTCGAGGTGAAGGCCGACATCCACGACCGACTGCTCGCGGCAGGTCACGACCGCGTCACGTTCATCATCGTTGCGTCAGGGCCCAATTCGGCAAGCCCGCACCATCACCCGGGGAGTCGCGTGATCAACGAAAACGAGATGGTGCTGTTCGACTTCGGCGGCACCTTCAACGGCTTCAACAGTGACACGACTCGGTGTGTGTTCACCGGACCTGTCCCCAACGACGTCGCCGCTGCATGGTCGAGCTTGGTTGCAGCCCAAGAGGCAGCGTTCCAGGCGGCCATACCCGGCAATCGGTTGTGCGACGTCGACAACGCGGCTCGGGCGGCATTGACCGCGGATGGTTACGGCCCCGAGTTCATCCACCGGACCGGGCACGGCATCGGCACCGAAGTGCACGAACATCCGTATGTGACGAGCTCGAACGATACCGAGATCGTCGAAGGCAATGCGTTCAGCATCGAGCCCGGGATCTACCGGACTGGCGCGTGGGGTATGCGCCTCGAAGACATCGTGGTGATCGAAGCCGATGGTCCCGTCCGGTGCAACGCCACCAAGCGAGAGATCGTCTCGGTTTCGTGACGATCGAACCAGCCCCAGCGGATCAGCTGCGGGCGTCACCGGCGTTGAGCCGCGAACTGGTCGCCTTGTTCGAAACGCTCGTCAACGTCATGTTTTGTGCGAAGGACGTGACCGGTGCCTATGTCGAGGTCAACTCGGCGTTTGTGCGTCGAACTGAGCGATCCTCCAAACGCGATGTTGTTGGACGTCGGGCCAAAGACCTGTTCGCCCCCGAACGCGCCGAGCTGTACGAACAACAAGACACCCGAGTGATCGAGGGCGAGGGGCCGTTGGTCGACGAGTTGGAACTCATTCGACGCCCTGACGGCGAGCTTGGCTGGTACCTGACGACAAAGCGGTCGGTACACAACGAGATTGGTGAATCACTCGGATTGGTGAGCGTGAGCCGCGACCTCGAAGCCCCGAGTGAAGATGCTGTTGGGGTGGCGAGCCTGCAGCCGCTTATCAGCTATGTCCGAGCGAATCTTGGGAAGCCTCTCCGGAGTGTCGAACTGGCAGAGATCGTGGGCTGTAGCCCCGATCAGCTCGACCGACGGGTTCGTCGCGTGTTCGGATTGAGTCCAAAGCAATACGTGCTGCGGGTCAAGGTCGAGCGGGCAATCGAGCTTCTTAGCACGGCTAACGCTCCCTTGGTTGACGTGGCCCGCATGTCCGGGTTCTATGACCAACCCGATTTCAGTCGACGGTTCGTCCGGGCAACGGGACGTACCCCCGCTGAGTTCCGTTCGTTGGGAATCGGCAGTCTCGGGTAGAAAACGCGTCGCTCGTTCACCGGTTTTCTACAAGACCCACACACCGCCCGTACCTACCATTTGGTATGTCTACAGCACAGCCTCCCGCCGACGAGCCGACCAATGGAGACGAACTGACCGAAGCCGCAATCATCCAGGTCGAGGAATGGCTGCGAGCGTCGCGGACACTCGAAGACCGAAAAGATCGTGCGGCAATGGAACAACTGTCCACGTTGGTCCGTGACCCCGATGGTGTCGAGTTCGTCATGAGCTACATCGATCAGGTCGCTCGGCCAGATTCGGCAGTGGTCGGCGCCGAGCAGCTCGCAAAGCTCGTCGCTGCGGGTACCGCGCCGGGCTTTTTGTCTCGCCTCGATCGCTTGATGCTCAGCGTTGGCGCACGAGTCGCCCCGCTCGCACCGGCGCTGGTCATGAAACTCGCCGCCATGCGGATGCGCGGAATTGTGGGGCCCCTCGTCGCTCCGGCCGAACAAAACGCACTGCAAGCTCACCTCGACGGTCATGTTGCAACCGGATACCAGTCGAACGTCAACTTGCTCGGCGAGGCCGTGCTAGGTGAGCGGGAGGCCAACCGTCGACTGGAGCGTCTGAAGGATCTTCTTGCGCTCCCCGAGATTGATTATGTGTCGGTCAAGATCACCGCCGTCGCGTCACAGATCAACCATTGGGCCCACGCAGACAGCGTCGATCGTCTGACGAGCCGCCTCAGCGAGCTTGTTGATGCAGCAGCCGAAGCCGACAGCCCGACCTTTGTGAACTTTGACATGGAGGAGTACCACGACCTCTATCTCACCGTCGACGCGTTCAAGGCCGTGCTTGGCGAACCTCGCCGCCGAGGCCTCGATGCGGGCATCGTCGTGCAGGCCTACCTGCCCGAATCGCTCGCTGTTCTCCAGGACCTTGTGGCATGGTCAAATGACCGCCATCGCGCTGGTGGCGGCACGATCAAGATTCGTCTGGTCAAAGGCGCAAACCTCGCCATGGAACGCGTCGAGTCTGAACTCCACGGATGGGCACAAGCCCCATATGGGTCGAAGCTCGAGGCGGATGCGTCGTATCGATCGTGCATTGACTGGGCGTTACGTCCCGAACGGTTGGCGGGGGTGCGGATCGGGGTTGGCTCACACAACCTTTTCGACGTGGCGTGGGCAAAATTGCTCGCGGAGAAACGGGGCGTTGCAGGTCGCATCCAGTTCGAGATGTTGCAGGGAATGGCACCTGGGCAGGCTCGGGCCGTTACTGCCGATTCGGACGCGTCAGGTGGCGCCCCAACCTTGTTGTACACGCCTGCGGTTGCCGACGATGATTTCGACGTGGCCATTGGCTACCTCTTTCGCCGGCTGGAAGAGAACTCCGCTCCGGAGAACTACCTGCATCATCTCTCGGACCTTTGGCCAGGATCGGCGGCGTTCATCGAACAGGCCGACGTCTTTCGGGAGGGCGTTGCACTGCGCCACGCGGTGAGTCGACAGCCGCGGCGCTTCCAAGACCGCAGCGACTTCGTTCCGTCCCGCGATCTCAATGCTCCCTTTGCAAACGATGCCGAAACCGACCCGAGTCAACCAGCGAATCGTCAATGGATCATCGACACACTCCAACGCATACCCGAACCATGCCGGACAGAACCAATCACCGACGTTGCCTCTGTGCACGAACGCGCACGGGCAGGGGCAGTCGCCCAACGGTCGTGGTTCGGCCGTCCTGCCGCAGAGCGACGGGCAATCTTGCATTCGGTTGCCGACGAATTATCGGCACGTCGAGGAGAGCTTCTGGCGACGATGATGCACGAGGCGAACAAGACGATTGCTCAAGGTGATGTTGAAGTATCTGAGGCGATCGACTTTGCCCGCTACTACGGCGACCGCGCCCTCGACTTCGATGGAATACAAGGTGCGACATTTGCCCCCCATGGTGTTGTGGCTGTTGTCCCGCCGTGGAACTTTCCAGTCGCCATTCCCGCTGGTGGAGTGCTCGCGTCGCTGGCCGCTGGAAATGCGGTTGTATTCAAACCAGCGCCGCAGACGCCGCGCTGCTCGGAGATCATTGCCGAAGCCTGTTGGGAAGCTGGCGTTCCCCGTGATGTGTTGCAGGTTGTTCGTGCTGGCGACGACGATGCCGGGCGGGCCGTCATCGACACTGCAGACGCGGTGATTCTCACCGGCTCATCGGAAACCGCCGACCTGTTCAGCACGTGGAATCCCGATCAGCCTCTCATGGCAGAAACCTCCGGAAAGAACGCGCTGATCGTTACACCGAGCGCAGACATCGACATGGCGGTCGATGACCTCGTCACGTCCGCGTTTGGACACGCTGGGCAGAAGTGTTCGGCTGCGAGCATCGCAATTCTTGTCGGTGACATAGCCACATCTGCTCGGTTCCGGCGGCAGCTGGTCGACGCGGTAGAGAGCCTCTCGGTCGGCCCGGCCACCGATCCGAAAACCGATGTTCCGCCGCTGGTCGATGGCGGAAACGAACGGCTCGATCGGGCGGTCGACAGACTAGATGACGGCGAGTCGTGGCTGGTCGAACCCAAGGTGGTTGCCCCCGGCGTGATTCGTCCGGGAGTGCGTTTGGGTGTTCGTCCGGGTTCGTGGTTTCACACGACCGAGTGCTTTGGACCCGTACTCGGTCTGATCGCTGCCGACACGCTCGATGATGCGATCACGATCGCCAACAGCAGCGACTTTGGGTTGACCGGCGGGATCCACTCGCTCGACCCAACCGAAGTGCACGAATGGATGGAGCGAGTCGAGGTCGGCAACGGCTACGTGAATCGCGTGATCACCGGTGCGATTGTTCAACGGCAACCCTTCGGCGGCTGGAAGCGAAGCTCGGTCGGGCCGGGGGCGAAGGCGGGCGGACCGAACTATCTCTTTCAGCTCGGCACGTGGTCGGCAACCAGCGATGCCACAGATGACTACGACCTTCAGTGGCGCGCAGAGTTTGCACAGTCGCACGATCCGTCGAACCTCGCGTCGGAAGCCAACATCTTCCGATATCGGCCGATCAGCACGTTGGGCGTCGTTCTTGGTCCAGCTGCGACCGACCTCGACCGGCGACGCATCGACAAGGCCGCGAGGCTCGCCGGCGTTGAGCTCGTCACCACAACCTATGATCAACGGAATCGGTGGATGGGCACGCTTGCCACCCGCGGAGTCGATCGGATTCGATTCGTTGGGACAATGCCATCGGTCGACGAGCGCCGCTTGGCCCACGCCTTAGGAATCCACCTACTCACCGGACCGGTGCTTGGAGCGGGCAGAATCGAACTATTGCACTACGTGCGTGAGCAGGCCATGTCGATCACTCTGCATCGGTTCGGGAACCTGTTGCCGAGGTTTCGAGGAGGTTCGCTGGGGCCTGCACCAGTTCGATAAGGACGCCTTCTCCACTGAGCGGGAACTCGTCGCTGGCTTTCGGGTGGATAAAGCACACGTCGTGCCCGGCGGCACCTTTACGGATTCCGCCGGGGGTGAATCGCATGCCCCGTTCGGTGAGCCATGCCACTGCGGTCTCGAGGTCGTCGACCCAGAGGCCAATGTGGTTGAGCGGGGGAGTGTTGACCTTTGGGCGCCCGTCCGGGTCGATGGGTTCCATGAGGTCGATCTCTACCGCATGTCGTCCCGAACCGAGCGTGAGGATATCTTCCCTAACGTTTTCGGATTCGGAGCTGTACTCGCCGGTCTTGGTGACGCCGAGTGTGTCGATCCAGAGGTGGCGAAGTGCATCGAGGCTGTCGCCACCGACCGCGATCTGCTGCACACCGAGTACGTGCCACAACTTGTCAGTGCGTGCGCCCGAGAATGTGAGGTCAGTCATTGTGGCGCTCCTTTATGAGTGCGAGAACTTCGGTCGCTGCGTTGGGGACGTGTGTTCCGGGTCCGAAGATTCCAGCGACACCGGCGGCGGTCAGCTCGTCGTAGTCCTTGGGAGGAATGACGCCGCCGCAAATGACGGCGGTCTCGGAACCAGTAGCGGTCAGCGCCGAGATCAGCTCGGGTACGAGCGTCAGATGCCCAGCAGCATGGCTCGAAACGCCAATCACGTCGACGTCGTGGTGTAGTGCTTCGGCCGCTGCCTCCTCTGGGGTCTGAAACAGTGGACCGACGTACACATCGAAACCCATGTCGGCAAAGGCAGTGGCGATGACCCGACCTCCACGATCGTGGCCGTCTTGGCCCATCTTTGCCACGAACATCTTTGGCTTGCGCCCGACCGTTGTTTCGAAATCGTTGATAGCCGCTGTGAGGTTGGCGAACTGCTCGTCGTCTTCGTAGGCCTTGGCATAGACCCCTGACAGCAGCTGGGTTTGGGCAACGTGGCGCTCAAAGACCGCTTCCATAGCGTCGGAAATTTCGCCGACGGTTGCTCGGGCCCGAGCAGCTTCGACACACGCAGCGAGCAGGTTGCCGCTGCCAATGGCGTGCTGGGTGAGGGCCTCGAGCGCGGACTCGGCGGCTCCGGCGTCTCGTTGCGAGCGAACCTCTTCGAGTCGGCGCACCTGTTGCTGACGAACTTCGGTGTTGTCAATGTCGAGAACATCGACCGAGTCGGCGTCGTCGGCCACATATTTGTTGACGCCAACAATGGTGTCTTGGCCTCGGTCGATGCGGACTTGGCGCAGGGCCGCGGCCTCTTCGATGCGTAGTTTGGGCGTGCCTTCGGCAATTGCTTTGGTCATGCCCCCTGCCGCTTCGACCTCGGCCATGATCTCGCGGGCACGGTCGGCGAGTTGTGCGGTCAACGACTCGACGTAATAGCTGCCAGCGAGCGGATCGACGCTGCGGGTGATGCCCGTCTCCTCGGCGAGGATGAGCTGGGTATTGCGGGCGATCTTGGCGCTGAACTCGGTGGGGAGGCCGAGCGCTTCGTCGAAGCTGTTGGTGTGCAGGCTTTGGGTTCCGCCGAGCACGCCAGCCATGGCCTCGACGGTTGTTCGGATGATGTTGTTGTATGGGTCCTGCTCGGTGAGCGACACGCCCGAGGTCTGGCAATGGGTCCGGAGCATCGACGACTTGGGATTCGACGGAGAGAACTGTTCCATGAGCTCGGACCAGAGCAGACGTGCAGCTCGGAGCTTGGCAACTTCCATGAAGAAGTCCATGCCAATGTTGAAGAAGAAGCTCAGCCGTGGGGCAAAGGCGTCGACGTCGAGGCCTGCAGCGATCGCCGCCCGCACGTACTCAACGCCGTCGGCCAACGTGTAGGCGAGTTCGAGGTCGCACGTCGCCCCGGCCTCTTGGATGTGGTAGCCGCTGATGCTGATCGAGTTGAACCGAGGCATGTGCTCGCTTGTGTATTCGATGATGTCGGACACGATGCGCATGCTTGGTTCGGGGGGATAGATGTAGGTGTTGCGCACCATGAACTCTTTGAGGATGTCGTTTTGGATGGTGCCCGACAGCTTTGCTTGGTCGACGCCTTGTTCTTCGGCGGCGACGATGTAGCAGGCGAGGATTGGTAGCACGGCACCGTTCATTGTCATCGACACGCTCATCTGGTCGAGCGGGATGCCATCGAAGAGGACTTTCATGTCCTCGACCGAATCGATGGCGACACCGGCTTTGCCAACATCGCCAACGACTCGAGGGTGGTCGCTGTCGTAGCCGCGATGGGTGGCGAGGTCGAAGGCGACCGATAGTCCCATTTGGCCTGCGTCGAGGTTGGCCCGGTAGAAGGCGTTCGACTCTTCTGCGGTGGAGAACCCTGCGTATTGGCGAACCGTCCAGGGGCGGTTTGCGTACATGGTGGCCCTGGGGCCTCGAACGAAGGGGGCAACGCCGGGAGTGCTGCCGAGGTGTTCGATGCCTGTGAGGTCGTCTTCGGTGTAGAGCGGTTTGATCGCAATGCCCTCGGGCGTTTCGATGGTGAGCTCCGATACGTCTCGCCCGCGCAGTTCCTTCGCGGCGAGCTCTTCCCACTTAGCTGTAGTCATGGAACCTTTCTAGCTTAAAATAGTACAAATTGAACGAATTGAGCTGAAGGTCACCGCTCGTCAGCTCGTGGACGTGACAGATCACGCATGAGGCCTTCTTGTGCCGCCGATGCAATGAGCGTGCCGTCGACGGTGAAGAAGTGGCCGAGATTAAAACCCCGGGCTCCCGACGCCGACGGGCTGGTCGTCGAATAGAGCAACCACTGATCGGCCCGAAAGTCCCGATGGAACCACATTGCATGGTCGAGGCTCGCCGCCATGACCTCGTCGAAGTTGTTGGCGTGGGTCCGAACCGCGGTGCCGAGAAGCGTTAGGTCGCTGATATAGGTCAGCAACAAGCGGTGGAGTACAGGGTCGTCGCCAAGCGTCCCGTTGAGGCGGAACCACACCCCGCGATTGGTCACACCAGGCTCCCAGTCTTCGGGACTCGTAAGCGGGCGAACCTGCAGAGGAATTCCGTCGATCTCCCAAAGACGAGGCAAGAAGTCACGGGGTGTCATCCCAAAGTCTTCGGGTTTGAGGGCCTCATCGGGGTCGCCGACCTTGGGCATCTCCACCTGATGGTCAAAGCCATCTTCTTCCTTGTGGTACGACGCCGACAGGTTAAAGATCGCCTCGCCGTCCTGGCGTGCAACCACTCGACGCGTCGCAAAGCTGCGCCCGTCGCGGATCCGGTCAACGTCGTAAATGACCGGCGTGTCGGGGTCGCCCGGACGGAGGAAGTAGCTGTGAAACGAATGCACGTGCAGCTCCTCGACCGTTCCATAGGCAGCAGCGAGCGCCTGAGCAGCCACCATGCCGCCAAACAATCGGCCAGCTTCCCAATAGGGAGTGTGCCCTCGGAAAAGGTTTTTGTCGATGACCTCGAGGTCAAGGCTTTGGACGATGGCATCGACATCGCGCTGATCTGCAGACATCCCCAGACGCTACTCGCCCTGGACGACACCCACGGATCAACCGGTGTCGATGCCTTTGTGAGAGCCGATGTCTAGGCTTGGTCAATGGCTCGCCCCATCAAAAAGTCCGACAAGCTCAGCGATGTCCTGTACGACATCCGTGGCCCGGTCATGCACGAGGCCCAACGCCTCGAGCACGAAGGCCACCGCATCCTCAAGCTCAACATTGGTAATCCTGCGCCGTTCGGTTTTGAGGCGCCCGAAGAAGTGTTGGTCGATATGGTGCGAACCCTTCCGACGGCACAGGGCTACTCGGATTCGCAGGGCATCTACTCCGCCCGAAAAGCGGTCATGCAATACAACCAGCGGATGGGCATCACGGGCGTCGAAATCGACGACATTTTCATCGGCAATGGTGTCAGTGAGCTCATCAGCCTGTCGTTGAGCGCGCTCGTCAACGAGGGAGACGAAGTGCTGATCCCCGCTCCCGACTATCCGCTGTGGACCGCCGCCACCCGTCTCGCTGGCGGTGTCCCCGTGCATTATCGCTGCGACGAAGGCGCCGACTGGTTCCCCGACCTTGACGACCTTCGCGCAAAGATCACCGACCGCACCGTTGCCATGGTGGTCATCAACCCAAACAACCCAACGGGCGCGGTGTACTCCAAGGAAATCCTCACCGAGCTCGTCGAGATCGCTCGTGAACACGACCTCGTGGTGATGGCCGACGAAATCTACGACAAGATTCTTTACGACGACGCACAGCACACCTGTATTGCTTCACTCGCAGACGACATTGTGTTTCTCACGATGAACGGGCTGTCGAAGACCTACCGCGTTGCCGGTTTTCGGTCGGGGTGGATGACGGTGAGCGGCGACAAGTTGCGGGCCGCTGGATATATCGAGGGCCTCACGATGCTCGCATCGATGCGGCTCTGCGCCAATGTCCCGGCACAACACGCAATCCAGTCGTCTCTCGGCGGCTATCAGAGCATTGCCGAATATGTGACTCCAGGCGGAAGGCTGTACGAACAGCGCCAAGTGGCGTGGGAGATGGTCAACGCCATTCCAGGGCTGTCATGCACAAAACCTGCCGGAGCGCTCTACCTGTTTCCAAAGATCGACACGGCTCGCTTCGGTATTACGAACGACGAACAATTCGTGCTCGATTTGTTGCGTGCCGAGAAGATGTTGTTGGTCCAAGGAAGCGGCTTCAATTGGCCCGAACCAGACCATTTCCGCATTGTCTTCTTGCCGAGATTGCGAGACCTGACCCGAGCTCTCGAACGCCTTGAGAAATTCCTTGCCAACTACCGCCAGTCGTAGGGCAGCTGCTGGCATCTCCTTCTAGAGCCTGGGGTCTACCGGTTCGCTTTCGAGGGCGAGCACGCCAAAGACACACTCGTGGGTGCCGAACAGGTGCTCTCGGTTGACGAAGCGCTCCAGCCCCTCGATACCTAAGGCGAACTCTCTTCGGGCGAGCGAGGTCTTGCGACCGAGCGATCGCTCTCGCAGACGGTCGAGGTTGGCTGGTTCGAGATATTCGGGACCGTAGATAATGCGCAGGTACTCGCGGCCGCGGCATTTCACACCCGGCAGTACGAGACCTCGCTTGTTGGTGACGATGGAGTCGGATGGCTTGACGACCATGCCCTCACCGCCCACTTCGGTCTGCTCGACCCACCACTCGGTGGCTTCGGCGATCTGGTCGTCGTCGGCCAGGTTGACGAACCGTCGCCACGTCGGGCGCAGCAGGTCTGGCGCGTTCTCGATGAGCGAGTCGATGACGTCGAGGTGCCAGGCGTGTGGCTTCTTGGCGAGGACCTCGCCTTCGGCGGCGAGGATCTGGAATGGGGCGATCTCGATGCCATCGAGCGCGTCGACGTCCCAGCAGTACTGTCGGTAGGCATCGATGTACTTGTCGACATGGGCGGAGCGTCCCTCGATGCGATCCTTCACGTCGGCCAGGTCGACGCCTCGGTCGATCGCGGCGCTCAGCGCCTCGGCTGCGGCGGGCAGCATCGTGGATGCGGCTGCGCCAGTGGCGGCGTATTGCTGTTGCAGTAGCTCCTTGGCCTTGGCCGACCACGGCAGCAGTTCGGCGTCGATGATGAGCCAATCGGTGCTCAGGCTTTCCCACACGCCAGCTGCGTCGATGGCGGCCCGAACGCGGTCGAGTAGCGATGCAGTGAGCGTGATGTCATTGAAGAACGGACGGCCGGTGCGGGTCACGATGACGCCTGCTGCCTCATTGGTGATCCCGAAGCGGGCCTGGGCGGCGTCGCTGTCTTTCGCGAAGATCAAGACGGCCCGAGAGCCCATGTGCTTCTCTTCGCACACGACCTGGCTAATGCCCGTCTTGCGGTAGTAGGAGAACGCTTCGTCGGGATGTTCGAGATAGTCCGGTCGCTTGCTCGTCGACACCGGCGCCATCGTCGGTGGCAGGTACACGAGCCAGCGAGGGTCGGTGGCGAAACGGCTCATCACTTCGAGCGCGGCGCTCGATCGTTCGGCCTCGATCGTGAGCCGACCAGCAAGTTCGGTCTCGATGATGTGTTTGCCCAACACATCGTTCACGTCGAGGAGCAGGGGAGGGCGCTCGACTTCCTCGTCGACGAGTGGACGGATGGGTTCGTAGTACTCGTCCTCGGCATCGACCGACACGAGCTCTTTTTCGGGCCATCGCAGCGCCGTAAGCGTGCCACCAAAGACCGAACCGGTGTCGAGACAGATCGTGTTGTTGACCCACCCGGCGGCCGGAACCGGGGTGTGGCCATAGACTACCGATGCAGTGCCCCGGTAGTCCTCGGCCCATGGGTAACGCACGGGCAGGCCGTACTCGTCGGTCTCGCCGTTCGTGTCGCCGTACATGGCGAGGCTTCTGACCCGCCCCGACGACCGGTTGTGGTAGCGCTCGGGAAGGCCAGCGTGGGCGACGACGAGATCGCCTCCGTCGAGTACGTAGTGGCTGATCAGCCCATCGACGAAGGTGGCCACCTTCTCCCTGAACTCCGGCGGCCGGGCATCGATCTGCTCGAGGGATTCGGCCAGGCCGTGGGTGACCTGCACGTCGCGGCCCGCAAGTGCCCGCGACAGCTTGTTCTCGTGGTTACCCAAGATGCACAGCGCGGTCTCGCCCTCGACCATCGACATCGCCACGTCGAGCACCTCGGCAACGCCGGGTCCGCGATCGACGAGATCGCCAAGGAAGATCACTCGCCGCCCCTCGGGGTGCGAGATGGGGGAGGCCTTCGTGTCGTAACCCAACTCGTCGAGCAGGGTAATCAGCTCGGTGTGGCAACCGTGCACATCTCCAATGATGTCGAACGGCCCGTGATCGTCCCGCTTGTCGGTGAAGAGCGTGGTGCGCTCGACCGCCACGTTGTCGAGCTCGGCGAGGGACCCGATCGTGTAGACCCTCCGGAACCGCTCTTTGCGCAGGTAGCGAACCGACTTTCGAACGCCCTTGTGCTGCCGTTTGATGGCGTGTTCTGGAGTGTGGCGGTCGGGGCGGGCCGCGTTATGTGCCGAGCACACGTCGAGGGGCAGGTCGAAGGCAATGGCCGACGCCAACACATCCCACGTGCGGGCGAGATCGACGAGAGGCTTGCGATCTTGTGGCTTCACGTTGGTGGCATCGACGACGGTGAACTTGCCCAACTCAAGTCGCTTGTCGACGATGTCGTGCAACAGCGCAAACGCCTGTTGCGTCACGGTTTGGTCGTTCTCATCGTCGCTTACCAGCGCTCGGCATTGATCGCTTGATACGACCTCCGTTGGAAGAAAGTGCTTCTTCGCGAAGGTCGACTTGCCCGAGCCCGACGCGCCGACGAGCACGACGAGGCCAACCTCTGGGAGTTCGATGGTGTCGAGTTCGTCCCGCATCAGCCAGCCCCTCCCGTTCCCTTAGAGAAGACCGCCATTTGCGTTGGTGGCCCGGTCGCTGCATCGTCGGGGCCGATCGGCCCGAAGGCGACCGTATAGCCATAGTCCGAGCACACCTGCTCTGCCCATGTCGTGAACTCGGCCCGCGTCCACTCGAAGCGGTGGTCGCGATGTCGCAGCGTGCCGACCGAGAGTTTGGGGAAGTGCACGTTGTATTCGACGTTGGGTGTAGTGACGATGACCGTTCCCGGCGCGGCGTCTCCGAACAGCACCCGGCTCAGAATGTCGAGCCGCTCCTCGTCGACGTGTTCGATAACTTCGATGACCGTTGCGACGTCGAAGCCACGAAGCCGGTCGTCGGTGTAGGTCAGTGCTCCCTGGATCAGGTGCACCTGCTCTCGACGGCGCTCGGACATCTCGTCGAGGTGCAGCCGCTTTTCGGCCTTGTCGAGCGCGCCGATCGATACGTCGACGCCCAGCACCTCCGAAACGCTTCCCTCGGCCAGCAGTCGACGGACAAGATTGCCTTCCCCGCAGCCAAGGTCGACGACCCGCCCACCGCCAGCGGCGACCACGGCCCCGACCACAGCGTGCATTCGTTCGTCATTCAGGCTGAGCGGCCGTTCGATGGCTTGCTCGCTCGCATCGTTGGTCTCGTCGGCTGCGTCGGTGTCGTCCAATCCATCGGCTAACTGTGCGAGCGCTTCCCGAGTGAGGCTTCGGAAGCGCAAATAGCGTTTGGTGATGAAATCGGCCTTGGGGTGTTCGGGCAGCCACTCGCCGCCCCGGCGCAACAGCTTTTCGATCTCTTCCTCGCCAATCCAGTAGTGCTTGCGGTCGTCCATGACCGGCAACAGCACATATAGGTGCTCCAAACAGCGTTGCAGCGTTTGCTTCGAAGAAAGCGTGACCGATAGGTAGGGGCTGTCACCCCAACTCGGAAACTCCTCGTCCAACGCAACCACGTCGCACGCCACTGCATATCCAAGTGGCTCGAACAACGACCGCAACACCTCTTCGCCGCCACGAACCGGAACCACCGGCAGCGAAACTTCGAGGTCGAGGGGCTGGTCGACAAGCTCGGGCCGATTCTCACAATTGCCCGCAAGCGCCGACCCATACAGACGGCCCAACGCAACGCTGAGCATCGACGACGCAACGTAGGGTCGGTCGTTGACATAGGGCTCGAGCGTCTGGGCGCCCTTCGACCCGGTCCGCGTTCGGCTCAACGAGATGGGGTCTACCTCGACGAGCAATGTTGCCGTGCACTGCTCGGCGCTCGACTCGGGGTAGAAGACGTGTGCCCGACCAAAGCCGACGTCGACGCTTCGCACGCGATCGGGATGTTTGTGGAGGAGGTATCCAAGATTGGTTGCGTCGGGGACGGTATCGGTGGCCATCGCTGTGATCGAGACGAGCATTGCCTCAGTCAATCACCTCCACGAAGTCTGTGACCGATTGAGCTGTTGCAACGTCATACCGAGGGGCGGCTATTTGGTCGTCTCGGCGAAACCCACGTGAGGATCACTCAGCATGTGCCAGCGAACAACGTGCAAACAATGCAACAAGCCAGGCTTTACCGGATGCGGTGAGCACGTCGAGGAGGTACTCGGGAACGTCGCCCCAGCCGACCGGTGCCAATGCGACCAGGCGCCGAAGTCCGCTGGATTTCTCAGCCGACTCCGCAAATAGCGACAGCGCCAGCCCGCAGCTACTTTCAGTCGTCGACAGGTGCGCCCGGCGAGTTAGCGCTCGTCCCAAACGGGCACGCTGTCGGGCATGGGTGGGCAACGTTGCTACAAGGTCGAGGCAAACCAGGCCGTCACCTCTTCGGCCATGTCCTCTGCGGCGCCACGATCGCCAAACAGGTGACCGCCGGTCGCCAAGCGCACGAACTTCTTGTGACCAGACGCCGCACCGTGTAGCTGCTCGGCGTCGGCGATGCGCACCGTCGTGTCGTCCTCGGCGTGGAGCGTCATATAGGGGCGGTCGAGCGTGGCGACTGCATCGAGCACATCGTGGGTTTCGAGGTCGTGGATGAAATCGTCTTTCAACGTAAAGACCCGGCCGCCGATATTCACATCGGCAATGCCCTCAGCCAGAATCTCGGCTTCGCTCGACGCAAACAGGTGACGCACGTGGCTCGCGTTGGCCGGGGCGGCGATCGTCACCACCGACCGGACGGTCTTCAGCTTCTCGGTGGCCAGCAGCACCGCAGCGCCGCCCAAACTATGTCCCAAGATGCCACACGGGCCGAACCCCATTTCGATGAGCGTCGTTGCGGCGCGCACGATATCGGTCACGTTTGCCGACAGGGTCTTGTCGGCAAAGTCGCCTTCGCTGTCGCCGCGCCCGGTGAAGTCGAACCGGAACGCCGCAAACCCGGCATCGGAGAGCGCACCAGCGAGGCGGGTCATCGTGTGCAGGTCCTTTGAGCACGTGAAGCAGTGGGCCATCAACACCGACCCCTTCGCCCGTTGCGGCGGACGGTGCAATACCCCAACGAGTTCGTTGCCGCCGCTGCCAACGAACGAGATGGCTTCGGTCTCGGGTCGATCTGTTGGTCGTTCGATCATGACGTCAGTCTAGGTAACCGTTCGAATCAGCTTCTGCTTTGCGTCGGTGTATGGCGGGTAGGCGAGGTTGTTCTCGCCTCGAACCGGTTTTGCGAGCACGCCCTTCATGTTTGAGAACGCATCGAAACCTGCTTTGCCGTGGTAGCGGCCCATGCCCGAAGGTCCAACGCCACCGAACGGGAGGTCAGGCGGGACGAAGTGCAAGAGGGTGTGATTGACGCACACACCACCCGAGCTCGTCTGGTTCAGAACCGCGTCGATCGTGTCCGACGAGCTAGTGAAGACATACAAGGCGAGTGGCTTCGGCCGGTCGTTCACAAAGTCGATGGCTTCGGAGACATTAGCCACGGTGATGATCGGAAGGACCGGACCAAATATCTCGTCGGTCATGATCGGCGAGTCGAGAGGTGGGTCGACGATGATTGTGGGCGAGACGTAGAGGTCATCAATGTCGTGGTCGCCTCCCGCCGCAACATTGCCTTGGGCTCCATTGATCAACTCGGTGAGACGCTGATGATGGTGGCGGTTCACGATTCGACCGAAGTCTGGACTCGCGACAATCTTCTCACCAAAGAACACACCCCACGCGTTGGTGATCGCATCGATCAATTCGTCGCGCCGTTCCTCAGTGACGAGCACGTAGTCCGGTGCAATACAGGTCTGGCCAGCGTTGAATGTTTTGCCCCACGCAATCCGATTCGCCGCGACCGAAATGTCGGCATCATTAGCCACGATCACTGGAGACTTACCGCCGAGCTCGAGCACGACGGGCGTCAGGTGTTCGGCGGCGGCACGCATCACGATGCGACCAACGTGGGTTGAACCGGTGAAAAAGATGTGATCGAACCGCTGCTTCAATAACGCCGTCGACATGGCAGCGTCGCCCTCGAAGATGGCGAGCGCCCGGTCGTCAACATATTTGGGAAGCTCACGAACAATGACGCCGGTCGTATGCGGCGACACCTCGGAGGGTTTGACCGCCACGACGTTTCCCGCAGCAAACGCGGCAACGAGCGGTTCGAGCACGAGGTTCACCGGATAGTTCCATGGCGCAATGATGAGCGACAGGCCGAGCGGTTCGGGCATCACCTTTGCCGACGCGGGTTGACTGACCAATGGGAGCTTCTTGCGACGAGGCTTGGCCCACTTTCGAACCTTTGATTTCATGTGCTCGGCGCCGCTGATCGAGGTCGAAATATCGGCGGTCCATCCTTCGATCGGTGGTCGACCAAGGTCGGCAGCCATTGCCTCAATAAGCGTGTTGGTGTGGTCTTTCGCGAAGCGGATGAGACCATCGATTTGGGCGATCCGCCAGTCGATCGAACGAGTCACTCCCGATCGAAAGGTCGTGCGAAGGCGTGCGAGTTCGTCCTCGATGCGGTCATCGAGGACGCTATTCGAGGATTCGACATGGGTAGAAGTCATCACCGCAGCGTAGAGGCCAGTAGAAAGGGAGGATGGAAAACGCGACAGCCGATGCATCCACTGTTCTCGTCGACAAGTTGGACGGCTACGCCGTCGTCACCTTGAACGATCCGGACCGTCGGAACGTCTTCACGCTCGCGATGAGCAAACGCGTCCACGAGATCTTCGACGACCTCGAAGCCGACGAGTCGATTAACGCGGTCGTGATCACCGGAGCGGGCAAAGGCTTTTGTTCCGGCGGACATCTCGATGAACTGCTCGAAAACCCTGGCCCCGAGGGGATGCGCAAGATCTATGCCGGCTTTGTTCGGATCGCGAACAGTCGTCTGGCGACAATCGCTGCGGTCAATGGGGCAGCCGTCGGCGCAGGAATGAACGCATTGTTGGTGTGTGATGTGGTCATTGCTGGAGAATCTGCTCGTTTTGACAGTCGCTTTCTCCAGATTGGACTTGGCCCCGGCGGCGGCCACACGTGGCGCTTACGAAACAACATTGGATTGCAGGCCACCAAGGCCATGGTCCTTTTCGGCGAAGTTCTCGATGGGCCGCGAGCAGCTGAGGTCGGACTCGCCTGGAAGTGTGTCGCCGACGATGAGCTGCTCACTGAAGCCGAAGCCCTTGCGTCCAAGGCAGCAACGGCTCCACGAGAACTCGTGATGCGCACCAAGGACACGATCCACAACACGCTTGCAATTTCCGACAGCGACACCGCAATCGACAACGAACTCGACACACAAGTGTGGTCGATGGGCGAGCCAGCGTTCGTCGACATGGTGACCTCGCTCAAGTCCCGAATCACCAAGAAGTCGTAGCCGAGCGTGGGCGAACACGGAATCGATTTTGCGATCACCGGCGAGCTCGCCGAGCTGCGCGACCGCGCCCGGTTGGTTGCCCAACAAGGCGTCGCCGACCATGGCGTCCACAACGACAGCTGGATCAACGGCTTCTCGAAAGGCTTCTCCGCAACGCTCGCGAACAACGGCTGGGTCGGTATGACCTGGCCCGTCGAGTTCGGCGGGGGCGGTCGACCGCCGATCGAACGGGTGATCATGGCCGAGGAAATGATCGGTGCAGGGGCACCAATCGCGGCCAGCTGGTTCGCCGATCGCCAGTTCGGGCCGTCGATCTTCACCTACGGCACACCCGAACAACAACAGCGCTACCTTCCCGACATGCTGTCTGGCTCGAGCACGTGGGGCATTGGCATGAGCGAACCAAACAGTGGAAGCGATCTTGCCAGCCTGACCACATCGGCGGTGAGAGACGGCGATTCCTACCTCGTCAATGGGCAGAAGATTTGGACATCGGGCGGAGCGCTCGCCGACTACGTCTACCTCATCTGTCGAACCAATGCGACGGGCCGGCCACACGAAGGCGTAAGTGAGCTCATCGTGCCGATGGACCTGCCCGGTATCGAAGTGCGGACGATCAGAGACATGGTCGACAACACCCACTTCTGCGAGATCTTCTTTACCAACGTGCTGGTGCCCGCCGAGAACCTCGTGGGCGTCGAAGGCGGTGCGTTCAAACAGACAATGGTGCAACTCGAACACGAGCGCGGCGGCATCGACCGCTTGGTATCGAACCGGCCCCTCTACGAGGTCGCAAAACAGCGGGCCGACACCGATAACCCGGTCGTTCGTCAGCGGATCGCTCGAATCGAAGCCGACTACCACGTTGGACGCTTGCTCGTTTACCGAGAGGTGTTGGGCCAGGCGCCGAAAGGATTCAGTGCAGCGACAAAAGTCTTCTGTACAGAGCATCAGGTGCGAGTTGCCGAATTCGCTGCGCACGTCCTCGGCTCGGAGATGATGCTCGATAACCAATACAGTCGAGAGTTCTGTTACAGCCCGAGTTATTTGCTCGCTGGCGGGACGAGCGAGATCATGAGAAATATCCTCGGAGAACGAGTGCTCGGTTTGGCGAGAGAACCGAGGCTGCACCCGTGAGATGTGCAGGTCAAGTACGAGGCCGAGAACACCGATGTTCGAAATCAATGAGGGGAACTGTATGAGTGAGACAACGACGATCATCCACCACCTCGAGCGCAACGCTCGGCGTCAGGGTGCCCGGGCTGCCATGTTCGACAAGACCACCGGGTCGTGGCGACGTCGCAACTGGCGCGAGTACAACCTGTTGACGCGCCGTTTCGGCAAAGCGCTCATGAAGACCGGGTTTGGTGAAGGCCATCCCCTCGCCATCCTTGGTGCGAACCGCCCCGAGTGGACGGTTTCGGCCCTCGGCGCAATGCGCGTTGGCGGTATCGCTGCGGGAATCTACACGTCATGTTCGGCCGAGGAGATTGGTTACATCCTCGACCATAGCGAAGCCCCAGTCGTGGTCATCGAGAACCTCGAACAGCTCGGACGTGTCCTCGAAGTCTGGGATACCCTCCCGAATCTCAAGGCAGCAATCATGATGGAAGGCGCCGGTGACCACGACGATCCACGGGTCATTGGTTGGGACGAGTTCCTCGAATCTGGAAGCGACATCAGCGACGAAGATCTCGACGCTCGCCTCGATGCTCTGCGGGCAGATCAGGTCGCCGACTTCATCTACACCTCGGGCACGACCGGGCCGCCGAAGGCCGTCATGCTCACCCACGAAAACCTCGAATGGACCGCCCGCACGATTGGCGGAACCGTCGATCTTGCAACAGAAGACGTTGCCCTTTCGTATCTGCCGCTCTCGCACATTGCCGAACAGACAAACTCGCTGCTCATGCCGCTCGTGTTCGGCTACGAAGTTCACTTCTGCCACAACGGGCTCGAGCTCGCCGAATATTTGCCGCAGGTTCGCCCGACGACATTCTTTGGCGTGCCTCGCGTGTGGGAACGATTCGAGTCTGGGATCAAGAGCAAGCTCGCCGAGGCAGAAGGCCCAAAGGCCAAGATTGCCGACCAGGCGCGCAAAGTTTCCTCTCGTGTCATTGCGTTGGAGAACGCCGGACAGACCCCATCGGGTTTTCTCGCTGCCCAGTACAAGGCCGCAGACAAGGTCGTGCTCAGCAAGATCAAGGCCGCGATTGGCCTCGATCGCTGCCGCGTGTTCGTCTCGGGTGCGGCGCCGATTCCGGCGGCCAGTCTCGAGTTCTTCTCGAGCATTGGCATGACCGTCACCGAGCTCTACGGCCAGTCCGAAGGGTCGGGTCCAACGTCGACCAATCTCGTGGGTGCAAACAAGTACGGCACGGTCGGCCGTGCTATTCCTGGGGTCGAGGTAAAGATCGCCGACGACGGTGAGATTCTTGTCCGAGGCAAGAACCTCTTTGCTGGCTACTACAAGAACCAGGCAGCAACAGATGAGACGCTCATCGATGGCTGGCTTCACTCGGGCGACCTTGGACAGCTCGACGATGATGGCTACCTTTCGATCATTGGTCGCAAGAAGGACATCATCATCACCTCGGGTGGCAAGAACATTGCGCCACAAAATATCGAAGAGGCGCTTGCTGGTATCGACATCGTGGGAACCCCGGTAGTCGTTGGCGAGCAGCAACGCTTTCTCGTCGCGCTGCTCACCCTCGAGCCTGAGGCTGCAGCTCGTTTTGCTGCAGAGCACGGTATCGATGTCGACACGATGCACGAGAACCCTGTTGTTCGCAGCCATATTGAGACGGCGATCACCAACGACGTAAACCCGCAGATGGCTCGCGTCGAGCACATTCGCAACTTTGTGATCTTGGCGAACGAGTTCACTACGGCTACGGGCGAGCTCACACCAACGCTCAAGGTCAAGCGCAACGTTGTTAACGATATGTACGCGAACGACATCGCGGCGGCCTACGAAGCTGGCCAGGTCCTGTAAACCGCAAACGCGTCAGAACAGGCCAAAGAACCAGCTCCAGAACCCGAGCAGGCGTAGGGCGAGCACGAGCGCGGCGGCGATCATCACCATTCGGATGGGCGTTTCTCCGCCGCGGACGGCGAGCTTTGCCCCACCCCAACCGCCGACGCTCAGTCCAAAGGCGAGGATAATTGCAGGCAGCCACTCGACATGGCCTTCGAGAATGAAGATGGGCAAGGCAATCATGGTCGCAAAGAACGTGAAGACGACTTTGACCACGTTGGCCGTTACGAGGTCCATTCCCGAGCGGCTCAAGACCGCAAGCAGGATTAGCCCGACGCCCGCCTGAATTGCGCCCGCATAGATGCCAACACCGAACGCGCCGACGGCGAGCACCGCCGGAGGCCACGGATCCGTATGGACGGTGAGCTTTGGTTTGCGGACTGTCAGGACGATCAGCGGAATCATCAGCAACCCAAAGACCTGCTCGAACCGGTCATTGGTGAGTTGGCTCACGCCAAAGGCCCCAATCGCCGCGCCAAGTACTGCTGGCGGGACGATCGGAAGCAGGGTGGCCTTGTCGATGACCTTTCCTTCCTGGCGATAGGACAGGAAGCTCGACAGGTTCGATGTGAGGATGCCGACTCGGTTCGATCCGTTTGCTGCGACGCCGGGAACACCAGCGACGACCAACAGTGGCACGGTGAGCATCGACCCTCCGCCCGCCATTGCGTTGACGACACCAGCAAACATTCCGCCGACGAGCAACAGGACAACATCGAGGGTTTCCACTGAAAGAACGTTACGCCTGTCCGGTCCAGTACTCGGCCTTTAGCTCTCGCTTGTAGAGCTTGCCGGTTGCCGCCCGTGGAAGTTCGGCGCGAAAGTCGACCGTCTTTGGGCTCTTGATCTTGGCGAGACGATCGTGGCAGTGCGCAATGAGTGCGCGTTCGAGTTCGCGGGCTTCGTTAACATTTGCGGGCATCGTCGTTGGTTGCACGACGGCCTTCACCTCTTCGCCAAGGTCAGTATTTGGCACGCCGAAGACGGCAACGTCGACGACTGAGGGGTGCATGCTCAGGACATTCTCGGCTTCTTGGGGATAGATGTTCACGCCACCGGAGATGATGGTGAAGGCTTTGCGATCCGTGAGGTAGAGGTAGCCGTCCTGGTCGAGTCGGCCGATGTCTCCAAGGGTCGATTTGTCACCTCGGTGGGCTTCGGCGGTCTTGTCTGGGTCGCCGTGGTAGGCAAAGGTTCCTCCTCCGCTGAAGTACACGCCGCCCTCTTCGCCGACCGGGACTGGGTTTCCGTGGTCATCGAGGATGTGGATGGTGCCGCTTACTGCCCGTCCGACCGTTCCGCGGTGTGTAAGCCATTCTTCGCTGTTGCAGTAGGCGAGGCCGTTGCCTTCGGTTCCGGCGTAGTACTCCTCGATGATTGGTCCCCACCATTCGATCATCTGTTCTTTTGCTTCGGCTGGGCACGGGGCGGCGGCATGGATTGCGGTCTGGAGCGACGAGATGTCGAAGGAGTTGCGGACTGCTTCGGGCAGGCGCAGCAGGCGGAGGAACATCGTCGGGACGAACTGGCCGCACGTCACCGAGTGTTCTTCGATCGCGGCGAGGGCGCCCTCGCCATCCCACCTTTCCATCACCACCACGGTGCCTCCGACGCGGTGCGCAGCCCGACAAAAGCGGAGTGGAGCTGCATGGTAGAGGGGCCCAGGGGAGAGGTAGACGGTGTTGCTATCGAATCCAAAAAGTGCGGCGGCCATCTGCGTGACCGAGTCGCCCGTTCCGAGCAGATCACCAGTCGACTGCACGGTGATTCCCTTTGGGAGCCCGGTGGTGCCAGAGGAGTACAACATGTCGTGTGTTTCGCGCCGGTCGACTAGTGGAGTCCGCGGTTGGTTTGCGATGGCGCTTTCGAGTGAGGTGTGCTCGGCGAGGTCTCCGCCGACCGATAGTCGGGTGATCACATTGGGCGTCGTCATTGCTAGTCGTGTTGCGACACTGGCCTTGCCTGGTGTGGTGATGAAGGCTTTGGCGCCGCAGTCATTGACGATGTAGCTCGCTTCGTCGGTGGTGAGCCGCGTGCTGAGCGCCGTGTAGTACAGCCCGGCATAGTGACAGCCCCAGAGGACGATCATGAATTCGGCGCGGTTCTCGATCGAGAACGCAATGTGGTCGCCTGGGACCAACCCTGTGTGGCGCAGATAGTGGGAGAGTTGGTTGGCCTGCTCGTCGAGTTCGGCGTAGGTCACGGTGTGTCCGCTTGGGGCCATGATGATGGCTGCCTTGTCCGGTGTTTCCCGTGCCCAATGGCCGGGCTCCAAGGCGTTGTGCATCGCGTTTCCCTCGTGTGGTTTGTTCGACCCTACAACGCGGATAGCGGCCGGGCGAAAAACAGTCGTGGGCGAAAAGGTTGACGGTTTTTGCGACAGTTCAGTCGCAACAGAAGCCAAGAAGCGTCGAAATCCAAAACAAACGCAAAAGTTTGTTCAACGTAGCTAGTGAAAAGTGCGCCCTTTTGCTGAATGGTTAAAGACGTCACGCCGGATGGTCCGGCTGGCTACATAGGACACCCCCTAGGTAAGGACAAGATCGTGAATCCGCCAACATCATTCTCCTCAGCAGACACCGCAACCGGAGCCGCCGCCCTCCAGCGGGTTGACGTGGTGGGATTCGACGCGGCCGACTCGCCCTGCCATCTCACGTTCGACGAGATGCGAGAGCTGCCAATGCACCTCGCCCTCGGATTCGATCTTGAAGGAGACAACTCATGACCACCTACGACCAGCACACGACGGCATTGGCCAATGTCATCTCAGCGAACGGCGACAGCTGGCGAGCCATCGACAGCGAAGCCGCCACCCGCATGCGGCTACAAAACAGGTTCGAGACCGGCCTCGATATCGCCCGCTACTGCGCCGACATTATGCGCAAAGACATGGCGGCCTACGACGAGGATCACACCCGCTACACCCAAAGCCTCGGCTGCTGGCACGGATTTATTGGTCAACAGAAGATGATTTCGGTCAAGCGCCACCAAGGCACGACGAGCGGAACCTACCTCTACCTATCTGGCTGGATGGTCGCAGCAATGCGCAGCGAGTTCGGGCCTCTGCCCGATCAGTCGATGCATGAAAAGACATCGGTGCCAGCGCTCATCTCTGAGCTCTACACCTTCCTCAAACAAGCCGACGCTCGCGAACTCAACGAGCTGTTTCGCAACCTCGACCAGGCACGCGAAACAGGCGACGCCGATGCTGAGGCGCACGCCATGGCTGCCATCGACAACTTCGAAACCCACGTCGTGCCGATCATTGCCGACATCGACGCTGGCTTCGGTAACGAAGAAGCCACCTACCTGCTCGCCAAAGAGATGATCATGGCGGGCGCGTCGTGCCTGCAGATCGAGAACCAGGTGTCCGACGCGAAGCAGTGCGGTCACCAAGATGGCAAGGTCACGGTTCCCCACGCCGACTTCCTCGCAAAGATCAACGCGGTTCGCTATGCGTTCCTCGAACTCGGTGTCGAAGATGGAGTGATCGTTGCCCGCACCGACTCGCTCGGTGCCGGCCTCACCCAGAAGATCCCCGTCTCAAACGAACCAGGCGACCTCGCGAGCCAATACATCGACTTCCTCGACACCGAACCTGTCGACATTGCTGATGCACACGACAACGAAGTGCTCATCAAGCGCAATGGCGAGTTGGCTCGACCAGCTCGCTTGGCCAACGGGCTGTACAGCTTCCTGCCCGACACGGGCGCTGATCGGGTGGTCCTCGACTGCATCACCAGCCTGCAAAACGGTGCCGATCTGCTTTGGATCGAAACCGCCACACCCGATCTCGAAGAGATCGCTGGAATGGTGAACCGAATTCGCGAAGAAGTACCGAACGCCAAGCTCGTCTACAACAACTCGCCGTCGTTTAACTGGACGCTTAACTTCCGTCAGCAGGTATTCGACGCATGGGAGCGTGAAGGCAAGGACGTGAGCGAGTTCGATCGCGACGACTTGATGTCGGCCGCCTACGACGAGTCGTCCTTGGCTGCTGAGGCCGATGACCGCATCCGGTCGTTCCAGTCAGATGCGGCCCGTGACGCTGGTATGTTCCATCACCTCATCACGCTGCCGACCTATCACACCGCAGCACTGTCGACCGACGAACTGTCCCAGGGCTACTTCGGCAAGGAAGGCATGCTTGCCTATGTCAAGGGTGTGCAGCGCCGAGAGATCCGCAGTGGACTTCCCGCAGTCAAGCATCAGGACATGGCCGGCTCGAACATTGGTGATGACCACAAGGAGTACTTCGCAGGCGAACAAGCCCTCAAGGCAGGCGGCGCGAAGAACACCATGAACCAGTTCTAGTTGTCGGACTTCCGCCGAGCATCCGCGGTAGCACTGCATGGACCACGCCTCCGGCTTCGGTCCCTCAGGCGTTCGCCACATCCGACGCCGAGTCGCCGAGCAGGAACCTAGGGCCCGCACCGAGGGTAACGGCGCGGTCATCGGGGTTGTAGATAGCGCACCGTTCGAGGCTTAGACAGCCGCAGCCGATGCACTCGTCGAGTCGATCGCGTAGGTCGGCGAGTGCGTTGATCTGCTCATCGAGCCGTTCCCGCCAGTCGGTGGACACCAGGGTCCATTCGGCTTGGCTGGGGGCGTGATCGTGGGGGAGTGCGTCAAGGGTTTCTCGAATTTCCGAGAGTGACCGCCCCACTCGCTGCGCAGCCAGGATGAACGAAATGCGTCTGATCGCTTCTCGTTCAAACCGCCGTTGCCCTCCCGGTGTTCGCTGAGACGAGATCAGGCCGTGGTCGTCGTAGTACCGTACTGCCGACGTAGCGATACCGCAGCGGTCGGCGACCTGGCCCACCGTTAGTACGTCGTCTTTGTGCGCAACTTGGTGCTTCATCGGGAAAGCTCCTTGACTTCAAGTGTACTTGAAGTTCTAAGGTGCGCTCCATGGACAGCACGACGGACTCAGCGGACCCAACCAGAACAACGACGGCCAACGTTGGTCGAGTGTCTGACCTCGAGGTCGGAGACATAACGATGGCCAAGGTTGGCGAACGCCGAGTGGCCGTCATCCGCACTGCGTCGGGGGTCTATGCCCTCGACAACGCATGCCCGCATCA
>CALKGG010000101.1 GCA_938084885.1 uncultured Acidimicrobiales bacterium
AACTCAGTTGGCTAGAGTGCCACCTCGACATGGTGGAAGTCACAGGTTCAAGTCCTGTACGGCCCACGTATCGAACTTCGTTCGAACCCGAGTTTCTCGCCTAACGGCTCCAAACATCGCCCCAAAGAACCAAACCAGGGCAAAGACCCACGTATCGAACTTCGTTCGAACCCGAGTTTCTCGCCTAACGGCTCCAAACATCGCCCCAAAGAACCAAGCCAGGGCAAAGACCCACGTATCGAACTTCGTTCGAACCCGAGTTTCTCGCCTAGCTCGCCTCGGTGTGAACGCTACGGCGTTGCTGCAGCTAGTAGACGGGTTCGTTTCGGAGGGCGGCTCCCGCCAGAATCGCCGCTAACGCACCAGCCAGCACCGTAAACAGACCATTTCCGAGCATCAAGCCAGTCCGCTCTGCGTCGGTCAACGTCGTCACACCGACAACGCCCACCACCATCAACGCCACCACACCCGACAAAATCGCCATCGGCCGCGCGAGAAACCGGATACCCACAAAGAGCGGCCCTGCTGCGGTTGCTGCCACAACACCCGACGCAACCGCCACAATCCCATCTGAGCGATCCCACCCAAGCTGATCCGCAGGCCCCGACGTCCACACCATGAACGTCCCAGCGATCATTGCGAGCCCACTCAAGAACACCAAAACCGACAGCACCCGATCCATCACATCGATCACTGGCTTGACATCAGCGGGAACATGAATCAAATCGGTCGTCGTCGACACCACTGGCTCGGAAGCCAACGCAAACGTCGTTCCGGCCCCATTGCGACTCCCCGTGGACTGCACCTCCAACTTGGTCCGACCAGCCACGACGGGCGTACCCGTTGACACGCCATTCGCTGGCGCCCCTGGAACCCGCACCCCAGCGGTTGGCTGCCCCACCGATTGTGCCTCGGCGACAGATTCAAACTCGTCGACAAAAGCAAGATCGTCATTGGCCAGACGCGCCGCCCGGGCCGTATCTCGCAGCCCCTCCGCGACCTTTTGGGCTTGGGCGAGCCGTTCTTTGCGAGCCTCCTCCAACACCTTGCCAGAGGTCATCGACTGAGCTGACGCTGCAGCCACGGTGGTCGCGTCCGGCGCCGAGACGTCGTCGACTACCGGAGGTTCCTCTACCGGGGCCTCCGCGGCAGGCGGAGTGTCCGGGGCAATCGGGGACCATCCCGAACGAACCGAATCGTCGTCGGCGCTCTCTGCAGCATCGGCCTCGACAACAGTGGGTTCATCGGTAGCAACCGCGTCGTGTTCGGCGCTCGCATCAGGGAGCGGAGCTACAACCGGCGGCTCAAACGCCGAGCGCTCCAAAGCAATCGACTCGGCCGTGTCGAGCTCATCAGCGTTCCGCTCAGCATCGTCAGCATCGTCAGCATCGTCGACCAGAGCAGCGTGTTCAGCCTCAGGCGGGATTTCCGGCGGCTCCGCGCTTGCGCCGTCAGATCCCGCACCCGCGGCTGCCGCCACGACAGCGGGCTGCTCTTCGCTCGTCTCGGAGCTTCTGACCCCGGCGGGCGCAACCACCTTTTGGGTGGGCTCACTGCGCTGAGACGCTGCGCGGATGACGCTAGGAGGTTCGCTAGCAGCAGCGTCTCGTGAACCCTCGGTTGGAAGTGTTATCTCCACCGATGGGAAATCACCCACATCGCCGACATCGGCCAGATCAGTAGCCGCCGCTGCGTCGTCCGCGATGGCGCTCGCTTCGGGTGCCTCAACGTCGGCAAACGCTTCTCGGTACGACTCATCTGGATGTGTGGACGGGGCATACCACTTGCCATCAGAAGCAAGCCACCAACCCGGCCCTTGGAACACGTCACTCACGTAATAGCTATCCCTCAGTAGCGCTGCCGAACTTTAGTCTCGGGGCGCAGGTGATGTCACGTTGAATGTTGAAATGGAGCGCCGGGCGGGATTTGAACCCGCGACTGTACGGCTTTGCAGGCCGTTCCCTTGGGCCGCTCGGGCACCGACGCATGGCCGATTACGTTACCGGATCGGCGCCCAGAACGACACCTCACACCCAACGAACACGACACCACGACCCGAGACAACGTCTCACGGCGCCATTACTGCCCGAACGTGCAACCCCGAAAAGAGCAACAACGTGTGCGCCCGTGCGCCCCTCCGCGCTACGGGCCCACACGTTGTGCGAGCGAAGCAAGTTGCACGTTGTGCACTCCCTACTCCTTCTAGGGGCAAACCGTAGGTGCCCCTCAGCGAAATGTCTTCGCGCCCCCCTGCTATCGACATAGGTTCGTCACGTAACGGACACATTTACGCGCGATACGCGCGAATACGTGAAAACATCGGCATGCACCGTGGAAACTCACGGCGATACGCGAGAAGATTTCTTCCACGACGAGGCCCCGGCGGCTCGTGAAAACTACAAATCGCCCGGACACACTGCTGCGTATCCGGGCGATTTGATTGCGAGCGGACGACCAGATTCGAACTGGCGACCCTCACCTTGGCAAGGTGATGCTCTACCAACTGAGCTACGTCCGCGAGGAATCCATGACTGTATCAGCCTCGTGGTCAGTCGCCACTCCCCGGACGAAGATCAATCTGAAGAGTGAGGATTCCGTCCACAAATTCAACCTCAGCGTCGCCAATCATGGCGAAATCTCTGAAGTCTGTTTGGGCTTGGGCAATGAACAGCGCTCGCTCGTCGCCGCCGACGGGCGGAAGGTTCCGTTTCTTCACCGCAGCTGCGCGTTCGGTGAACCGGGCCACCATCTCATGGGGATCAAAGTCGTCCATCTCACTCCTCTATTGCGTTGGGTTCTCTTGCATTGGGTCGTGTCAACCACCAGAAGACCACCGTACCGATGATCGTCACGATGCCAAGCGCCACCAGGGCGAACACCAGCGGGCCCAGCCGTCCGTCGGTCTCTCGGATGTTGACGATTTCACTCTCGCCCTCAATGACCTGAGCCATTGCGAAGAACAGCATGGACAGGTGGGCGACAAGGCCTGGTGAAAGCAGACCGAGCAACCGTCGGTGACCAGTGAACACACCCGAGACAGTAGTGGTTCAACACTGATGGGTTGGACACCACCACGTGGTTCGCCCACCAACGCGATCTGTCCGCATGACTCCGCCGCAGCTTGGGCATGGCGCTCCACTCCGGCGGGCTGGAAAACTGTCGCCTTCGTTCGACCCGCCACGCCGGGTGAGTCGGTCGACGGTCGAACAGATTTCGCGAGCGAGATCATCGACATCGGCCGGAGACAGTTCGTCGACCGATGTGTGCGGCGACATCCCTACCGCCCACAGCACCTCATCGGTTAGGAGGTTCCCGAGGCCAGCAATGATCGTTTGGTCAAGCAGCGCTGCCTTGACCGCCTTTGATCGCCCGGCAAAGGAAATGGAGAGGTCCCGACCAGTCACGGTGGATGCCTCAGGGCCTAGTCGGGTCGTATCGGGGTCCAATTCGACCGACCCCAGACAGCGCTGGTCGCGCAGCGCAACAACGGCGTCGTCGAACACGAGCGTGAACCGGTCCCATGCTGGGTCGTTCTTTGCCGACGCGTATTCGAGCTGGGCAATGCGGCTCGTGCCATCGATCAGCAGCCGTCCGGTCATCCCGAATCGCAGTCCGAGGGTCAAGGTTCCCCGAACGTCGGTGAAGGTCGCGAGCAGCAGCTTGCCGTGGCGTGTGGTGTGACCCAGGGTGGCCCCATCGAGCATCGTGAACGGCTCGATCCCAGACTCCTTTGGGCGCACGCATCGGGCGTCATGGACAACTGCGGAGACAACCCGCTGCCCAACCAGGGCGGACAGATCGCGACGGTAGAGCTCTACCTCGATGAGTTCTGGCACAGCTGGTCCCTCGTCGACAGGACACCCGTGAGAGCGAACCGCAGCCGACGACCACAGCGGGCAGAATGCCCGCCGCTATGCACTATCGACGCGAACCTTGGCAAAGAACTCGACGAGCATCGGCGCAAGCTTGTCGTGTTCTACCAAGAAGCCATCGTGTCCGTACACCGAGTCGATGGTGTGATGCGCACAGCTATGCCCCGAAGCGCTCAGGACCGAAGCAAGCTCGGCCTGTTGGTATTTGGGATAGAGCACATCTGAGGACACCGACACGGTCATCGCTGGACCGTCAAAGGCCGAAAGCGCTGCTTCGGGGCCGCCGCGGCCACGGCCAATATCGTGCAGGTCCATGGCCCGGTTCAACGTCAGGTAACTGTTGGCATCGAAGCGTGCTGGAAACTTCTGACCATGATGATCGAGATAGCTCTCGACGTTGAACCGACCCCACGTGTCGAAGCTATCGAGCCGGTCGAGGGGTTCTCGACCAAATCGTTCGTTCCACTCTTCGTCGCTTCGATAGTGGATGAGCGCAATTTCGCGGGCGATGGCGAGTCCTCGTCCGGGGCCGACGCGCTTCGAGTAATAGTCGCCGTCGTGGAAGTGCGGATCGTTCGCAATAGACAACCGCCCAACCGCCGACCAACCAATCTGTTGGGCCGAAGCTGCGAGCGCGGTTGCGATTGGTGCAATGGATCGGACGTGATCGGGATACATGGCCGCCCATTCGAGCACCGCCATTCCTCCCATCGATCCGCCGACGACGCTAAACCAGCGTTCGACCCCAAGCAGCTCGCCGAGGCAGATCTGGCTGCGAACAATATCTCGGGTACTGATCTGGGGGAACGAGGAACCGTAGGGTTGCCCAGTGGCGGGATCTATCGACGCTGGGCCGGTGCTGCCTTGGCAACCGCCCAGTACGTTTGCGCACACGACGAAATAGGTGTTGGTGTCGATCGCCAAACCGGGACCGACGATCCTCGACCACCAACCCTCGTCGGTGTACGTGCCGCCTCCGCCGCCGGTGACGTGGCTGTCCCCGGTGAGCGCATGACAGATCAAGATGGCATTGTCGGCCGCAGGGTTTAGTGATCCCCACGTCTCGTAGGCGAGCGTCACTTCGTTGAGTACCCCGCCACCCTCGAGGGCGAGCGGACGGGGCAGCGTGTGGAACTTCCTGGCACCAACGGGGTCGCCTGGCTGCCATGCTCCGGTCACCGGAAATGCATCGGGCCAGCCGCGCCGACTCGCAAAGGGGGGCTGATTGTCCACGTCTTTGGGCAACGCTCACTCCTTTGACTCTCGATAGCTCCGGTCCGTTCACGTGCCGTAGCAGTTTCCGGGTAGTCAACGTTAGTGCATCTCGCGAGCTTTGCGTTCGTCGACGGCGGCCCGACACGTTCTACTTTCGGGCTGCTGGCGAGTGGCGAATCGTCGATATTCGGGCGATCTCGGCATGGTTCAGCGACGTTTTCGTTGCTTGTCCATCCACCACGAGACCAGTTCGGGCGGGCTCTGGTAGGCGTGTCCCATCGCCACGGCGAGGTCGAAAAGGCACTGGCCGTGGGCATCGGCGTCGCCGTCGATCCATGCGCGGTGCGCCGCCTCAGCTGCGCGTGCGGCTGCGTCCCACTGAGCCGATGGTGCGGGCAATGCAACCTCACCAATCGATCTCGCTCGGACGCGTACTGCGGTTGTGCTCAGCCCCGTGCCTGCAGCATCGGCGAGCAGCACCGCTGATGTCGTCGGGGCTGATAGCACCGCAGCGAGGTGCCACAGCCGATCAGCTTCGAGTGGTTCGACGCTGATGACCGGCACTGATGGCGCCAGCGCTCCGTCTGGGTCGACCACTGCCTCAATCACCGGGGTCTGTGATGCGAGGAGGATCTTGGGGACGAGCCGGTCGCCGAACCACGCCCGGACCGCCGGATCTGCAACCTTGTTCACCATAAGCAGTGGCGCTATCCAACGGCGACCTGCGAACTTGACGCCGCGTTGGCCCCAATGATTCCACAGCGGGTCGATGAGCCCCGACGTGACGAGACGAGCGCCGCCACGAGCCTCATCAGCGGGCGCGGCGCCAGCGGTTGAATCCTCGATTATGGCGTCGGCAATGCCATAAAAGTGTTGCCGGAAGCCGGCCGTGACATTCGCAATGTCACCAACGGTGTGTCGCCCCCGCGGTCGTGCAACGATCGGAACGCCTTGCACAGCTGCCAACAACGGGGCCCAGCTTCGTGGCGGAGGCGTCGCAACGTCGACCGGCGGACGGTCCCCATATGCCACCCGAGTTGTCGACTCGGCGGGTTGTCCAGCACTGCGGGCCACCATGACCACCGCCAACACGTCAACGGACGCGTCGAAGAGGCCGTCGTGGTCAACCCAAAGGGTCGTGAGCTGCGCGCGGTCCGCCGCGGCGCGACGGACCTCAGCAGCGTCGCGAGCGCCCAGGATCGACTGCGGAAGCAGTAGCCCAAGCGCTCCACCAGCTCGAAGCCGGCGAAGCCCAAGCTCGACGAACAGCGCAGACTGGTCCACGTACCCCGTCACGAGCGCTCCGTACTCGGCCTTGAGCTCGGCGGTAACTGCCGAGCTACGCGACGTGTCGCTCGTTAGTTGACCAAGAAATGGTGGGTTACCAACGATTAGCGAGAAATCTGTAGGCCAGGAACTGGGTAGATCAACGAGCGCATTGCACTCCGCGGTGTTGATTCGTCCCTCGCCATTGGACCAGACGAACAGCGCAGTGTCACAAACTCGAAGCGCTACCGGGTCGATGTCGCTTGCGTACAACGCCGAGACGATCTCGCCTCGGGTGCGGTTCGATGACCCAGCAAGTGCCCGGGCAGCTGCGAGCAAGAAGGCTCCGCCGCCTGCCGCTGGATCCCAGACGCGTACTACCGCCTCGGGCTGGGATTCGGCGCCGAACTGGGCAGCATCACCAAACGTGAGACGCACAACCCGTTCTGCTCCGTCCTTTGGAGTGAAGTGAGCGCCTTGACTACGTCGTGACGCATCTGCGAGGAGTCGTTCCCACACCAACCCCAACAGGTCTGGCGTGCACTCGCTGTCGGGCAGCTGACGCACGAACGCGTCAATGTCGTGAGGCGCTGAAACAGTAACGTGGCGAAACGCTTCCGGTTGCCCACATGCACGAACCGTGCACACATGACGAGCAACTGCCGCGATTGCAGCCACGGCGTCTTGTTCTGACAGCCCGGTTGGTAATTCGTCGAGGAGGTGACCACTGCTCGTCGTCACGACAACGTCCCGTTAGCTGAGCGGGTCCCACCCAGCGAGATCGACAAGTCGCTCATCGTTCGAGAACATCTCAGCAACCGGCAGATCGAGCCCGACGCGCTTTTGTAGACGACGAACCTCGAGCTCCTCGTTCCACATGACAAGGGTGACAACGAGGCCATCGCTACCCGCACGAGCGGTTCGCCCCGATCGATGCAGGTAGGTCTTGTGATCGTTCGGCGGGTCATAGTGAATCACGACCTCAACTTCGTCGACGTGGATACCGCGTGCCGCAACATCGGTCGCGACCAACACTGCGAGCTTTCCATCACCGAAATCGTTCAGTGCTTTCTCACGGTGGTTCTGGCGGAGATCTCCGTGAATTGCTGCAGCCGACACGTCGAGCTGACCAAGTTCCTTCGCGAGACGATCGGCCATGTGCTTTGTGGCGGTGAACATGATGGTGCGCTCGACCGAGCCAGCAATTGCTGCAGCGACCTTGACCTTGTCCATCTGATGGACCTGCACAAAGCGGTGCGTCATCTGATCGACAGTGACCTCAGGGGATTCGACCTCATGGAATACCGGATTGGTTTGATACCGCCGGACGAGACTGTCGATCACGCCATCGAGCGTCGCTGAGAACAGCAACGTTTGGTGTTTGTTGTCGGCCTGGCGGAGCAGCCATTCGACCTGAGGGAGAAAGCCCATATCGGCCATGCGGTCAGCCTCATCAACAATCACATGGGTGAGATCTGACAGGTCGACGGCTTTGCGTTCGACGAGGTCGATCATTCGCCCTGGTGTGGCAACGACGAAGTCGACACCCTTTTCTAGCCGGGTGATCTGACGTTCGATGTTCGCGCCGCCATAGACCGCAGCAATGCGGACGTTACGAGACTTCGCGAGCGGTTCAAGTTCCTCGGCGACTTGGACGGCGAGTTCGCGGGTTGGGACGAGCGCAATGGCCAACGGCCGTTTCGACTCGGCATGGCCAATATTTTCGAGGACGGGAATACCAAACGCAAGGGTTTTTCCCGATCCGGTCTTTGCTTTCCCGCATACATCCCGGCCGGCGAGGGCGTCAGGTATAGCGATTGTCTGAATGGAGAAGGGCTCGGTGATCCCCCGCGATGCGAGTGCGGTGCACAGATCTTCCGATACGCCGATGTCGGCGAAGGTGGTTGTCATGGATGTCTTTTCACTGTTCGTAGTTGTCAACAGCGTACTGCCCCACGGGGAAAGAGAACGCCATACGCTGGTTGAAACAACCAGCGCGCATCGTCTCGATTGCGAACCGGACGAGCGCTACGGACGCACCCGGCCATCTTTGATCGTGACGCCTTCGGCCGCGAGGCGCTCGCCATGTTCAATCTCAAGGCCCGGTACGAGCCGACCGGTCGATGCAACCACCCGCCACCAGGGAAGCCCGTCGGTCGAACGCAACACCGCGCCGACGGCGCGTGCGGCCCCAGGAAAGCCTGCTTCGGCAGCGACCTCTCCATAGGCCATAACTTCGCCCGGTTGCAGCGCCTCGATGACTGCGCGGACCGCGGTGGTGAAGTCGCGCTGTTCGCCGTCAGAATCTGCGGACGATTCTCTGCTCATATCCGTTCGGGTTCGAGCCGGACAACAGCGACCGGCGACGCCATACCGGGAATCGACTGGTACCCAATGGGCGTGACCATCGTGTTCACGAGTAGCGACGTCTGCATGTCATCTGGGGCCAGGATCTCGCCGGGCTTGGCCAGGTCCGACAAGCGCGACGCAAGGTTGACGGCCTGACCAATGTGGTCATCGCCCTCGAACAAGATGACGTCGCCCTCAGCAACCCCGGCACGCAGCTGGAGAACTTGGTGATTCGCCTCGATCATTGCCACGACGGCTTCGACGACCGGTTCGGGCTCGACGCCGACAATCATTGCGCCGTCACCGAGCCATTTCGCGATGCGGACGCCGTGGACGGACGCGAGGCGCCGGATGCTGCCCCGGACGGTTTCGAGAAGAACAACGGCTGCCGCGTCACCCTCACAATCGGTGTAGGACGTAAATCCTGAGACGTCCACGAACGCGAACGTTCGCTGCACCCTCGTAACTCCACCAACTCGAATAACCGTGCTCACAGTCCCAACCTACTCAAGGCGTTGGACCGATAGTGCCATCCATCGCCGCGTTCTCGCGAATCAGGTGTGGGCATCGAGGACGGCATCGGAGAAGGCCGGCCAGAGCGGCAGCGCCCAATCTCCAAACGTCCGGCTGGTCAGCACGACTGCAGACACCGCCCGTTCTGGATCAACCCACAGAAACGTTCCCGCTTGGCCAAAGTGTCCCCAGGTCGATGCAGAGTTCTGCGTGCCTGTCCAGTGCGGAGCCTTCGTTCCCCGAATTTCGGGTCCGAGACCCCACACGTTGGGGGCTTGGCGCCCGTACCCCGGCAGAACTCCGATCAGCTCGGGCAGATACGGGTTGGTCATTGCTGCGATCGTTTCGAGTGCGAGCAGTTGCGGCAAAGCGGTGACAAACGCGACGAGATCATCGACCGATGAGCTCGCCCCGTAGGCGGGACTTCCGGTGAGGCTAGTGGCCGACATGGCCAGTGGAGCGAAGAGTCCTTCGTTGAGGTAGTCGGCAAATGCCATTGCCGTATTCGCTTCGACGACCGCGGCAGCGAGCTCGTAGCCCCCATTGGAGTAGATGCGTCGACGGCCGGGGTCGTCGAGGACATCGCCAGTGGGTCCAAAACCACCCGCGTGGGCAAGCACATCGGCCACGGTCGCCCCGCGGCCCGAGTCGTGTGCTGAGAGCGTTCCCGCGTCGTCGTCGAGCGAGACCGACCCCTCTTCAACAGCGAGGTGTACCCCTGCGGCAGTGAAGAGCTTGGTGATCGAGGCGAGGGCGAACACCGCCGTGGTATCGCCGTGGCGCGAGATTGCGCCGTTGGGTCCAATAACCGCAGCAGCTACCTTCTCGACAGGCCATTCGTCGAGCAATGCAAAGTAGGTCACAAACGGTTACCCATCGTCGGTTGTGAGGTCGGCAAGGTCGTCGCTGTCCCCGGCACCGGTGTCGCTGTCGGCGGTGCCGTGGCTGCTGTCGACCGTGCTGCTCGTTGCTGTCTCGCTCGTTGCTGTCTCGTTCGCTGCTGTCTCGCCCGCTGCTGTCTCGTCAGACGTTGGCCAAAAGATCAGCACGAGGCCACCAATGATCAACGCAAGACTCATCCATAGGTTGATTCTGAGGCCGAAGACATCGTTCGCCGGGTCGATGCGGAGGGCCTCAACCCACCCTCGACCAATGCCATAGCCAATGAAGTACAACGCAATCAGTCGGCCCCGTGGAAGCCAACCCAACCGGTCTGCCATCAACATCACGCCCGTCAGTCCAACGTTCCACACGCTCTCGTACAGGAACGTCGGATGGAAGGTCGGGAACTCGTCCACCGATTGAAACTCAACAGGTATCGAGCCGCGGTGGCTCGCATCGATCGAGAGTCCCCATGGAAGATCGGTTGGCCTCCCATACAGCTCTTGGTTAAACCAATTACCCCAGCGGCCGATCGCTTGTGCGAGAGGAAGCCCTGGAACAATGGCGTCGAGCGCTGAGCCGAGCTCCATGCCTCGCCGCCTCGCCGCCCAGATTCCGACGAGGATGCCAAGCGCCATTCCTCCAGGAATACCAAGACCGCCCTCGCGCAAGGCAAAAACTTGCCACCACGGCGCATCCCGAAAGAGCTGGAAATCGGTTGCGACATGGTAGAGGCGAGCGCCGACTACGCCCGCCGGTACGCCCCACATGGCAATCGCGGTGATGTCGTCTTCGTGACCCCCGCGGGCAACCCAACGCTTTGTCCCCAACGACACGGCCGCAAAGACGCCAAGCGCAATGAGCAGGCCGTAGATGGTGAACGGACCAATCGAGTTAAACGACGGCGATGGGATTGCAGCGATCACGATTTGCACAGTACCGCCAAACACCACGGCCGAGGACCGAATTCCATTCTCAGACAGTACACGCACACCGCGTTGACCACGGGGCGGGCTGGTGGTTTGGGTAGCGGGCTAGAACTGCGAGGCGTCGAGCGACATCAGCGAGGTTGCTGAGCCGAGGACCGCCGCCTCTTGTGCCGCAGCGAGAGGGAGCAGCTGTTCGCAATAGAACTGTGCGGTCACCAGCTTGGCCGCCAAACGCTCGTCGGTGTCGCCAGCATCGATTCGCTGCTGGGCCGCGAGTGCTTGGAGCACCATTGACCACCCGCCGGCGAGCTGTCCGATCATTCGCAAGTATGGGGTTGCTCCAGCAAAGGCATCGATTGGGTCGCCCGCGAGGCGTTCGACGAGTTTCATTGTGACGGCCTGCACCGTTGCGCTCGCCGTCTGAAGCGCGGCGCCCATTTCGGCGGTTGCATCCCCGCCCGACACCGCAGCTCGTGCGATTGCGTCGATGTCGCCAAAGAGCTCGCGAGCTACCCGGCCGGAATCCATTGGCAGCTTGCGGGCCACGAGGTCGAGCGCTTGGATGCCGTTGGTCCCCTCATAGATTGGATTGATCCGTGCATCTCGGTAGTGCTGGGCAACCCCGGTCTCCTCCACGAACCCCATGCCGCCGTGAACCTGGACGGCGAGTGACGTGAGTTCGACACCAAGGTCGGTGCACCAGCCCTTTACGATCGGAGTCAAGATCGCGGCGCGCTCTGCGCCTTTTGCACGACCGGCCTCCGTTGGATGGTGCCCTTCGGCGTCGACTGCGGCAGCGTCGAGAAAGGCAACGCCGCGCATGGCCTCGATGTAGGCCTTCATGGTCATCAACATACGGCGCACGTCGACGTGGTCAATGATGGGCGAGCTCGTACCAGCAGCGGCGCCGACAGCTCGGCCCTGGGTTCGTTCGTTCGCGTAACCAACGGCATCTTGGTAGGCCCGCTCGGCAATTGCGACGCCTTGGACGCCGACCGACAGTCGAGCGTTGTTCATCATTGTGAACATGTAGGCCATGCCCCGGTTTTCTTCGCCGATGAGATAGCCAATAGCGCCTTCCTCCTCACCGAATTGGAGCACGCAGGTCGGACTTCCGTGGATGCCGAGTTTGTGCTCGATCGATGTGCAACTCACCGTGTTTCGGATGGTTGGTTTTCCGTCGTCGTCGAGCAAGAACTTCGGCACGATAAAGGTCGAGATGCCCTTTGTTCCCGGAGGCGCATTGGGGGTGCGGGCAAGGACGAGGTGGACGATGTTGTCGGCCATGTCGTGTTCGCCGTAGGTAATGAAGATCTTCTGGCCGGAGATTCGGTACGTGCCGTCGCCTGCGGGTTCGGCCTTTGTTCGCAATGCGCCAACGTCGGAGCCTGCGTCAGGCTCGGTGAGATTCATCGTCGCGCTCCACTCGCCGCTGACGAGCGGACGGAGCCACGTCTCTTTTTGTGCTTCGTCGCTGTGATGGGTGATCAGGTCGATGGCGCCTTGGGTCAGCAGGGGGCAAAGTGCAAACGACATGCATGCCGAGTTGAGCATCTCCTGGAGGGCGAGTGCCATCACCCATGGCATGCCGCCGCCGCCGTGTGCGGGGTCAAAGGGAAGCGTCTGCCAGCCAGCGTCGACGTATTGACGGTAGGCGTCGGCGAAACCTGGAGGCGTGGTGACCGTGTTGTCGCTGTTCCATGTGCTTCCGACTTCATCACCAGTACGGTTCAGTGGTGCGACGGTTTCCTCGATAAACCGGGCGCTTTCTTCGAGCAGTGGCTCGAACATGTCGACATCGATCTCGGCAAAGTCTGGATACGTCGCGATCTCGCTGGATTTGGCGACAGCGTCCAGGATGAATTGCAGATCCCACAGCGGTGCAGAATATTCGGCCATGTACTACTCCTTAGCGAATGAGGGGAACTAGCGAACAACGAAATAGTTGGATGTCCTACTATATCGCCCAAGACTATTACGGTGACAGATTGTTCCAGCCGTTGCCGAAGGCAACACCGCTGGTTTATTGCTCTCTCTTACTCTCGTCGGCCAATACGGCTGCGAGTCCAGCGAAGTAGCCGCGTGAACAACAACGGCTCAGTCCAGTTCTCTGCTGGGCCTTTGCGGATGGCCAAGCCAGCGTTTACCTCGGCGCCGAGCACCAACCCAATGGCGAGCAGATACAGCCAAAGCTGCAAGATGATGGCCGTTCCAATGACGCCGAAAATGGCATTCGATGCCGAAAGCGTTCGCAGGTAGACGCTAAAGAGCACAGACGCCACGAACGAAAACACCGCCGAAAACGCGCCACCGGGCAGCTCGTCGCGCCACGCTGCCCGTCGATTCGGAGCGACATGGTAGATGGTCGCCGACCAGGCAATAAGCACGAGGAACGCCACAGGGAATCGCAGGTACGTCCACAGCAGCCCAAGAATGGTTTGTGCGACGCCGTCGCCGAGGAAATCCTCCCGTCCAAACAGCGGTCCGATCACCAGGGCAGCCAACGTGATCGATCCAGCGAGGATCGTGCCGATAGCAAGCGCCAACCCCACCACCTGTGTGCCGACCCAACCGCGGGTGTTGTGATGCCCATAGGCAACGTCGAGAGCTCGAACCACCGCCGCAAAACCACGCGACGCCGTGTACAGCGTTGCGAGCACACCAACGGTCAGCGCCGATGCCGAGGACCCGTCAAAGAGGTTCCCGACAGCGTCGGTGACGCCACCCTCGACGCCGAACAGGTCGCCGGACCATGCAGTGAGCTGATCTTCGACCCGGCCCTCAAAGTCACTTCCGACCAATGCGCCGAGCCCGCCGAGCGCAGCAGAGAAGACGAGCAACAGCGGGAAGAGGCTCAAAAGAGCAAAGAAACCAATCTCGGCAGCCAGTCCGCTGACGCGATCGTCGTGCCACGCGCGATACAAAAAGTGCAGCCACCAACGGATGGTGAGGCGTTCAGGACGCGGCGGCTTCGATGGATTGACGGCACTCATCAGCTACCAGCATGGCCGACAACGACACGGGGCAAGCGTATATCCGCTTGCGTTACCGACTTCGCGAGATCACCGTGTCGACGAACTAGCTGAGTTCGCCCCGGAACGCGAATCGACGACGGCCCGCCTCGACGGTGGCGGCTTTGGGCGATGCCGTCAGATCGAGCACGCTAGACAACTCGATGCCCTCATCGCCCGAGGGGTCGAGGTCTGGTGAAAGCACGGAGCGCAAGGCGCCGGCCCGTTGTTGATCTTCTGGCGTCACAAACGTGACATGCACGGCCGAAACCGACGACTTCAGACGCTTCACGTAGCTACGCACTGAGATTGGCGGCCGGAGGTGAATAGTCAGGGGCGCATTGACGGGCCCGTTCTTTTGCACGTACTCGGCCGTGGTGACAAGCGCTGTCGTCGCCCCAGAATCGAACGAACGACGGCCAACATGGGTGTTCGGTGCCGCAGCGAGCTGCACTGGTAGACCGCGAAGGGTCAGCCGTTCGCTGACGTCGGTCGCTTCACTTTCAGAGCCGGCAATGATGACGAGCTTCTGCACGCGAGAGGCCACCTCGAGGATGGCTTGGATACGCCGAGATCGATTGACGGTCCAAAAAAAGCCACCGCTATGAGCCCGTTGAATTGGAGAGATAAATGGTGTGTCCGCCAGTGTCATCTGGAGCCTCGTCGTTCCTCCCGCTGCGCCTACATACAACTGTAACAGTGAGAACGTATTGTTGCGATTCCATGACGCAAATCTTTGTGTGGCAAACACCACATTTGGGCGCCGCGCAACCTTTCGTTAGGCCTCGATGATCACCGGGGCCCCCAATGGCACTAGCTCGGCGAGCAACGTCACCACGTCGTTGGGAATTCGCAAACACCCATTCGAACGGGCCTGACCTACCTGATCGGGGCGATTCGTACCATGAATTGCAATAACCGGCAGTCCCCCACCAAACGTTTCGTGCACCTCGGAGAAGGCCGACAACGCAAGAGCCCACGGACCAATGTAGGACTCTGCAGGCGGGTTCCGGCGCTTTGCGGTGATGAAGAACGTCCCGAGCGGCGTTGGTGTTGCGGAGCTTCCAACAACCGCTGCGGTCCGGGCGATAACTTGCGTCCCGTCATACACAACCACCGAACGAGCACTGAGGTTGACCTCTGCTCGAATCGTCGTCTCAGAGAACTCGTACAACGATGCGTCGATCCATCCGGTCTGGCCGTTCGGGCGAATTGGAAGCTGCACTTCGACCCAGTCGTCATCTGGGTTGCCGTTGGTCACCATCAAGACCTGAGGGCCTCCGAACTGGTGCGGGTTCGGAACCGTGAATTCGAACGGGATGATCGAACCACCCGGCGCGTCATAGGCAATGAGATGGGTCACGTCGCTCGTCGCCGTCGCGACCCAGGTAGCCCCCGACCGTCCCGCGTCCACCTGCACCGTCGACGGCTCGTTCGATCGAGCACCATCGAACTCTGGTGTCGCTGGGACCAGCGGCGTCGTGACGAGTTCGGCATCGAGCGACCCATCGCCGACGCTTCTCGCCACGGTTGGACCGTCAGGTGCCGCGGCGATCTCTAAGGCCGGGACGTGTTCGAGCGGGTTGTCGCCCATCGCCAGTGTCGTTGGCGGGTTGCTACATGCAACAGCGAGGAGACAAAACAGCACAAACACACCAACGAGCGACCGCCTCCTCTTTGCGCTGGCACGTCCCGAAGAGCGTCGATCCATAGGCCGAAGTTTTCGACACGCTGTTCGATGCGTTGAATAGTAGATTTGGCCAATGTTCAACCATGAACTCATACCGCTTGCCCCCGGCGTTTTCGCCTGGCTCGCAGACCGGCCATCACACAGCGACACGAACTCGGGCGTCGTTATTGCCCAAGACTCCCTGACCGTCATCGACCCGGGACTATGCCCAACGTCGGCGCAACCGCTCGCCGAAAAGCTCGCCGAGCTCTCGCCGCTTCCCGTCAAACGACTCGTGCTTTCCGGATCCCATATCGATGTCGCTGGAGGAAGCACGGCGTTCCCGCTCGCTGCGGTCTATGGATCAGGCCAAACGTCCAATCACCTCGACCAGCCCCCGAACCCCGACGTCTGGAAACGCCTTCACCCCGCCGGCACCCCCGACTTTGATACGTTACAAACTCGCCCCGTTACCCACATGGTTGGAGAAGCAGCGCATCTCTGCCCCGCCAGCATCGCCGTGCCATTGAGCGGGCCCCAGTTCGAGAGCCTCGCTGTCCAAGTGCCATCGGCAAACGTCGTATTCACCGGCCTCCTCGCCAGCTTTCACATGGTCCCGCTCGGTTTCGAAGCCGACTTCGAGGCGTGGATCGAGTCGATCGATCAACTCGCTGGATTCGGCGAAATCTTCGTCCCGAGCCACGGCCCGCTTGGGGGCGTCGAGGAACTCACCGATCTACGCAACTACCTCGAGGCCTGCATCGGCGCCAAAGGCAAGGTGGGCGCGTTGCGCAGCGGTCCGTGGACTCATTGGGCCCATCAAGAATTTAGCGAAATCAATGTGCAGCGGGCACACATGCTTGGCCAGGGAGATCCCTCTCCCCCGCCAGCGATGCTGCAATTGCTCGGTATTGCCGGGGATTAGGCGTCGACGGTCTTTGGCCGAATCTGCAGGAGTTGTTCGGCTTCGAGGTGACACTTGATCATGTGGCCGCCACCGAAGTCCCGAAGGTCGGGTTCAGATACGTCGCACAGCCCCGGAACAAACCGATGACAGCGAGTATGGAACACACATCCCGGCGGAGGATTCGCTGGCGACGGAATGTCTCCATCGAGAGGAATCCGATCGGCAGCTTCGCCGTCGACGTTTGGCACTGCCGAGAGCAGCGCTTCGGTGTAGGGATGGACAGGGCCGTCAAACATCTGGTCGGTCGATGCAAGCTCGACAATCCGTCCCACGTACATCACGGCGATTCGATCCGAGAGGTACCGAACAACACCAATGTCGTGACTGATGAACAGGTAGCTCGTCTTCACGTCTCGTTGAAGCTCAGCGAGGAGATTCAAAATCGCTGCCTGGACAGACACGTCGAGTGCAGACGTTGGCTCATCGCATACAACAACGTCGGGATCGCCGGCGAACGCTCGTGCAATCGCGACCCGCTGTTTGAGACCGCCAGAAAGCTGACGTGGCCGCATGTCGAGGTGGCGCTTGGTTAGCTGCATTGCCTCGGCGATGTCTTCAGCCTTTTTGTTGGCTTCGTCCCCCGACACACCGGTGAGTTTGGTGACTGCACGAGTCAGGATTCGTCGCACTGTCCAGGCCCGGTTAAGCGCAGAGTCCGGGTTCTGGAAGACCATTTGAATCGACCGAATCGATTCCTCATTACGACCTGTTGCCTTCGTGGCCATTGGGCGCCCGCGTAGCGTGATCGCTCCACCCTCGTCGGGCTCGTGCACGCCGAGCATCGTCTTTGCAAGCGTCGACTTGCCCGAGCCAGATTCGCCCACGAGACCGAGCGTTTCGCCGACGCCAAACCCAAGATCGATGCTGACGAGGGCAGGCACGTCGCCACCGCGTTGGCGGAACGTCTTTGAAACGCCGTCGACGCCAATCACTTGGGTGTCGATGACGTTGTGTACCACATCGGTCTTTGCCGGATCGGGCACTTCACTAATGCGATCAGGAAAATGGCAGCGAGTCCAGTGGGTGTCGCCACGATCGACAATCGGCGGAACGTCGGAGTGGCACGTGTCCGTGACGATCGGGCATCGATCGATGTAGACGCAGGTGTTCAGTGCTGTACCGATCTGCGGTGCAGTTCCGGGGATCGAAAAGAGCTCACGGTCGGTCTTTTGCAGTCCGCGCCTCGGAATCGAGTTCAGGAGACCCTTGGTGTATGGGTGGCTGGGCTGATCGAAGACTTCATCGACCGTCCCTTCTTCGACCATGCGGCCGGCATACATGACGCCGACGCGGTCACACATGGTTCGGATCACGCCGAGATTGTGGGCAATGAGCAGAACCGCAGCCCCGATTTCGTCGCGCAGATGGCGGACGAGGTCGAGGACTTCGGCCTCGACGGTTGCGTCGAGGCCTGTGGTTGGCTCATCGAGTACGAGCAGCTGTGGATCCGACGCGAGCGCCATGGCAATAACCACGCGCTGCAACATGCCTCCCGACAGTTGGTGGGGGTAGCGATCCATCACGCTCTTCGGTGCCGCAATCTGCACCCGAACGAGCGCTTGTTCGGCCTTCTCGTAGCTTTCCTTCTTGCTCACGTTGCCAAGCAACTGGAAGCACTCGGCGACCTGACGTCCAATCTTCAAGACCGGATTCACTGCTTGGACCGGATCCTGGTACACCATCGACGCATTACGGGCACGGAACTCTTGCAGTTCGCTTGTTCCCATTGCGGTCAGGTCCTGGCCTCCAGCCAAGATTCGACCGTTCGTGATCCGACCGTTCGACGGCAGATAGCGAAGCGCAGAGTACGCCGTTGTCGACTTTCCACAACCCGATTCGCCTACGAGGCCGTACGCCTCGCCGGGACGAACATCGAAACTCACGCCACGGAGCACGGCACGAGGTTCACCGCGCACGATGTAGGACATATGCAGGTCTTGGATCGACAGGGCCGGTTCGACGTCGGTACGTCCGCGGGCGGTTGGATTTTCGTCGGTGATGCTCATGAGTTGTTGGCCTTCTCAAGTGAGTCGGCAATGAGGTTCACGCCGATAACGAGCGAGGCGATTGCCAACGCCGGGAAGATCGTCGGCCACCAGACATCGGCGACAATCTGGGTGTAATTCTGTGCCACATCGACTCCCCAGTTCGGGTCGGTCACGTTGCCGCCCGAGAGTCCAAGAAACGCGAGGGTAGCCAACGTGAACACGGCATAACCAAGGCGCACCGTTACCTCGACGACCACCACGGGAATCACGTTGGGGAAGATCTCTCGGGTGATGATGAACACGCTGCTCTCGCCGCGCATACGGGCAGCGGTGACATAGTCGAGTTGCGATTCCGAAAGCGTTGCGGCACGGACGGTGCGAGCCACCGGCGGGATGAACAAGAAGGCAATCGTGCCAATGATCACGGTTGCGGTTTGGCCAAAGGTAAACACGATCACAATGGCGAGCAGAATCGCAGGAATCGACAGAATTGCTTCCAAGATGCGGCTGATGATCTCGTCGACCCATCCTCGGTAGTAGCCGGTGAGCATGCCGACGAAGGTGCCAATGGCCGTGGCGATCAGCGTTGCCAGCGGTGCCGCGATCAGAATTGGACGAGCGCCGTGGATCAAACGTGAGTACACGTCGAATCCGAGTCGGTTCGTCCCAAGATAGGCCGTGCTGTCGGGAGGGGAGCTCCGGAGTCCTTCGCCCGCGGCATTGCGAACCGACGCTTTGGGATCCCAGTTCGCGAGCAGGTCGGGGGCAACGGCTGAGAGCACCCAGAACAGGACAATAAACACACCAATGAGGAATCCCGGGGACCGAAGGAGCAACTTGCGCTGCTCCTTCTTGACCTGGTCTCGCGTTTGGTTTGGTTCCTCTGACGAGGTCGTGGAAAGCGCAGAAGCCGAGTTCTGAACATCCTCGGCTGTATCGGTGTCTGCCGGCGACGTTGTCATTGTTTCGTCGGTCGGCTCGATTTGGCTGGTACTCACGTGATGAGCCCCCCTCTCTTAGCGTTTGTGGCTTGGTGTGCGAACGTGCTGTTGATGTATCCCATTGGCCTAGCTCTCTCCGAGCGCAAGGCGTGCCCGTGGGTTCATCCACGCAATAATCAAGTCCGCCGACAGCGTTGCCACCATGTAGATGAGTGCAACCGTGAGCACGCCACCGCGGAGCAATGGGTAGTCGGCGCTTTGGACGGCGTCGAGGATCAAGCGACCGAGCCCGGGATAGTTGAAGATCAGCTCGAGTCCGACCATCCCGCCGAACATGTAGCCAAGCTGGGTACCAACAACGGCCACGGTGGGTAGCAACGAGTTGCGAAGCACGTGCTTGCCGAATACCTCACGAGTGGGCAAACCCTTCATGAACGCCGTGCGGGCAAAATCTGATTCGAGGGCGCTGATGGTGCTCGCTCGAGTCACGCGGGCAATGTAGCCGAAGTAGACGGTTAGCACCGTCAATGCCGGTAACAGCATGTGCTGCAGCTGGAGAAAAAATCCCGCACCCTCGGGTGGGTCAGCAACCACACGAAAGAACGAAAACGGAACGGCGAGCAGCGCCAATAAGAGCACGCCTGCCACAAACTCGGGGACCGAGGACAGCGCCACACCACCGTTGACGATAAAGCGGTCGAGCAGGCTGTCCTTCTTATACGCCGCTACCACGCCTCCGAAAATCGAAAGCGGAAGCAACAACACGAGCGCAAAGAGCACCAGCTTGAACGAGTTCCACAACGATGCCCGAACCAGATCGGTCACCGACGAACCCGGCTTGGTGAAGGAGTCGCCAAAATCCAGTCGAAGCGTCGAGCTGAACACGTCTTGCAACTGCTCGGGAACCGTTTTGTCGAGGCCCAACGACTCGGTCACTTGAGCGAGACGTTCCGGTGACGCCGTACCTCCCGCAATCTTTCGGGCCGGGTCACCCGGAGCCACGTTCGGAATCAACGTGACGATGACCAAAATGATCACCAACGTAAGGATCGAGAGCAACGCTCGTCGGAAAATGAAACTGGACACGGGCTACCTCAATAGTTGCGAAACAAGTTGCAACAACATCGACCAGCTGATGGATCGACCCGCTGCGGGTGTGGAGACCCGGACCACCAGCGGCAATCCGGGCGTATACAAAAAGCCAAGACGTCGGTGGCAGGTACATGCCACCGACGTCTCGAGCACTACATCTTGCCGAGACGGATTTCCCGTACTAGGCGGTCTTCGCTGCGTTGTTGACGATGACGTGACCGAGTGCGGTCACCTCGACGCCAGACACAGTGTCCCGATGTCCTCCGAGGTAGTCGAAGAAGAATGGGTACAGTGCAGGCGCATCTTCGTGAAGCAGAACCTGGATAGCCGAAGCTGCCTCGGTCTGACCTGCGACGTCGACGGCGCTCTGGTACTGGCTGAACAGCGAATCAAACTCATCTGATGCGTAGTTCGACGAGTTCCAGTCACCATCGGTCATCAATGCACGACCAAAGAAGATGTCTGGGACTGGGCGATGGCCGTAATCGACCACACCAATACCTGACGATGCTCCACATGGACGGGTTGGACCGCCCGTGTCTGGCTGTGCGCCCCACTCGGCGCCAGCGCACCAGAACTCGCCATAGAAGTCCGAGTTCGGTGTGACGTTGACCGACAGGGTGATTCCGGCCTCGGCGCAGTTCTGCTCGACGATTGCGGCCATGTCTGGGCTGGCGACGATATCGCCGGCCTGGATGACTGCTTCGAAACCGTCCGGGAAGCCGGCCTCTGCAAGAAGTTCACGCGCACGATCGATGTTACGGGTGCGCTGCTCAACGGCGCCAGAATCAAAGAACGGCAGCGTTGGGTGAACTGGGTGGTCGTTGCCAATGATGGCGTTTCCGTCGAAGAGCACGTCGACCATTTGCTGGCGATCGAGGCAGTGCGCAACCGCTTGGCGAACCAGCGGGTTGGTGAACGGGCCATCTTCTGGAAGCTGCGTGTTGAACCACAGCTGGCGATGGTTCGACGAAGGCGGACGAAGCGTCGTGAACTCCCCATCGGTGAGCAAGTTCGCTCCAGCAACAGCGCCGAAGTCCTGAATCACGTCCAGTTCGCCTGCGGCGATAGCAGCGACCTTGTTGCCCTCGGACTCGAAGCCACGAAGCGTGATCCGATCGAGGATTGGACGTCCACCCCAGTAGTTCTCGTTTGCGGTGAAGCTAGTCGTGAACGTGGTTGGGTCGTGCTCTTCGAAGATCCACGGGCCGGTTCCAGCCGGACGGGCATCGAGGGTGGTGCCGGTCTCAAAGTCGGGCGGTGTTATGACCGACTGCGGGTTGTAGATCGAGACGAGCACAGGAAGGTTGCCGTTTGCCGAGTCGAGGTTGACGACTGCGGTGAGATCATCTGGTGTCTCGACCGCGCCCTCGGAAACAACGCCTGCAAGACCAGCGCCGGCAACGACCATGCGGTCGATGGTTGCGGCAACCGCGGCTGAGGTGAACGGCGTTCCATCGTGCCAGGTCACGCCTTCACGGAGGTTGAACGTCCACTGGGTACCGTCGTCGTTTGGTGACCACGATTCTGCGAGGCCACGGGTTCCGATGTTTCCGGAGCCGTCCTCGTTGAGTCCAACCAAGTACTCAAATGCCGATGCAACAACCGAGTAGGTGCCGAGGTCGAGCATGTTGATTGGGTCGAGGCCCGAGTTTGCGTCACCGAACTGGATGCCGACGAGAAGTTCGCCTCCGGTCACAGTCTCTGCTGCTGCTGCTTCGGTCTCCCCTCCCTCGGCCTCTCCGCCCTCTCCGCCCTCTGCGGCGTCTCCGGTTCCGGTATCGCTCGTCGATCCGCCACAGGCGGCGATAACCGCACCCATAACGGGCGCACCGACACCGAGTATCGTGCCACGACGAACAAAGTCACGGCGTGTGATCTTCTTCGCTGCGTACGCCTCCATAAGGTCAACTTCTAGCGGTCCTGACTGGCGCCTAATGGCGTCAAAAGCTTTCCAATTCATTCTGGCGGGTTCCCCTTCTCGGCCGAAGCCGTAGTTGGCCCCACCATAGTTGGTCCCGTAACCAATGTCACAACACCGGCGAACGTTGCATACATAAATTCACACGAACGATCGGTTTGGCAAAAACCATCACCTCCTTTTGTGCAGGGAGAGGAGTACATTCGATGAATGTCTGAACAGGTCTCGGAGCACGACGTCAACGTTGCAAACACCGAGCTCTCCCGGCCCGCGATCAAAGGTCCACTCGCCTCCATGTGGGCCCTGTTTCTCGGGGTTCTGGCAATGATGCTCGGCAACGGCCTTCAAGGAACCGCACTCGGCGTGCGGGCAACGTCGGAAGCATTCGCCGTCACCGTCATCGGCGTCATCCAAGCCGCCTACTACGTGGGGTTCTTGATCGGCTCGAAATTCACCGTGCAAGCACTGCGAAAGGTCGGCCACATTCGGGTCTTCGCAGCGCTCGCATCGCTCGCATCGACCTCATTTGTTCTTCCGGCCCTCCTCGTCAACCCGCTCATTTGGTTTGTCATGCGATTGATCACCGGGTTCTGCCTCGCCGGGCTCTACGTCGTGATCGAGAGTTGGCTCAACGACCAAACCGAGCCAGAGAATCGAGGTCGGACACTGTCGATCTACATGGTCGTCACCATGTCGGGCGTCACGGGCGGACAGCTCCTGCTCAACGTTGCCGATCCCGACGGATTCGAGCTCTTTGTCATTGCGTCGGTCCTCGTGTCGATCGCCCTCGTGCCCATGGCACTCTCGGAATCGAGCGCACCACGGCTGCCAGCGGTGTCGAAACTGCAGTTCAAAGAACTCCTAGCCGTCGTGCCCACCGGCGTGCTCGTGATGTTCTTCTCGGGCCTCGCAGCCGGAGCGCTCTTCGCCATCGGCCCCGTCTACGGCGCCCAGATCGGCATGTCGAACGCCCAAATCTCGCTCTTTATGTCGGCGGCGCTCATTGGTTCGGTTCTATTTCAGATGCCGATCGGCTCAGCGTCAGATCGCCTTCCTCGCCGAGGCGTAATGATTGGCTGCGCCCTGGTTGCATCCGCAGCGTCGATCTTTGGCACCAGCACCGGAACCGGAACCGATGCCCTCGTCGCCATGTTCTTTATTGGGGGCAGTTCGTTTCCCCTCTACTCGCTCGCTATTGCCTATACCAACGACTGGATCACCAATGACCAACGCGTTGGCGCGTCAGGCTTTCTCGTCATGGTCAACGGAGTCGGAGCAATCATTGGCCCGTTATTCGCATCGCTTCTGATCAACGCCGTTGGAAACTCCGGGTTCTTCTGGACCTTGGCTGGCGCCCACCTCCTCGCCGCCAGCTATCTCCTCGTCCGGATTATCGCCCGCGACGCCGTTCCAGTCGATGAACAGTCCACCTACCAGCCCTACCCGGCACGAAGCTCTGCGCTTGCCACCTCGATTGGTCGACGGATCCCCAAGCCCAAGAAATCGCCGCTTCCAACCATCAAACGGCGTCCACCCGACCAACGATCAGATCCCTCGTAATCTGGCGATCGACAACATGTTCGAACGACCTGGGGTGAATGACGACATCGAAGCCCGCATCGGTGAGCAGGTTCCCGAGACGCTCCCTCGACAACGTCTGCACGTTCCACGACAACGTGAGCGACGCCCCCTTGGCCATTACCTGTCGCCACCGGGTAATCGACGTGGCAACCAGCTGCTCTGGCGATCGAACGCCGGTCGTCGACTCGACACGTCCGCCGCCAGCGCGCTGTCGCGAAGACGTAGCCGCCTTCGGACCGGACCTCGGCGACCCCGAGCCGCGCTTGGACGAGTGATGCACCCCATACGGAAGGTCGCCAACAATCAGGTCGAAACGCTTACCCGGGAACAGTTGCGGACACTGTTCGGTCGACGCACGAACCACCCGAACGTGCTGACAATGGGCATCACTGGCCGGACGGATCGCGATTTCGAAGGCGCTCGTCCCCGCTAACGGCCCATTTCTGACCCGTTCGCTCGACACCTTGTGCTTGACCCGATGCTCCTTCAAGTAGGTCGACAGAAAGCCACGGCATTGCTCGACGTTTGCTTGCTCGACCTCGACCCCAGCCACGTGAAACCCATACGCCAAACCGCGGTTCAGCGTGCTCCCCCGCCCCGACACCGGATCGAGCAGCGACACCCGTTCGCCCGAGGCCGCCCGAGCATCAGCAGATCGTGACGCCGCCAAACCAAGGTTGACCAACAGATGGGTGAACTGCTCGTTCGTCTTGCCCACATACCGCTGAATCGTCACCACGTCCGACGCAAAGAACTCGAGTGGCTGCAACTCGACCGGCCGCAAGGCACCACCGTCGACCACCTCGAACAGGCCACGCGCCAGGGCCAGATTCGACAAGATGAACGTGTCGAGGCTCGTCACCATCGACGCCTCGAAACAGAAGTAGCTCAGCCCACCAAAGACAACAACCTCACCTCGATCAAGACCGCCGCTCAGATGCTCGCCGAGCGCTTCGACCTCGGCGGCGAGCAGCGCTGGCGCTGCCGCGCCGAACACCCGATTCGATGACTCCCTCGTAAGCAGGGCATACCTCGCCATCCCCTCAGCATAGAAACCCGAGCGCCCCGGGCCTCACATCGTTGGGAGGCTCCGGGGCGTTGGGGTTCGGTATCGAACAGAACTCTGAACTATCTGGCGACGAGGTCGTCTTCTACCTCATGGGGCGACGAGGTCGTCTTCTTTCTCATGCGGCGACGAGGTCGTCTTCTTTGTCCCCGAGGAGACCACGGTAAATCAGTGCACCAATGACGCCGCCAATGATCGGCGCCACCCAGAACAACCACAGCTGAGGGATGTAGTCGCCGC
>CALKGG010000102.1 GCA_938084885.1 uncultured Acidimicrobiales bacterium
AACGCCGACACATTCATCGAGGCCACATCAACAGTGGCAACCAACCTCTTCACACTCATTGGAACCTCACCAGCCATTCCAACATGTTGTTCGCTATGTCCCGCGACACCTGTTCGCTATGTCCTGAAAGAACACAGCGGGTGCTGGTGATGCTGGCAGACCACACTTTTTCACGAGTTGTGATGCGTGGGTGATCTGATACAGATATCCAATTTGATACACAAATCTTGACACATATCTAATGTCTGTATAACGTGAACCTCTATGGGGAATATGGAACAGATGGCTTTGCGGTGATCGTCGTTGTTGGTGGGGGAACGATGGGGGGTGGTATCGCGGTGCGCTTTGCGCTTGCGGGAACGCCCGTTCGAATCGTCGAGCACTCGCCCGAACTCGCCGAGGCATGCGAGTCTCGGGTTCGTGAATCGCTAGCACGGGCTGCGAGCAGACTCGGTCGCGGCGATGAAATTACCGACCTTGACCTGCTGCTCAGCGTCGACACCGCACACCCAGAGCCGTCCAATGTTGAATTGGTCATCGAGGCGTTGCCCGAAGACCTCGGCCTTAAGCAATCAATACTGTCCACAATCGATACGCACTACTTCGCCGACCGCACCGGGGAAGATCGAGACCTGATCATCGGGTCGAACACCAGCTCGCTGCCGATCAGCGAAATAGCGACGTCGCTTCAGCATCCCGAACGCTTCTGCGGCATGCACTTCTTTAACCCCGTACCGGCCTCGAGCCTTGTCGAAGTCGTTGTTGGCGAACAGACGAGCGACGCCACCGTTGCAAAAGCCACCAGCTACGGCGAGTTGTTGGGCCTGACCCCAATCGTGGTGAAGGACAGCCCCGGGTTTGCGTCGAGCCGCTTGGGTGTTGCCCTCGGTCTCGAAGCCATCCGAATGGTCGAATCTGGCGTGGCGTCTGCTGGTGACATCGATTCGGCGATGATCCTCGGGTACAAGCACCCCATTGGGCCACTGAAGTTGACCGACCTTGTTGGCGTCGATGTGCGCCTCGCAATCGCCGAGCACCTTGCGAACGAGCTCGGCCCGCGATTCGAACCGCCGGAGCTGATGCGAAACATGGTTGCCGAACAGAAATTGGGAAAGAAAACGGGAGAGGGCTTCTATGTCTGGTGAGATCTTGCCCAGCTACCTCGGAAGACAATGGGTGACTGGTTCAGGCAGCGGCACGCCCTTTGTCGACGCCGTGACGGGTGAACAGCTCGGACTCGTTTCGACCGAAGGGCTCGACCTCGCAAAGGCCGTCGATCACGCCCGCTCGATCGGGAACCCGGCAATCGCGGCGCTGACGTTTCACGAACGAGCCACGATCCTTCGAAACATCGGCAAGCTCCTTCTCGAACCCGACGTGTTGGACCGGCTCTATGCGTTGTCAGCCAAGACAGGCGCCACGATCAAAGACTCGTGGATCGATATCGATGGCGGAGCGGGTGTGCTCCTCGCATACGCAAGCAAGGCCCGAAAAGAGTTGCCCAACAGCCACGTCGTCGTCGACGGGAACTTCGAACCGTTGTCACGTGACGGATCCTTCGGCGCGGTTCACATCCGCACCTCCAAGCGAGGCGTGGCCGTGCAAATCAACGCCTACAACTTTCCGGTGTGGGGCATGCTCGAGAAGTTCGCACCAACGTTTCTTGCGGGCCTTCCCAGCATTGTGAAGCCAGCACCGCAGACGGCGTTTCTTACCGCGGCGGCCGTGCGGGTCATGATCGACAGTGGCCTACTTCCCGAAGGAGCGCTTCAGCTTGTAAGCGGCGCTCCGGGTGATCTCCTCGACCATCTCGACGGGCAAGACTCGGTTGCGTTCACGGGCTCGGCAACCACGGGGGCACTCGTAAAGGCTCACCCAAACCTGATCGCAAAATCAGTGCACGTCACCACCGAGGCCGACTCGGTCAACTCTGCAGTGCTTGCGCCGAGCGCTGGCCCCAAAACTGCCGAATTCGACCTCTTCGTTGCCGAAGTGGTCAGCGAGATCACTACGAAGGCCGGACAGAAGTGCACGGCGATCCGTCGAGCGTTCGTTCCCGAAGCACACGTCGACGCTGCGACATCTGCGCTGGCTGAGGCGCTCGCCGAAGTCACCGTTGGCGACCCGGCCAACGAGTTGGTCACCATGGGTGCGCTCGTCGATCGAGAGCAGTGTGACCGCGTGACTGAATCGATCGAACTGCTCAAGTCCGCGAGCGATGTCGTTATCGATTCCACGAACTTCGTCGATGTCGACGGCGTCCGCGGGGCATTCGTCGCGCCGACCCTCTTGCGAGCGACCGATCGGTTCGCTGATGTCATCCATAATGTCGAAGCCTTCGGTCCCGTCGCCACGCTCGTGCCCTACGCGTCGACGAACGAAGCAATCGAGCTCGTTGCGCGTGGGAACGGCAGCCTCGTCGCCTCGATCTACGGAGCCGACCCCGAAGAGACGGCGCCTCTGGCCCTTGGCATTGCGTCACACCACGGTCGGGTCTTGGTCGTCGATGAAACTATGGCGGCGGCAAGTACTGGTCATGGCTCTCCGCTGCCTCACCTTACCCACGGTGGACCTGGCCGAGCTGGTGGCGGCGAGGAGCTGGGCGGTATGCGAGCGGTCTTTAGCCACATGCAGCGGACCGCTATCCAAGGATCTCCTGCCTCGCTGACGGCGATCACTGGCGAGTACATATCGGGAGCACGAACCACCGACAAGGGTCATCCGTTCCGCCTCAATTTCGACCAGCTCGCTGTCGGCGATTCGCTCACCACCGAATCTCGGGTGGTGACTGCAGAAGATATTGCGCACTTTGCCGACTTCACGGGCGACACGTTCTATGCCCATATGGATGAAGATGCAGCGGCTCGAAGCCCGATCTTTGGTGGGATCGTTGCACACGGCTACCTCGTGTTGTCGTTTGCTGCTGGACTGTTCGTCGACCCACCAGAAGGTCCGGTGCTCGCCAACTACGGCATCGACCGTCTGCGGTTTGCGACGCCGACCAGGCCCGGCGATGAGATCCACGTCGTGTTGACCTGTAAGCGCAAGACCCAGCTCGATGGTCGCGGCTATGGCGAGGTTGCGTGGGACACCCAAGTCATCAACCAGAACGGCGAAGTCGCGGCCGCTTATGACGTACTCACGATGGTCGCGAACGCGCCAGGCATAAACGGCGCGGAGTCATCATGAGCGCTGATACGGATCTGAGGCGGAAGTCCTCAGCGGAGAACGGCGCGGAGTCATCATGAGTCGATCCTGGAATGACATGGACGAGTTCGAAGAATTCCTCGATGGCGGGGGCATCGTCGAAGTCGACGACGATATGCCCCGCGAGTACCGAGAGGCGGTGTTCGCGTTTATCGAGATGCACGCGAACTCTGAATACATGGGTGGGCTTACTGAACGAGACTGGATCCCAAAGACCCCGGGCCTGCGCCACAAGATGAGTGTGCTGGCAAAGACCCAGGACGAGATTGGGCACGGGCACCTGCTCTACATGGTGGCAGCCGACATGGGTATCAAGACTCGGACCGAGATGCTCGAAGACCTCATGGCCGGCAAGAGCCGTTTCCACAACGTCTTCCACTACAAGGCCGAAACGTGGGGCGATCAGGTCGCGATCGCGTTTCTTGTCGATGCCGCGGCGTTGGCGAGCCAGCAGGCGGTGTTCAAGAACTGTAGTTACGGCCCATACCGGCGAATCCTCAAACGGATCATCAGCGAAGAGGGCTTTCACATGCGACTGGGTGAGGACCGAATGCGCCGAATCGCCGAGGGAACCATCATCCAAAAGGAAATTTTCCAAGGAGCTCTCGACCGATGGTTTTGGCCAGCCCTCCAACTCTTTGGTCCCGATTCGAAACCGGACGACAAGCTGCTGCGCTGGCACATCAAGAGCGAACGCAACGAAGTGCTACGAGATAAGTGGGTGCAGAAGTTTGTTCCCATGATGCACAGTTACGGGTTCACCGTTCCAGCTCCAGACCTCGCGTTCGACGACGAGACGGGCAAATGGGATGTTGGTCCAATCGACTGGGAACCGCTGAAGAAGACGCTGGCACAGGGCGGGCCCGATTCGGCTCGTCGTATTGGTGAGGCCCGCGACAACTGGGAACGAACCGCGTGGGTGCGAAACGCGCTCAATGGAGTACTCCAATGAGCGCCGAAGTTCTCAGCACAGCACAAGAGACGGAAGTCCTCAGAGCAATTGCGTTGGTCGACGACCCCGAGTATCCCGGCGTATCGATCGTCGACCTTGGTTTGCTCGAACACGTCGATGTTCGCAACGGGGTCGCAACCATTGGCCTGATTCCGACGTTCTCGGGGTGCCCGGCGCTCGCCATGATCGCCGATGATGTTGCGGGCGCTGTGAGAGCCGTCGATGGGATTACAACGGTGGTGGTCACATGGTTGACCTCGCCAGCGTGGAGTCCTGCTCGCCTGAGTGAAAACGGCCGCACCGCGCTCGCAACGGAGTTCACGGTCGCTGTACAGATCGGCTCGTCGACGCCCACCTGCCCCCTGTGCAGCGGGCCAACGGTCGAGCAATCGATGTTTGGGCCGAGCAGATGTCGTGCGGTCCACCGCTGCGAATCGTGCCGAGAAACCGTCGAAGTGATGAGAGGGTAGACGTGGCGACGTACGAAGTGTTTTTGAAAAAGGACGGACGCGACGAATACCGCCACGCCGGCGCGCTCGATGCCGCGAACGACGAGCTGGCAATGGTCATGGCGCGAGAGGCGTACATTCGCCGGGCTGAAGGCAGCCGTGTGTGGGTCGTGAACCGGGAGCACGTGCTCGAGGGTGGCGACGACTTCATCTCGCCGAATGCAGACAAGCCGCACCGCCATCACGATGGCGCCGAGGTTGCTGCACGACGCAAGCGCACCAGAGAAGCGGGCGAATCATGAACGAGACCGCCGAGGTCCTTCGAGATTTTCTGTTGGCGTTCGCCGACGACGAGCACCTGATGGGACAACAACACACCGAGTGGATCGGGGTCACGCCGTTTCTCGAAGAGGACTTGGCCTTCTCGAGCATTGGCCAGGACGAACTTGGCCATGCTGTTCTGCTCTACGAGATCGTCTGCGAACTCGATGGGGTTGCACCCACAGATGCAGCGATCGACGCGTTGGCCTACTCGCGAGGCGCCGAGGCGTACCGGTCGTCGGCGTTCACCGAGTACGGCACGACCGACTGGGCCGAAGCCCTCATCCGCCACTGGGTCTATGACATGGTCGAGGACTATCGGTGGCAGCTCGTTTCTGAATCGACACATCCAGCGCTGGCCAGTGCCGCAGTTCGAGCCCAACGCGAAGAGGTCTACCATCGTCGCCACGCTGCCGCGCTGATGGACTCGCTGATCGCCACACCGGCCCGACCCGAGTTGGAACGTGGGCTCGTCGTGGTCTTAACGCTCCTGCCGTCGCTGTTCGCTCCGGTCGCCGGCGAAGATCTGCTGCTAGCCGAAGGGGTCATCTCGCGATCATTGGCGACGACGGCGCCCGACGTGATCACCCACATTGCTGAGATGTTCGGCGAGGCCGAGCTTGGACAGGTTCCCGCAGATGGGCGAACCATCCGGTCACCACACTTTGGTCCGCTGATGGTTCGTATGCGAGAGGTCCTCGACCTCGATACTGAAGCTGTTTGGTAAGTCGAATGCCGACCGAGATCACCACACGCATTCACACGTGGGCTGGTGCAGCCGATATCTCGGCGCGATCGGTTCTGGTCACGATCATCGGCGACACGCTGGTGCCGATTCGATCCTCGTTGTGGATGAGCCAGATGCTCCGCCTGAGCAACGTCTTTGGGTTTAACGATCGGTTGGTCCGAACATCGATGAACCGGCTGGTCGCCGAAGAGTGGTTGTTCACTGAACGCGTGGGCCGACAGAGTCGCTATCACCTCACCGACCTTGCCTTCACCGAATCTGCCCGTGCCGCCGACCGCATCTACGGTGTTGACGATGCGGACTGGTCGGGCGAGTGGGTGCTGCTGTTTGTTCCAAATACGGTAAACGCAGCCCAGTCATCGCGAATCGTCGAACACTTCCGATGGCATGGCTATGTCCCTGTCTCGGCCGGGGTTATGGCTGGGCCGGGCGCAGAGTCCGAGTCAACACGCGAACTGCTGGCACTGGTCGATCCTGACCTGTCGCCGGTGATTGCAACAGCGACGTTCGACGAGCTCGCTGAACTTGTTGAGAGCGGGTTCTTTCTCGCTGAGACAGATGGTCGAGATCAGGCACGGGCGTACTCTGCGTTTGTCGATCGGTACGAGCCGATGCTCAACATGGTGAAAAAGGCTGATCCGGTCGAGGCATTCGGTCTACGAACAATGGTCATCCATGATCTCCGTCGAATTCGTCTGCGATGGCCGGAGCTGCCCGTTCAAGCTCGGCCCGTCGATTGGCCCGGTGTTGCTGCGGCCGACATTGCTTCGCAGCTGTACGAAACGCTCGTGTCCGCGTCGGCGAACTGGCTGAGCGACGTCTTTGACACTGCGTACCCTTTGGCATTCCCCGGCCGCTTTGCAACCACCCACGAACTGGTGCAGCGCACGCACGCACCGGGCGCGACCACGAGAGAGAAGGAATGATGCGCGGTTACGAACCTATCGAAACAGCGAGTGTCGACGAACTTCGAGCGTTGCAACTCGAACGGATGCAAGCAACGTTGGTCCACTCCTACGAGAACGTTCCCCATTTCACCCGGGCGTTCGATCAAGCAGGTGTCGCACCGTCTGATCTTCGCTCGCTCGACGATCTCGCAGCGTTTCCGTTTCTCGTCAAGGACGACTTGCGTGCGCAGTATCCCTTTGGGATGTTCGCCGTGCCGAGGACCAATGTCGTTCGTCTCCATGCGTCGTCGGGGACGACGGGCCATCCAACGGTCGTTGGGTACACCGCCGAGGACGTCGACATGTGGGCCACCGTGGTTGCCCGATCCATGTTCGCTGCAGGGGTTCGCCCCGGCGACATTGCTCACGTTGCCTACGGGTATGGCTTGTTCACCGGTGGGCTCGGAGCGCACTACGGGGCCGAAAAGCTTGGATGCACCGTGGTGCCGATGAGCGGAGGCCAGACCGCGAAACAGGTGCAACTGATTCGCGACTTTGCACCGCGCGTCCTGCTGGTCACTCCGTCGTATTGTCTGAACCTGATCGATGAGATGGAAGCTCAGGGCATGAACCCGGCAGACTCGTCCATCGAGATCGGCATCTTCGGCGCCGAGCCGTGGAGTGATGGACTTCGAGAAGAAATCGAGACTCGCCTGGGCATCGACGCCGTCGACATCTATGGGCTCTCCGAAGTTATTGGTCCGGGTGTGGCTCAGGAATGCGTGGAAACCAAGGATGGGCTGACTGTCTGGGAAGATCACTTCTATCCCGAGATAATCGACCCCGAAACTCGCGAGGTGCTTCCCGACGGCGAGTTTGGCGAGCTGGTATTCACGTCGCTCACCAAACATGCAATGCCGGTCATTCGTTACCGCACACGAGATTTGACGAGACTGCTTCCCGGGACGGCGCGCACAATGCGTCGCATCGAACGAATCTCGGGTCGGTCTGACGACATGCTCATTATTCGGGGCGTCAACGTGTTCCCGAGCCAGGTCGAAGTTCACGTGCTCGCCGTCGATGGGTTGAGCCCTCACTTTCAACTCATCGTCAGCCAAGAGGGCAACCTCACCGACCTCACAATCAACGTAGAAGCCAACCCAGCGACCGGCCGATCGAGCACCGAACTCGCAGCTGAACTGGCGAGGCGGATCAAGGATCACATCGGCATTAGCGCCGTGGTGAAGATCGCGCTGAACGGCGAGGTTCCACGCTCTCAGGGAAAGGCGCAGAGGGTCGTCGACAACCGGCGCTGACCATTCAGCCGAGGTTCAGGTTGGCGGGCCATGATAGGGCAATGCGCATTCTGGTGATCGAAGACGAGCCTGGCATTGCCGACGCGCTTCAGCGCGGGCTCACCGCTGACGGCTTTGCCGTCGATGTCGCAACGAACGGTCTCGATGGACTGGAGTTGGCGCGCACTAACCCGTATGTGGCGATCGTGTTGGACATCATGTTGCCCGGGATGAATGGCTACAAGGTGTGCCACGCGCTGCGCGATGAAGAAAATTGGACGCCCATCGTGATGCTCACTGCAAAAGATGGTGAGTACGACGAGATGGAGGGGCTCGACACCGGAGCCGACGATTACGTTACAAAACCGTTTAGCTACCAAGTGTTGCTCAGCCGCATCCGAGCGGTTATCCGCCGAGGAGATAGCGGACGCCGCGTCGAAGATCTTGTGGTCGTTGGAGAGCTCGAGTTGTCTCCATCGGCGCGGACGGTGTCCTTTGCCGGCCTTGCGCTGGAGCTGTCACCTCGAGCGTTCTCGGTCCTTGACTACCTGATGCGCCAGCAGGGACTTGTCGTGTCGAAAGAGCAGATTCTCGACAACGTGTGGGATCACGCCTTTGACGGCGATCCCAACATCGTCGAGGTGTATATCTCACGCATTCGTAGCGCACTCGATGCTGGCGTTAGCGAAGCTGGTTCGAAGCGACCCGTGCAGGTCGAGACTGTTCGTGGCGTTGGATACCGGCTGCTTGTCGGCAAGTCATGAGCGCAGAGCATGCTTCGTCACGCGATGGGTTCGGGAGATCTTTGCGAGCACGCGTAACCGCGATTGCGATGGCGTTTACGTTGGTGAGCCTCGTGCTCGCAGCGGTCGCGTTGCAGATGGTGGTGCGCAGAAGCCTTATCTCGGAAATCGATCAGACGATTGCAAATAGGGCGCTCGATGTCGCCGATGGCATCGACATCAATAACGAGCTGAACAACGCAGCCTTTCCAACAGATGGCGAGACCTTCATTGGCGTGCTCGAGGTCTTTGACGTCGACGACGGTGAGGTCGAGTTTTTGCTGGACGTGCACAACGACCTCAACCCCAACGCCGACCAAGTCGCTGGATTGATTGTTGGGCTGGGGGAGGGCGGAGAGCTCGAGTTTGGGGAACCGGCAGCGGCTGGGTTGCCATCGCTCGACCTCATCGATGGCGATGAGGACCTTCGAGTGGTGGCCCAGGAAGTTTCGTCTGGAGCAGAGATCGTGATCGTTGCTCGCTCCCTTCTTGGTGTCGATCGGACAACGTCGCAGGTGCTCGTTTTCAGCCTGATCACGGTTCCCCTCCTTACGTTGTTGTTGGGGGTGCTGGTATGGCTGCTCGTTGGTCGGGCACTTCGTCCTGTCGAACACATGCGAGCCGAGGTCGAATCGATCCGGGCTACCGATCTGGCTCGTCGCATTGGAACCAACGGACAACCACGAGAGCTCCACGCGCTTGGTACAACCATGAATTCGATGCTCGAGCGCCTCGAAACCTCCCAAGATCGCCAACGCCGCTTCGCCTCGGATGCCGCGCACGAACTACGGAGCCCCCTCGCCTCGATGGCCGCTCAACTCGATGTTGATGCAGCGCATCCCGAATCGGCGGATCTGCAACTCACGGCTCAGCGTGTCCGCAACGAGACGCGCCGGCTTCAAGGAATTGTGTCGGACCTTCTGCTCATGGCGCGATCTGCTGCTTCGGACCAGCGGACACACGAGCTACTCGATCTTCACGACGTGCTCGGCGCTGCGGTTGCGGGTAGCGCTCGACCCGATTGGATCGAGTTGTCGTTGCCGTCTGATTTGGCGGTGCAGGTGCGTGGACAAGCCGCCCATCTCGAGCGCCTCTTCACAAACGTGCTGAACAACGCGTTTCGTCACAGCAATCGTGGAGTTGAGATCAGTGTCGTGTCGTCCACCGGTCGTGTCCAAGTCATGATCGATGACGACGGTTTAGGTATCCGCGATCGCGATCGCGACCGCGTCTTCGAGCGGTTCGTGCGGCTCGACGAAGCGCGTGACCGAGATGGTGGTGGCAGCGGCATGGGCCTGGCGCTCGTGCGAGAGATCGCAACACAACACGGCGGTACGGTACACATCGAAACTGCGCCGTTGGGCGGCGCCCGTTTCGTGGTCGGCCTTCCAGCGGTGTAGCCCATCACTGAACCTGAACGCCGCGTTCAGGTGTGTTCAGGTTGGCGACAGCCTGGTTCCCGAAGATGTGTTCAGTCGCACAGCGCAGGGCTGGCGACGAACTCTCAGGAGCATCGCAATGGACACGGAAATGGGCTCGGCTGCAACAGCGACGAGCGAACACACGAAACGTACGAACCGGGCCAAACGGGTTGGTGTCAGCCTTCTCACACTCGCGTTGGCTGGAGCCAGCCTCTTCGTCGGAGGAGCTTCGGCTGGAGCAATCGTCGGTGGAGATGTCGCATCGGCGACGCCCTGGCAGGTATCGCTGCAGGACGCCGAAGGGCACTTCTGCGGGGGTTCGATCCTCGATGCAAACACGATCGTGACGGCTGCGCACTGTCTTGAAGGCTTCGATGCATCCGATATCACTGTTCGGGCTGGCGTGACCAACCTCAACGAGGGTGGCGGGCAAACCCGTCAGGTCGAATCGATCCTTTCGCACCCTCGTTATGCCGAGGAAGAGATTGCCGATATCGGCATTGTCGAGCTGGCATCTCCGTTGAAGCTCACCACGAACGTTGCGGCGATTGCTACGGCTTCGACCGGTGATATTGCGGCGGCGACGAGAGCAACGGTAACGGGCTGGGGTGCAATTAGCGAGAATGGTCGGGATTCGAACATCCTGCTCGAGGCTGAGGTTCCGCTCGTTGGTGACCGGGCATGCAACGCTGCTCTCGGTACTGATGCGGCAACCGAGTTGTGCGCCGGCGGCACCGGAACCGACTCGTGTTACGGCGATAGTGGCGGGCCACTGGTCGTCGACACCGAGAACGGCCCTCGCCTGGCGGGAGTTGTGAGCTGGGGCGATGAATGCGGCGGTGCTACACCTGGCGTGTACGCCGAGGTGCCAACGTTTGCTGACTTCCTTGCGACTGGCCAGGCCGATCAGGCTCCGGTCACTGAGGACACCGCCGCAGCCAATGCAGCGGCTGGCCAGGACGATGAGGCCGTCGCCGAGATCGATGGCGACATCTTCGATGGCGACGCGCTGAACGAGGATGACCTTTTCGAAGATGAGTTCTTCGAGGACGACTCTTTGGGCGAGGAC
>CALKGG010000103.1 GCA_938084885.1 uncultured Acidimicrobiales bacterium
CCGAAATCGATTGCGTACTCGACTCCACGCAGTACAACCTCAGGTTCAAGACCGGTCATGATGATCGAGCCGGTGTCAAGAGCCTCGGGGCGTTCGATCCAATCGCGCGGTGTTACTGCGGGGAAGCCCAGCATCGACGATTCTTCCGAGATGGTGCCTGAGTCGCTAATGGCACATGCTGCGGTCATTTGCAGCTTGTTGTAGTCGTGAAAGCCGAATGGCTTTGCAAACTTCACTCGCTCGCCAGCATTGTCGATAAGACCGAATTCTTCTAGGCGCTTGCGCGTGCGCGGATGGGTTGAAACGAGGACATCGAGATCTCGCTGCTCGGATAGTCGCCCAAGGCCGTCAAGAAGCTGACCGAGCCGTTCTGCGTTGTCGACGTTCTCTTCGCGGTGAAGGCTCACGATTACAAACTTGCCAGCTTCGAGGCCCTCTCGCTCTAGGACATCGGAGGCTTCGATTTGATCTCGGTAGTGCTCAAGCACTTCGAACATTGGGCTACCGGTGAGATAGACGCGTTGTGGGTGTAGTCCCTCGCGCATCAGGTTCTCACGCGCGTGTTCGGTGTACACGAGGTTTACATCGGAGATGTGGTCGACGATGCGCCGGTTGGTTTCTTCGGGCACACGCCAGTCGAAGCTGCGGTTGCCAGCTTCCATGTGGAAGACGGGAATGTGCAGTCGTCGAGCAATGATCGCAGCGATGGCGGAGTTCGTGTCTCCAAGGATGAGGACGGCGTCGGGCTGCTCTTCCCGAAGCACTTCCTCAGACTTGATGAGGATGTCTCCATAGACACGACCAATAGAAGACGTATCGCATTCGAGGAAGTGATCGGGCTTACGAAGACCAAGGTCGTCGAAGAAGACCTGGTTCAGCTCGTAGTCGTAGTTCTGCCCGGTGTGGACAAGAACATGGTCAACAACCGACGTTTCTTCCAAACGAGCGATGACGCGGCTGAGGCGAATGATCTCGGGACGTGTGCCGAGAATGGTCATGACCTTCATGCGGGAAGCTCCTCTCCCACTACTTGGAGGGGGTAGGTATCGCCGTTTGCCGGATCGAAATGATCATGGCTCCAGAACAAGGTGACGAGTTCGGACTCACCAGTGTTCGTGATGTCATGGGTGCAAAGCGGTGGCATGTCGATGAAGCACGGCTCGTCGCCGCGAACATCGAACTCGATGACGTCGTCGGTAAACAGTCGTCGCACACGAATTTGTGCCTCGCCGGAGATCACAGCGAATCGTTCGACTTTGTCGAGGTGGTAGTGCTCACCACGGATAACACCAGGGACGGTTGTCGATATCGACGTTTGCCCTTGGCCCCACGCTCGAACAACTTCGAAGAAGGCGCCACGGTGATCGGCGTGCCGAGTGATCTCGAACGGGTACGCATCGGGCCACATCTGCGAACGAATGGTGTTGAACAAACGCAGCTCGAACTCGTCCTCGAGAATGTGAGGAATCGTCCCTGTCTTTGCGTAGTCGGCAAGGCGTGCCATCAACTCGTATGTATCTGGAACGCTGATCTTGCGGCCGGGCGGACGGAGCTGGGTGCTTTCGCCCTTTTCGATGACATCCATGATCAGCTGGCACGCGTCTTGGACGTGCAGCAGTTCGAGTTGGCCGTCATTGACCTGCGAGGGCTCGCCCTTGGCGAGCTGATGGGCGAACGTCGTAACACCGCTGTTGTAGAACGGCACGCCGAACTCGCCAAACAGATGAGGGAACAGCACGTCGACAAAAAACGAACCAGTTTCTGCCGCCGCTGTGGCAAGGATTTCGGCAGCTTTCGACTTTGCTTCGCCGTAGACGCCCGGCTCGCCGGCCTTAATCGAGTTCGCATACACAATTCCGAACGACGTTCCGGTTCGGGCACGTGCATCGGCGAGCGCATGGGCAAGGCTCACGTTTCCCGACAGGATTTCCTCGTCGCTATTGGCTCGGTTTACACCAGCGAGGTGCATCACAACGTCGCTGTCGGCCACGAACTCATCGAGCAAATCATCCGACGCGAATGTGGCACGATCTGCAAGACGGACGTCCCAGCCAAAGGTTTGGAGCCGGCAACGCAGATGCCAACCGAAGAACCCGGCTGAGCCAGTGATTCCTACAATGGTCATTACAGGTTGTTCCAACGTTCGAGGTCGGCCTGGATCTCGGGGAGCGCCAAGAGCAGCTCTTTCACACCCTCAACATCGAGCAGCTCGGTGTTGTGCGAATGATAGTCCTCGGTAGGAGGAAGCTCGGTCGTACCAACCTCGAAATAGTCGGCGTAGTTCAAGTCACGCGAGTCCATACGAAGCCGCCAGTAATCGCCCATGTCTTGGGCCTGGCTGAGTTCTTCAACTGTTGCAAGCGTCTCGTAGAGCTTTTCGCCGTGGCGTGTGCCGATCAGTTTGGTTGCCACCGGGTTCCCGAAGAGGTCGTTGACCGCTGTTGCGAGATCGCCAATGGTCGCCGCAGCCGCCTTTCGAATGAACGTGTCGCCAGGCTCTGCGTTGAAGAACGCGAACTCAACCAAGTCGACTGCCTGGCTGAGCGGCATCAAGAACCGAGTCATGTCAGGGTTGGTAATCGTGAGCGGCTCACCGCGGAAGATCTTCTCGACAAAGAGCGGGACAACAGAACCACGCGAATACAGAACGTTGCCATAACGAACGGTCGAAACAACAGTGTCAGCGTTCGTTGCGCGAGCCGCAGCTTGTGCCACCTTCTCCATGAGGGCTTTTGTCATGCCCATCGCATTAACCGGCATGACGGCCTTGTCGGTGCTCAAACACACCACCGAACCAACGCCGTTCTTCTGGGCGGCCTCGACCACATTCTGGCTGCCAAGCACATTGGTGAGAACAGCTTCTAGCGGGAAGAACTCACACGACGGCACCTGCTTAAGCGCTGCTGCATGAAACACCATGTCAACACCAGCCGCAGCTCGGTCGACAGAACGCGCATTGCGGACATCGCCCACATAGAAGTTCAACCGAGGCTCGTCGAACAGCACCCGCATGTCGTGCTGCTTCGCTTCATCGCGCGACAACACCCGCACTTCCTCGACTCCACGCTCAAGCAAATGCTTGGCGACAGTCTTGCCAAAAGACCCGGTTCCGCCGGTCACAAGCACGCGCTTGCCGGAATAGTCGTTACTCGTTGTCATTGAAATCACAGAACTTTCTGGACGGGCATTCTTATGGCAGTCCTACTGAAAGGGTACGCCCGCCTCGACCAGGGCATCAATGGCCCGTTCGGCACATCGACGCGAACGCGGCTACGGCCAATGGGGCACGCTGCCATCGATTGCCGCCAACATGTCGGCAACCTTGGCTTCGGCCGCCGGACCACACGCTTCCATCGCCGCAGATGGGCTCGATGGGTCGCCCATCGTGTGGCTGATCCGAGGATGAATCTTCGCATCGCCGCTCTCGGTTGTGCTGATCAGCACTTCGTGCATCTTCTCGCCCGGCCGGAGCCCGGTGAACTCGATCTTAGTATTTGGGCTGAGGGTGTCGATCAGCTGTTGGGCCAAGTCGACAATCTTCACCGGCTCACCCATATCCAAGATGAGCACCTCACCTGGCGCACCGATAGCGCCAGCCTGGACCACGAGGCGAACAGCCTCGGGAATCGTCATGAAATAGCGGGTCACATCGGGGTGGGTCACCGTGATTGGCTTGCCCTGTTCGATTTGGCCCATAAACGTCGGCAGCACCGAACCACGGCTACCGAGCACATTGCCGAAACGGACCGACACAAACGGAATACCCGTCTCTTCGGCCATCTGTGCGGTAAGCCGCTCGGCAGCAAGCTTGGTTGCACCAAGAACCGACGTTGGGTCGGCCGCCTTATCGGTGCTGATGTTCACGAAACGTTCGACGCCAACATGCTTCGCCGCATCGAGCAGGTTTTTCGTGCCAACCGTGTTGGTCTTCATACCCTCTTCAGGGTGGTTCTCAAGAAGCGTTAGGTGCTTGAGCGCAGCAGTGTGGAACACCACCTGGGGCTTGAACCGCTCGAACAATTCGAACATGCGCTCGCGGTCACGAATATTTCCAACAACGAGCATGTCGCTGTCGAGAAGCGCACGGCCTTCCATCGACAACTGCACGCCGTGAAGGGCGCTCTCGTCGCGATCGAGCAGGTACAGCTCGCTCGGGCCAAAGCCA
>CALKGG010000104.1 GCA_938084885.1 uncultured Acidimicrobiales bacterium
TCTTCCATGGCTTCATCTTCCATGGCTTCATCTTCCATGGCTTCATCTTCGGCGACTGCCTCTTCCTCAACGTCTGGCGTGGCGGTAGCCGTGTCAGATCCGCAGGCGGCGAAGATCAGTCCACCAGCGAGAGCTGCTGCAGCAAGCGAGCGGCCAAAGCGCGGCCTGCGTTTCGCCTTTTCTGTCTCGAGTACGGTGGAGAGTGGTTCAGATGTAGTCATTGTGAGTTATCCCTTTGCGAGTTATCGGGTGTAACGAATCAAGGTTCGTTTCGTTTGCCCGTTGTTCGGAGGCCTCGAATCAGCGGATTGGAATTTCGAAAATATTTTCTCCAATCACCGAACATGCACACCTGATCGACTCGCACGGCCAGTTCGTACGTACTATCTGACTGCGCCCGTTCGCGATAGTGAAGAAAAGCGCCGGTCACGTATCATTTCGCAGCGAAACCGCCATGCGGGCAAGACGGCAAAGCGTTCATCTGACCGACGGGCGCACGTGAAAAGTGGCTTGCTAGCGACGCGAGTTGTTAGATCCCGCCTACAAAGATGGGGTCTGTCGTTGGAACCTCGACCCCACCAGCCGGCTCTACCGTGATCGCCCACAGAGATGGCTCAGCCGAGAGGTCTCCAACAAAGTCGACGGCGCCGTCGCTGTTCGGCACAAAGATTCCCGCAGCCACAGGGACGTCGCCATCAAAGAGCCACAGTTCATAGGTTTGGTCGGAGGGAAGAGCACCGAGGCCGCTCGCCATTACTGCGAGTTGCCCTTCAGATTCAGACCACGCAACGGTAACATCGCCGCCGACAGTTCCTTCGAGAGCGACGGTCGCCGCATCATCAGCTCGAGCGACATCGACAAAACGTGTACTGGAAGACATCGAAAAAAGGATCGATGCTCCGACCGCTACAACGACGACCATCGCCGCCGCTACAGCTTGCAGGGCAGGCGAGAAGCGACCGAAGCGCCGTTCGGTGAGGTCGATAACGGTGCTGGTAACAACTGGCTCATCACCCGCGGGCTCGTCGAGGGCAGGCTCATAACCGGCGGGTCGAAGATCGGTCGGGCCGCTCGGCGTAGACGACGGATGACCAACCTGACCGGTCCGTGCAATCTCTTCCATCACACGTGTCTTTACGCCGGGAGGAGGACCCGCCAACAGTTCGGTGTCGAGTTCGATGAGCAACGCCTGCATTTCTCCAAGCGCGATACGACATTTCTCGCACGAAGGAAGGTGTGTTTCGAATTGATGGGCCTCATCAGCATCAAGCGCAGATATGGAATAGAGCTCGACAAGATCGTGAATGGACTCGTTCGCTGCGCTCATCGCAATTCCGATCGCATAGTCGTCATGCCGTCGCGTATTCGGGTCTTGATTGTTCCGATTGGAATGTCGAGCTGTTCGGCAACTTGGCGATACGACAGCGATTCAAAGTACGCGAGACCGATCGCCTTTTGCTGCGCTTCAGGCAATCTCTCCAATGCAACACGAACACGATTCGCCTCCGCGCCGTCTACGACAAGCTCTTCCACCGATTCCACCTCACAATGCGACCGGCCCACATCGTTGCCATCGCGACTACGTGCAGCCTCGACAGAGCGAACACAATCGATTGCGCGGCGCCGTGCAATCGTCACGGCGAAGGCGCGCACATTGCCGCGGCGTTCATCGAATGTAGGTGCAACACGCCAGAGCTCAACAAAAACCTCTTGAGTCACTTCCTCGCTACGGGCATGGTCTCGAACAATGCGAAGAATAATGCCGTAGAGCATCGGGGCGAGCGTGTCATAGAGGCTCGAGAACCCTGCCTGATCGCCAGAGGCTGCACTCTTGAGGAGGACGACAAGATCATCGGTCGAAGCTGTGCCATCGACAGACGATTCGAACGGACGCACCACGTTCGATCGCGAATTTTGTCCAGCGTCGCTCGAATTGATCACCGTAGGACTATAGGCGTTGTTGAGCTCTTGCGAGCGTCGCACGTCACGGCCACGAGTGTTGTTCCCAAAAACAACGGCGCTAGAAGGCGCTGCACCTGGGAACATCACGGTCATTGCGTATCTTCGCTGACAAGCACCACCACCGTGTGATTGCCACTCGCTCCGTTCGGCAACGGTTCGGTTCGGTCACTTGTTTGCACCGTGCCGTCGGTGCTGATTGCACGTACCGAAATGGAGTGCCGGCCAGGAGTAGCCTCCCATTCGAAGGTCCACTGACGCCACGTCGATCCGTTGAGTTCGTCGGCCAGTTGCGTTTGCACCCACTCCCCATCGTCGATCGAAATCTCGACGGCAGCGATACCGATTGGCTGAGCCCATGCCACGCCGCCAATCGCAAATGTGCCGGCCTCAATTTGGTCGAGGCCCCTCGGCGAATCGATACGGCTTTGCATCTTGATAGGGGCCTGCGCTGCATAGCCGCGTGGAACCCAGAACGAGTCGAATGCATCGAAGGTGGTGAGCTCGATCTCGGTTAACCACTTCGTCGCAGACACGTACCCGTACAGACCAGGAACGATTAGACGAGCAGGGAATCCATGTTCGACTGGAAGAAGCTCTCCATTCATTCCAACCGCGATGAGGGCATCTCGCCCATCGAGCGCTGCCACCGGAAAGCCACAGGTGTACCCGTCGATTGACCGTCCGACAATCTGGTCGGCAGAGGGGTCAATTCCAACGTCGGCAAGCAAGTCATCGAGCCGGATCCCTGTCCAACGAGCATTGCCGACAAGGCGTCCACCAATGGTGTTCGAGACACACGTCAACGTAATATCGGATTCGACAACGTCGCGTTCGACGAGATCCTGGAAGGTAAGAACGAGCTCGTTGTCGACCATGCCGTGAATTCGAAGTGACCAATCGTTGGCGTCGACTTGTGGCGCCCTGAGAGCAGTGTCGATCCGGTAGAAGTCGGCGTTTGAGGTAATGAAGGAATCTGCGCCAGCAGATTGGGTACCGATCGGGATTGGTCCAAGGGAGATGACCGGGTCGGGCAAGACGATCGAGCTTCGCGACGCCAACCCCGCAGTGCTTTGCCCACCGGCGCGGCCGAAGCGGAATCCCAGGACGCCGAGTATCATCGAGCCACCGATAGCGGAGAGGACACTGCGACGGTTCTCAAGTGGAGCGTCGTCGTGTTCACCAACCATGACGCCTTTCTCGTCTTCCCCTTCGTACGTTCGGTGTGACAGGAAACGAAAGAACAAGAGCGCTGCGGCAAAGACAACACCTCCAACCAGGGTGGGCACAGCACCGGCGAGATCGGTTCCTGTTCGAGTAAACGTGGCAGCGAGCGAGCCGACAATCACAAAGCCAGCCACCCCCATCAATGGGACAGCAACACCGCTACGGATAGCTCGAACTCCGACGAGTGCGGCGAAAAATGCGAGGAAAAGCCCGATTCCGGCGAGAAGGGCAATCTTGTCGTTGGTTCCAAAGAGCGAAATGGCGATGTCCTTTAGCCACGGAGGTACAACATCGACGAACCGATCGCCGACCGCCACAACCGGCGACTGCAATCGAGCGCTGAAACGGACAACGCCCTCGGCTACACCCAGTCCGAGTACCCCCGCAGCGGTACCTGCAGAGGCGCTCAGGAGTCGGGATGGTACGGGTATGGAATTCGTCACACCCATTGTTCGGAACCATTGCTTCGATGGATTGGAATTTTCTTCTGCGAACATCCAACGCCGCTGTTCCACCTTGGTTTGAGGAGACGTCATGTCACCAACGGATTGCCGTCGATGCCTGACACTTCGTCCTACACCTCGGCCGACGAAGTAGCCCGTCTCAGCGACGTCCTCACGGCCCTCCTCTAACCGCGAACGCGCGTTTGTTATCCAAGACGTAATGAGTTGCGCGAATGGCCAGTCGAACTCGCTGGTTCCGTGTATATGGACAAACCTCGTAGGACACTTCACCGGTGGGTCGCACTGCTCGCCGCATTCGCCCTTGCACTGACAGCGTGCGCGTCGGCTGTCGATTCTGCCGACCAAACCACAGCCACCGGCACGAACCTCGGCCCCACCGCCGACGAACGCAACACCATCGCCGTCGCCGATCGCTTCGGCCCAAGCACCGCTGCCCTATCGGTTCGTGTTGGGGGTCAGCAGATGATCGATGGCGTGGCCGTCCCAGCAGACGGCCCGACGAGGGCCAGCTCGGGAAGCGGCTTTGTGATCGAGGTCGAAGGGGACCAATTTATCGTCACCAACTTCCACGTCGTCGAAGCCACCCTCGAACCCGGCACGAGCAACGTTCGAGACGACGCAACGATCGACGCGGTCTTTGGCGAGGAAGGTTTGACCGAGACATCGCTCGACGTCATTGGCGTGAACCCATCGTTCGACCTCGCACTACTCGAGGCCACCAACGGCGACGAAATCCCGCCCGTCGATCCAATACCGATCGCCAATTCCGACGACGTTCAGCTCGGCCAAAAGACCATCGCCATTGGCAACCCGTTCGGACTCGGCGCCACCGTAACCACGGGCATAGTTTCCTCGACGGAACGATTCGTCCGTTCCGTCGGCGGGGTCGAGATCCCCAACATCCAGACCGACGCCGCCATCAACCCCGGCAACTCCGGCGGCGCACTCCTCAACTCATCCGGCGAGTTGATTGGCGTCAACACCGCGATCTTTGCCCCTGGCCAAACCGCCGCATCCGCTGGAATTGGTTTCGCCGTCCCGTCGAACCTCCTCGTCGAGTCGCTCGTAAATCTCGAGACCGGCGGCGTCTCTATGCTGAGCGATACTCGCCCCGCATTCGACGCCCAGCTCGGCAATATCGCTGGCCTTCCCGCCCCCGTACGCGAACAGGCAGGACTCCCCGATTCGGGCATCGCCATACTCGACGTCGAGCCAGATGGGGTTGCCGATCAGGCCGGCCTCCGTGTACCCGACTTCCAAGACATCAACGGCGTCCCGATCCCGATCAACCCAGACATCATCTTGGAGATTGACGGCGAGCCAGTCGAGACAGCCGACGAGCTGAACGAAGTGATCAGCTTTGGCGTCGACATTGGCGACGAGGTCACCCTCACCATCCTCCGTGATGGAGAGGAACTCGATGTGCCGATCAGTCTGAGCTAGGCAAGCACGGTCGAAAATCGCCTGGTTTTCGGGCTGTAAGTCGCGTGAGGCTCACGTCGAGTACTTGTAGACCTCCGAATACTTGGGCTCCTCGACCGCAATGCCGCGATAGTCGCGTGTTGAGATCAGGAGAAAACCTCACGCTCTGCAAATTTTCTTGACTCGTGATGCCTTCGTTTGATAGATCTTGGTGGGTGAGGCGGAGCGGGTGGCTACTCATAGTGAGCTTTTCCATTGTGGCAACGTTGGGAACAACCGCGTACGCGAAGTTCGCCACCGAAATCTATCCTTCGGTCATCTTTCCGAGCTTCGGCAGCGTCTTAGAGCCCGGTTTCGTCCCGTCGAGCGTCGACACCGTCGTCGTGCTGCAGTTCCAGAATGAGTCCCTCGCCATTAGTCCCCGTGAGTGGTTTGACGGACCACCATCTTCCGCGTTGGATGACTTCGCCGACCGCCTGGCCGAGCTCCCGCAACGAAACAGCGACTGGATGTTTCGGCGGGCAGATCAGCTTGCCGAAACGTGCGTGGAACGTATCGAGATCACGATTCCTTCCCTCGAAACACCCATCGTGAACGAGTTCGAACGGCGGTGCGCGTGAGCCCTATCTCCACTGGTCGATCGGTCGTGGCGTGGGCCATGTCCAAAGTCGAGCATCTGATGTTCGATTCATCGATGCACCACCCGATTCAGCTTGCGCTCTATCGCATTGGGTTTGCGACGTGGCTCATTGTCAGCAATCAGCTTCCAACGCTGCGCTGGATCGCTGGCGTACCTGCAGATTTCCGAAGCCCTCCACCAGGGCTGTCGACCATCCTGCCACACCCAACATCGGCCATGGCGGTCACGATCGAGGTGCTCACGCTCGCGTATCTCATCTGTTTGCTCGTCGGCTGGCGAACACGATTCAGCTCTGTGGCATTGGGTGTTCTGGGTCTCATTGGAAGCGCAATGGTGTTCAGCTTCGGAAAGATCGACCACAACATATTTCTGTGGATCATCCCCCTAGCAATGTCGACGAGCGCGTGGGGTGAGCGGATCTCGATAGATTCCCGATCAACGCGAGCACGCAACGAACCTGTTTCGACACCTGCGATACCGTTCCTTGCGATCTTGCTTGCACTCGCGTTTGCAACTGCGGCACTCCCAAAGCTCTTTGGCGGATGGCTCGCGACGAATGCGTCAGCCACACAGAGCTACTTTCTCGACAAGGTGCTCCGAGACGAAACAAATCTGAGTACCACATTCTTTGAGTCCATCGATCAGCCCGCCTTCTGGGAGTTCGCCGACTGGTCGACGATCGTGCTCGAGTTTGGATTTGCCGCCCTGATCTTGTCGCCATTCGCGTATCGACTACTCGTCAACGTTGCCGTGGTGTTTCACATCACCGTCTTGTTCGTGCTCAACATCAACTTCGAAAGCTCACTCGTTCTTTACCTGGTCTTCGCTATTCAGCTGATAGACGTCGACCGGATCGACGCAAGGCTGGAAAGGTTACGTAACCATCGAACACCTCTGATCATCGCCGGAATGCTGTTCATCGCTGCGGCCGTAGCCGCCCAGCTATTCGGGCCTGGCCTACTGCGCGCAAGCTTTGGGCTCATTGGCGTTGGAGAGTGGGGCGTGACGCTGGTGACCCAATTGTTCTTCTTCGCTGTCATTGTCCGATTGACTGTTCGTAGCCTGCCGTGGACGATGCCCTTTTCCCGGTCTTCGGCGGCCAACTCGACGGCATCGACCGCTTCATCTGACATGCTTTCGAGGCCACACGAGCCGTGGAGGGACGCGCCGGCGAGCGAGGCGGAGCTGTTGTTGGTTCCGACGTTACCGCGTCGAGAATTCCCTCCCCGCCAAGAAGACCAACCCGTCGAGCTCGAACAGGACCGCCCTGCGGTATAACCCAGCGCTAACTCCAAAGCGTGATGTGCACTTTGGGTTTGAAGCGGCCAATGTCGGTGCCTGCGCCGCTGCGCATGGCCTGAATGGCGCGAGGGGTTGCGACGAAGCGCTGGAGCTCTCGTGCTGCTCGGGTCGATTGATGGCTCGGTAGCACCGATGCAGTCCATGTTCCTGCGGCTCGACATCCCGGGTGGTCGATCTCGACGAGCGACCCGTTTGCCAGATCGTCAGAAATCACGAACTTTGGGACGAGCGCAATACCATTGCCACTCCTGGCCTCGCCGACGGCCGCCGCGTGGCTGCTATAGATGCGCTGCATCGACTCGCGCACGCCGGTCCGCTCGAGGATGAATTGTGAAACCCCAAGCGGTTCGACCGCCGATGGACCAAGAATCCAGGTGAGCTCGTCGATTCGCTCATACTCCAGTGACGGCGCAGCGACCGCGACCACGTCGTATCGCATAAAGGGTTCGCTCGAGATGCCAAACGGCATAGCACTCGTCGACTGCGGGCCGATCGCCACATCGACGCCATGAGACATGAGCAGGTCTGAGAATCGACTCGACGATTCGACCACCAACTCAACCTCGAGATCATCGGCGCGCTTTGAGAACAATGCAATGAGCCCGGGAGCGGCGTACTCGGCGAACAGGCTGGTCGCAGCAATGCGCAATAGCCGCCGTCCGCCGTGGGCGTCATGGACTTCGCGACGTGTCTGTTCGGCCAGGCCAAGCATCTCGACCGCGCGTTGCGCGAGCCGCAAACCGCCCGGGGTAAAGACGAGCCCAGCACGCGATGGGCTGAACAACTGGTCGTCTAACTCCTTGCGAAGCGCACCAACATTTCCAGAAACGGCCGCCTCGGTGACCCCCAACTCCTCGGCAGCAGCGCGAACCGACCCTCTCCGTACAACGGTCGCGAAGCTCCGTAGCTGCGTTGGTGTCACAAGCCTCCCCCATTGATTAAGCAGATGCTTAATCAACATTGACGAGAGTAACCACAAGTTGCAAACGTGGCGCAATCGCAATCCGGGAGACCGAGCCATGAAGATCGAAAACTCATTCACTGTTGACGCGCCGATCAGCGAAGCGTGGGAGTTGTTGACCAATATTCCTGAGATTGCCCCGTGTCTTCCTGGGGCAAAGCTGACCAGCGCTGAAGATGGCGTCTATTCCGGTGGTATCAAGATCAAGGTT
>CALKGG010000105.1 GCA_938084885.1 uncultured Acidimicrobiales bacterium
CTTCGCGACTACGCGGCGCTCGACATCTCGAGCATCAAAGGCGTTGGCCCGAAGCGGGCCGCATCGCTGCACAAAGCCGACGTCCACACCGTGCTCGACCTTCTGCGCTACTACCCGCGCCGCTACATCGACCGTACGAGAGAAGCCACCATTGCCGAGCTCCGAGAGGGGGAGGAGGGGATGGTGCTCGGCACGGTAAAGAGCGTCGAGTCCCGCCGTATTCGGGGCAACCGGGTGATGGTGAATGTGAAGGTCACCGACGGCACGGGGGTCCTTGGTGTCACCTTCTTCAACCAACCGTGGCGAGCAAAGCAGCTCTATGAAGGCCTCGCGGTCGTGCTCTTTGGCAAGGCTGAAGTCTTTCGCAACACGATGCAGATGTCGTCGCCGATCGTTGACCTCATTGGCGACCAAACCAACAAGATCGTCCCGGTGTACCCCCAATCGGAGAAGGCAAAGATCGGCAGCGCCGACGTGGCCCGTTGGGTTGGCGAGGCGCTGCGCCGATCCGTCGACCGAACCATTGCCGACCCGCTGCCGCAATGGGTTCGCGACGAGCAAAAGTTCATCGACCGCCACGCCGCCACATTCGCAATTCATCAGCCCGAATCGATGGCGAACGTCGCCCAAGCCCGCCGTCGACTCGTCTTCGACGAGCTCTTCGCAATCCAGCTCGAACTCGTCCAACAGCAGCGCATCCGTCAAGAGACCAAGGTCGGTGTCGGCCACGAAGCGACCGGTGCGCTCACTGGCCAAATGGTCGACAGCCTCGGATTCGATCTCACCGGCGCGCAAGAACGAGTCATCGACGAGATCGTGACCGATATGCACAGCAGTCACCCCATGCATCGATTGCTACAGGGCGACGTCGGGGCCGGAAAAACGTTGGTCGCCCTCTATGGGTTGCTGAGCGCCGTGGAAGGCGGCTTTCAAGGGGCGCTCATGGCGCCGACCGAAGTCCTTGCCGAACAGCATGCGATCGGCGTAAAGAAGCTGCTCGACGGGCTTATGGTCAAAGACACCGTGAGTATGTTCCCGGAGCGGCCGCTTCGCGTTGAGCTTCTCAGCAACGGTGTGCCAATGGCCGATCGCAAACGCATCCTTGCCCAGACGCTTTCCGGTGAAGTCGACATTTTGATCGGCACCCACGCGCTCATCTACGACTCGGTCCAGTTCTTCAACCTGGGTATGGTCGTGATCGACGAGCAGCACCGATTTGGTGTTGAACAACGCGCCGTCCTGCGAGCGAAAGCCCAGGGAGGGAAAGAACCCGATGTCCTCGTGATGACCGCGACGCCGATCCCGCGGACCGCAGCGATGACCGTCTACGGCGACCTCGACGTGAGCGTGCTCGACGAACTTCCGCCCGGCCGAACACCCATCGTCACGAGTTGGGCAGCGGGAGAACTCGAAGAGGCAGCAATGTGGGACGAGGTTCGCGCCGAAGTCGCCGCTGGCCGTCAGGCCTATGTTGTCTGCCCGCTTATCGATGCCAGCGACAAGATCGAAGCTCGCTCGGCAACCGAAACCCACGACGAGCTGACCTCGGGCGCGCTCTACGGGCTCAAGGTGGGGTTACTGCACGGCCGAATGTCGAGCGCCGAAAAAGAAGAGACTATGGCCGCATTTCGCGCCGGCGAGCTCCAAGTGCTCGTCGCGACTACCGTGATCGAGGTCGGTGTCGACGTTCCAAACGCGACCGTTATGGTCATCTTGGACGCAGGCCGGTTCGGCATAGCCCAGCTTCACCAGCTGCGAGGACGCGTCGGTCGTGGCAAACACGCATCGAGATGCTGGTTGGTGGGGGAAACAACAACCGCCGACGGCGAAGCACGTATTGAGGCGCTCGTTGGATCGACCGACGGATTCGAGCTCGCCGAGATCGATCTTGAACTGCGCGGCGAAGGCACCATCATGGGCGACCGTCAGAAAGGTCAGAACGATCTTCGACTCGCCAACCTCTCCCGAGATCGTGACACTGTTGCGCTAGCGCGCGACGTTGCAGTGCGAATGCTCGAACACAACGACCCGGCCCTGCCAGCACTCCTCGAAGACAGCGCCGTCATCCTCGGAAACACCGACACCGACTACCTCCGAAAGAACTGATCGTTCCATCCATACGTGCTCCGCACTCGGAGATCGTGGGTTCTCCAATACAGTCCATGTCGTGGAAAACTCTGTACCGCTGACGATCGAATGCGTCGACTGCCTTGGCACGTGCCATCGGCTGCCTCTCGAACCCGAAGGGGGATTCCTTCCCGGGACCATCATTCCCTACCGGTGCGAGGACTGCCTCGACCGCTGGGACATTCAGTTCGAGTCGGAGGGGTAACCGTGAGAGTCGTTGCAGGAACCGCCGGTGGCCGTGCGTTGCTCGCTCCAGAAGGCACGAATACGCGTCCCACATCGGATCGCGTCCGCGAGTCGATCTTTAACATGTTGTTCAGCCTTGGAGCGACCGAGGATGCGAACGTCTTGGATCTGTACGCCGGGTCCGGAGCCCTCGGCATCGAAGCGCTGAGTCGTGGCGCGTCGACATGCACCTTCGTTGAACGCGACCGGCACGCAGTCGCGGTCATCCGAGAGAATCTCGAAACGCTCGGATTCACTGGTCAGGCCACGGTTGTTCAGGCCGACGTGATGACGTGGGTACAACGCCAGACCGCGAATGCAGAAGCATTCGATCTGGCGCTCGCCGACCCGCCGTATGCCGCAGAAGAGTGGGAAGCGCTGCTCGATCAGCTCGACGCGGCCGTTGTCGTTGCCGAGTCCAGCAGCCGCATCGAGCCACATCCGCGGTGGGATGTCCTTCGTGACAAGAAGTACGGGGCTACGTTGGTACGGGTGTTGACTCCTAAAGAAGCTCCACAATGACCGCTGTTCTCTATCCGGGATCATTCGATCCGGTGCACTATGGGCACGTCGAGATCGTCGAAACAGCAGCGCAACTCTTTGACCGCGTCATCGTTGCAGCAATGCGCAACCCATCAAAGACCAACTCTCTGCTGACCCTCGACGAGCGGAAACAGGTGCTCGAAGAGACCTTTGCGCACCTCGACAACGTCGAGATCACCACGTTTTCTTCGCTCGTGGTCGACTTGGCTCAAGAGCTCGAAGCCGACTTCATCGTGAAGGGCTTGCGAGCTGTTTCGGACTTTGAAACCGAGCTGCAAATGGCTCAGATCAACCAAGCAATCTCCGGTGTCCACACCCTGTTTTTGCCGTCGGCGTCTGAGCGCTCGTTCTTGGCCTCCCGGCTGATTCGCGAGATCTCAGCGTTCGGCGGCGATGTTTCGTCCATGGTGCCTGAACCCGCACTCCGTGTCCTTCGAGAAAGGCATTCTTCATGAGCCACGCAGGAGATCATTTCTTCGATCACGACGATGACGCAACGCCGCCGCCGCCCGACGGGAGTATCCCGTACGCAAGCGCGCCTGCAGCTCGACACGCTGCGCCCGGCCCAGCCAACCACGGCACAGCGCCGATTCACGGTGCGGCGCCGATTCACGGTGCAGCGCCGATTCACGGTGCAGCGCCGAGTCACATTGCGGCCCCCAACCATGAGGTTCCCGACGTCGAGGCCATGCTCGTCGAGGCGATCGAGATGATCGAGACCGCACGGCCAGCGCCGCTATCGACAGCAATCAAACTCGAAGGTGAACCGCTCCTCGACCTGCTCTACGACGCCCGCGAGCGTCTCCCCGAAGAGCTACGGGCAGCTCGCTGGTTGCTCCGCGACCGAGAAGAACACCTCGAAAGCCAGCGTCTCGAAGGTGAAGAGATCATCGCGCTCGCACGTTCTCGAGCAGAACGACTTGTCGAACGAACCGAAGTGGTTCGCTCCGCAGAGCAACGAGCCCAACGCATCATTGCCGAAGCAAAGGCCGAAGCCCGCCAAATGCGGCGCGAAACCGAAGACTTCTGCGATGCTCGCCTGGCATCGCTCGAAGGAATCCTCGATCGCACCCGCGGCGTCGTGGCCACTGGTCGGGCCCGCCTGCAAGGAGCCGAAGCGCTCGACCTTACCACTGCCGCCACAAGCCATCCGGTCGATCCCGCACACGCAGTTCCACACGATGCGCCTCGGCCCACACAGCCAGCGCATGCAACGGCACCAAGCCACGGGCAACCACACGTGGACTTGTTCGATCAAGACCTGTCGTGACCGACTGGTCAGATCTGCGCGTCGACGTTGGACGGCTTCGCCAACGCGACAACCTCGCCGACCTCAAAAAGCGTCCCCAAGGTGACGCCACCCGACCATTCGCAGCCGAAGTTACTGCGAAGGGCCTCGAGATCACCACAGCTCGCATCCCCGACGGCGCCACGGTCGCCGTCGATGGGGTCATCGATACTGCAATGGCGGGAATTGAAGTGCGGGCGCGAGTGACCTCCATGTGGGAAGGGGAGTGTCGACGCTGCCTCGACGTCATCTCCGAACCGCTCGAGATCGACCTCGCCGTGTCGTTTCTCGCCAACGTGTCAGAAGATGACGACGCAGACGCATATCCAATGGATGGCGACATCATTGATGTGGGTGAAGTGGTGCGAGAAGAGCTCATGCTCGCCCTTCCGCTTACCCCGTTATGTGCCGATGGGTGCGCTGGCGCAGATCCTGAACGATTCCCGACGTCGATCGAGACCGACAGTTCAACCGCCGACGGGGATGAATCTGACGACGATCCGCCAATAGATCCACGCTGGGCTGCGCTCTCTGAACTTCGATTTGATGAAGACTGACCGCGACCAGATAACCTTGGCCGCTTGCGCGCCTCACAGGTGCCGTTCGAACTTTTCTCATAGGTGACGTCATGGCAGTTCCAAAGAAGAAGACATCCAAGTCCAAGAGCCGCAGCCGCAAGGCTTCAGCGTGGCGAATTCGCGCCACCGGCCGCTCCAACTGCCCACGCTGCAGTGTGGCAAAGCGCCCACACGTGGTGTGCTCGAACTGCGGTCACTACGCAGGTCGACAAGCGATTGAAGTCGACTGAGCGGGGTTATCCCAATGTTGCCCATTGCCGTTGATGCAATGGGGGGCGACAACGCCCCACATGCCATAGTCGCCGGAGCACGACGTGCCCACGAGGAAAACGGGATTCCCGTCGTCCTCGTAGGTCGACCTGACGAGATCGGCGACACCGGCGACGTGCCCGTCATCGAGGCATCCGAAGTTATTGCCATGGACGCCGACCCGTCGACCAGTGTCCGCACCATGAAGGACTCGTCGCTCGTGCGCGCCGCCGAGGCAGTACGAGACGGACACGCCTCAGCAATGGTCAGCGCCGGAAACACCGGCGCCACAATGGCATCTGCGCTCTTGCGCACCGGGCGAATCAAAGGCGTCTCACGTCCCGCGATCGCCACACCGATCCCCGGTCCGTCCGGCACCCCAACAGTGCTGCTCGACGCCGGAGCAAACGCCGAATGCAAAGCCGAGTGGATGGTCCAGTTCGCACAGATGGGTGCCATCTTTGCTCGCGCCCGTTTCGGCGTCGCCACACCACGAATTGGTTTGCTCTCCATTGGCGAAGAAGCGGGCAAAGGCTCGCCCTTTGTCAAAGAGTCATGGAAGTTGCTCGACGACATCGATTGGTCGGCCATCGGTGCGGACTTCATTGGAAACGTCGAAGGCCGCGACCTCATGGGCCAAGACGTCGATGTGGCTGTCACCGACGGATTCACCGGCAACGTCGCCCTCAAAACGCTTGAAGGGTGCGCACGAAACATCGTTGGAGCACTCCTCGAAGCCTTCGAAACCAACGACGAGACCAAGGCCGCAGCCGAACAGCTCTACCCGGCGCTGCTTCCGCTCTACAAACGATTCGACGCCGACAGTTACGGAGGAGCAATGCTTCTCGGAACAAAAGGGCCATGCATTATCAGTCACGGCTCGTCGGGCGAAGACGCCATGGTGAACGCCATTTCTGTAGCCAGCGAGATGGTCGAACTTGACGTCGTTGGACAGATTCACTCGGCCATAAACGGCTAGTAGCGAATAGACTCCGTGCTCAATTGAGCACGCGCACAGTATTGGCGACACCGTTTCCCCGTTTTGTAGGGAAATTCGCTATGGTGCAGCCGGAGAACCTAGGGAGACCCGTGTCAGGCGAAAAAGCATCTATCGAACGAGACGACGTTGTTGGAATTATCCGCGACCGTCTCGCCGAAATTCTCGAGATTGAGCCATCCGGAATCGGCGAAGGCGACTCCTTCCAAGACGACCTGGACGCAGACTCACTCGCACTGATCGAACTTGTCGAGGCAATCGAAGAAGAGCTCGGAGAACGCGGGCTCGAAATTCGTATCGACGACGACGACCTCGAAGACCTCAAGACAGTCCGTGACGCCGTGGACTACGTCGTGCGACGTCTTGGCTGAACCCGAAGCCACCGACCGCTTCAAGGATCTCAGCAACTCGTTGGGATACCACTTTGAGGACGAGAGCCTGCTCGCTCTCGCGCTCACCCATCGCTCGTACTGCGCCGAAAACGGAAATGTCGACTCCAACGAACGACTCGAATTCCTTGGCGACGCCGTGCTTGGTTTGGCCATGACCGACACCCTCTTCGTTGCCCGACCCGAACAATCCGAAGGCGACCTCGCAAAGGCTAGAGCCGAAGTCGTCAGCACTCCCAGCCTCGCTCGAACAGCCCGCGAGCTCGGCCTTGGACCCGTCCTCCTCCTCGGAAGAGGCGAAGAACTTTCCGGTGGTCGGGACAAAGAATCGATCCTCGCCGATGCCATGGAAGCAGTCATTGCTGCGGTCTACCTCGATGCTGGATGGCAACGCGCCCGAGAGCTCGTCAACACGCACCTCGCCGACCATGCACTCGACGCGCAAACCGCGCCCGGCCAACACGACTACAAGACCCGACTCCAAGAACGGGCAGCCGAACTTGGTGTGTGCGCACCGAGCTACGACATGGAATCGTCAGGCCCCGACCACGACCGCACCTACATCTCGACGGTCACCGCAGGCAACGCCGTCGGTACTGGCCGAGGCTCATCAAAGAAACAAGCACAACAACAGGCAGCCCAAGAGGCACTGGTGCTACTTCAAGAAAAAGACGTCGCTAATACGGCTGTAAGTGGACAGGGCGAGCGTCGAGCTGCCACTGTTCCGAGCGGAGGAAACCAATGAAGGCAGAACTACCCGAACTTGAGCTGATCCGACGCGACCTTGAGCGCGAGCTGATTGGACGCAAGGTCAAGGAAGCCAGCGCAGCCGGAATGGCCGCTCTGCCCAGGTACAAGAACCGAAAGAGCTTCGCTGCCCAACTCGAAGGAACAAAGATCACCGCCGTCCACCGGCTCGGCGAATATCTCCTCTTCCCCCTCGACAGCGAAGACATCTTCGTGATCCGCACCGGCGAAGGCATGCTCCGCCGCAACGCGAACAAAGACAAAGAAGAAAAGGGAACCGAAATCGTCGTCACCTTCACCCAAGGCGGACAACTTCGCTACATCGACGAAGACGGCACCGGCGAAGTTGCCGTCGTTCCCAAAGACGACGTCATGAGCGAATTCCCCGACCTTAACGACCCCGCAATCGACGCCATCGACACGCCACTGTCCTGGCTATCCTTTCGAGACATCCTCGAACAAGAAACCACCACGCTCAAAGAAGTTCTCACCAACGGCAAAGTGCTCGTCGGCATTGGACCCATGTACGCCGACGAGGTGCTTTTCGACGCCGGGCTGCGCTACGACCGCAAGTCCACATCGCTGTCGACCCAGGAAGTTCGTCGGCTCTACCGTTCGCTCGTCGAAACAATGCACAACGTCATCAAATACCGCGGCACCACACTCGAAGACCGGCCATGGGCCGACGTCTTTGGCGAACCCGGCACCTTTGACCAACACCTGCAGGTCTTTGGACGCGACGGCGAACTCAGCCCCCGCTCACGAACCCCAATCCAACGCTCAAAATTCAAAGGCGAATGGACCTACTACTGCGAGACGCAGGTTTAAGAATGACGCAGCGGCTCCGCCGCGATTTTGCGTCATTCTGAAACCTGCCTCACTCCCTTTCAGGGGGAGCGTTCAAGCG
>CALKGG010000106.1 GCA_938084885.1 uncultured Acidimicrobiales bacterium
GTAGGTGACGTCGTCGAGGATGCCGGTAGCAAAGCTCTGCGGATCGTCCCACGCCCACATGTAGGCATCGGGATTGGCCTCGGCATCTGCGAAGTCGAAGTCTGGCGAGAGCAAATCCCACGCCCGACGCAGCGGAGCGCACCCTTCGGCCTGCACCGGGTGAAGGCGTGCGGTGGGGATAGCCATCGACACAGCGGTCGACAACGCTCCCCCGCCGACCTGGATGTAGAGCGAGTCGATGTCGGAAAGTTGATCGGCGAGTTCCCACCCGAGCGTCCGGCCACCGTCGAATGTGGTTGGCGTATCGGTTCCCTGCACGCTGAACGCACCAGCTCCACCCTCGACTGCTTCACGGAATCGCAGGTAGGCCGGATCTCCGACTTCGCCCTCGCGACGTTCGCTTGGATGCACCGAAGCGGACAGCTCCGTCAGTCTCGTCACGATTCCCTGATCTGCCCACGTTGGCACGAACACGTCGAGCGGACGCTGCATCGCTGCGGCAACGACACCGGCACCCATCGCTGCATTTCCGCAGCTCGCAATCGCGAGCCGTTCGGTCTTGGGCGCACCCAATGCTTCGGCGACGAGCATATGGATAGCAGCGCCCATGAGATGTCGGGCTTTGTGCGAACCGCCAACGTTGTGCGGCTCGGCCTTGATCCACAGATCGACATCGAGCCCCGCCGCTTGGGCAAGCTCGGTGGCGTGGGTGACCGGCGTCTCGACAAACCCATGGCCTTCGATACCCGAGATCGCGTCGTCGAGCGAGCTGACAATCTCGACCCACTGGTCGTCAGACATCGCCCCATCTCGAACCGGCGCGTAGCTATCGAGTCGCTCCCGGTATCGAAGGAAAGGATTCGCCTCCACTAGCTGAAGCTGGCGCCGGTGGCGTTGTTGAAGCCCTCGATCATTTCGTCCCATGTGTCGGCGAGTCCGCGCAGGCCGCCCCACCAGTCTTGGCTGCGACGTGCTTCGAAGTCGGGGATGTCGATGCCTTGCTGCTCGACCCAGGTGTAGTAGCCGAGGTTGAACACACGGTTGCGTTCGACGTCACCCATCATCATGTGCTCGGTTGGAAGACCAGCGAGGTGATTCTCGAATACCTCGTTTGCGTCGGCCTCCTCAAACCCGCCTGCGTAGTGCTCGCTCATGATTCGTTCACGATCGGAGTTGTAGAGGTCCGAGCCGTCGGTGGCCACCGACATGATGACATCGTCAGAGCCAAGGTTCATTGCCTTCGCTGCGGTGATCGCGGCGAGAGTGTTACAGATCGACGAGTACCCAAAGTCGACGAGCATGTCAGCGAGCAAAGGATCGATGCCACGCTCGGCGAGCACACGTTTGCCCGCTGGACTGTTGAACATGATGTCGAGACGGTTCGTCGAATCGTCGCTCACACCAACGACGAGGTCGGTGTTGGTGACGTTGTGAATGAGCGGGATGTGCTTGTCACCAATGCCTTGAATGTTGTGCTCACCGAAGCCGTTGTAGAGCATCGTTGGGCATTCGAGCGCTTCGACCGCCACGATCTTGGCCCCGTGCTCGTCCTTGAGATAGTCGCCTGCGCCGAGCGTTCCCGCCGACCCTGAAGCCGACACGTATGCCGCCAAATTGCCGCCGGTTTCGCGGGTGACGTGGTTGAACACCGTCTCGAGCGATGGCCCCGTGACGGCGTAATGACCAACGTGGTTCGAGAACTCGCTGAACTGGTTGAGGATGACGTTTGTTGGATCGAGCGACAGCTCGTTGCAGGCGTCGTAGATCTCCTTGACATTGCTCTCGGTGCCAAAGGTCTTGATGACATCTTCGTCGGGGTTGATGGTCCAACGGTTCAGCCACTCGAAGCGCTCACGACTCATGCCCTCGGGCAGGATCGCCACGCCACGCACATCCATAATCTTGCTGATCGCAATGCCGCCGCGTGCGTAGTTGCCCGTCGATGGCCAGATCGCACGATGCTGCGTGGGGTCGAAACGACCGGTGACCAACCGCGCAACGAGGCAGCTGTACGCCGCGAGAACCTTGTGGGCACGGATCATCGGAAACCGGTTGCCAAATGCCAGCACGATGCGGGCGTCGACGCCGGTCATCTCGCTCGGTAGCTCGATGTGGGTTGGAACGTCGACAAAGCCAGGAAAGTTGTCGCCCGCTTCGTCGGCGTGTTCGTTGAACCAATGCACACGGAACAGGTTGCGGGCATCGGGCGCGTCCTTTTCGACCTGGCTGAGCTGGTCGACGGTGCTACTCGGGATCGTCGACGGGTTGCGAAGCTGAGCGAACGTCGGCAGAACAATGTTGCGTTCTTTGAACCGCTGCACTGCGTTGTCGTAGGACGCTTGTCCGTCGGGTGCGAACTCACCAAAGATGGCGAGGCCATCGGACGCGGAGGGAGCTTGTGTCATATTGGTCATCAATGTTCCTGTTCGTTACAGCTCGTCGAGCTTTGCAAAGAGTTTGCGTGCAGCCTCGGATGCCTTGGCTTTGATTTCATCTGCGTCCACGTTGGTCGCAACGCCGTTGTCGAGAAGGACCTCGCCGCCAACTTCGACCCGTTTCGGGGCCACTGCGGTCGTGTAGGCGAGGCGCCATGGGTCCATCACGTCATAGTTCCAGGTCACGACATCGTTTCGTGCCTCTGGGAAGAGTTCGTACCCAGTCTCGAGCCATCCCCACATGATGTCGGGGGTCGCGGTGACGTCGAGCTCTCGCGCCTTGACAAAGGCCACGCGGAACTCGTCCAGCATGTCGCTGCCAATGCCGTCGGTGCCGAGCGCGACCGGGTTCGAGAAGCGCCGCGGGTTCGCGTAGCCAACGGCGTTGTTCATATTTGACCGAGGGTTGTGCACCAGTGTTCCGGACAACCCGTGATTGTCGGGAAGGTGCACGCCGTGGATGAGCATCCAATCATCATCGGTATGACCTTCGAGCATTTGCCAGGTGTCCGCTGGCCCCTCCGCGACATGCACGTGCACCCCAACGCCATGCTTGCGACCCATTTCGGCCGCGGCTGCAATGGTGTCTGGCTCGCACGTGAACGCGGCGTGCAGACCGACTTTGCCCACTCCGCCAGCGGAAAGAAAGCGATCGTTCTCGGCCAGTCCGGCTGCAGCGCCAGCGGGACCATGGCGATTCGTGACGCCGTAGCTGCAGTTGACGCGCACCCCAACTTCGGCGCACGCATCGGCAATCACCGACAACGACCCGTCGATCGCGTTGGGCGACTCGTGGTGATCGATCACCGCCGTGCACCCGGCTTCGAGGGCCGTCAGTGCGCCCAGCTTTGCCGAGTGATAGATCAGGTCAAGATCGAGCGCCCGGTCTAAACGCCACCACACGAGCTCGAGAATTTCGTTGAATTCAGTCGGCGTTCGAGGTGGCGCCGGCATGCCTCGTGCAAGCATCGAGTAGAAGTGATTGTGCGCGCAGACAAGCCCGGGCGTCTGGTTGGGTGCTAGATCGTTCGCCGTCACGAACACACTTTACAAAATGTAAAACCGAACGCCCCATTTGCGGATGTATCCAATCGCCAGAAATCCTCTGCCGACCACCGACCAACCCCGTCGTCCATGGCCGCAAACCTAGGACAACTCCGCAGGTTCAAAGAATTGCGACTAAGGCATGTCGAAATTCACGCCGATACGACGACATGGGAGCTGAAGAGATCGCAGCGAGATACCAGCGTGACTCGTGGACCGCGGTGCTTTGCGCGATGCCGATTCCCGCAGCCCTCGTCGATACCGACGGGGTCGTTCTCGCCGTCAACCGATGGATCGAAACAGCAGCGCCAGGCGATCAGCTGCTCCTGCCGGGCACTGCCGGCTCGACGCTGCGACTTGGCCAAAACAACACCCGATGGCGGGTTCGGCCAATAGACGAACGCGAGTCGACGTTCTTGGCTACGGGCGAGCGCGAGGACGTTGGCGATCATCTGTTGCGCAAGTTCTTCTCCTCGGGCGACTCGCTCTTTGTCGTCTATGACCAAGCCGGACGAATCATTCAATCGAACGCTGCATGGGAATCGTTGCTTGGATATCGCAGCGATGAGGTCTTCGGCATCGACTCGTGGACCCTGCTCCCAGACGACACCACCGGCAGCGACGACACTCGCGAGATCGTCGAACGCGAACTCCGCGAAACCGGCCGCTCCGACCCCACCTTTCTGATGCGACGTTCCGACGGCACGTTCCGCCTGGTCCAGTGGGCATTGCACTTCGACTTCTCCGTCGGGAGATGCTTCGGCATTGGACGAGACATCACCGAAGAAGACCGAGTCGTTGCTGAACTTGAGCGCCGAGCAACCACAGATCCCCTCACCGGCCTCGCCAATCGCGATCGACTGACGCGACGTCTCAGTGGCCTTCTCCAGGCCAGCGGCCGACCTGCCCTGCTCTATTGCGATCTCGATCAGTTCAAGGTCGTCAACGATTCACTCGGCCATCGCGCGGGTGATCTCCTTCTCGCAAAGCTCGCCCGCCGCCTCGATGGACCACAGTTCAGCACCGACGTACTCGTCGCCCGTTTCGGTGGTGATGAGTTCGTCGTCCTGATCGACGACGCGGACGCCGACCGCGCTCGCTGTATTGCTGAAAGGATCATCGATGCGCTCGAGCGTCCGTTCAACGTGGCGAACCGTTCGATCCACGCCTCGATGAGCATCGGAATCGCCGTTACCGGCGACGATCAAATTTCGGCCACTGAGCTTCTAGGCCACGCCGATACTGCGGTGTACGAAGCGAAGCGGCGGGGTCGTGGCATCGCCGTGCTCTTCGACGAGCAACTCAGACGCACCACCGCTCGTCGCTTCGAGGTCGAACAGGGGCTCCGTGAAGCCTTGACGAACGAACGTATCGAGGCGTGGTTCCAACCGCTCGTCGACCTCAAGGACCGCACGATCATCGGGGCCGAAGCGCTCGTACGTTGGCGCACCGACAGCGGCATTTGGACACCCGGACAATTTCTCGACGTCGCCGAGGAGGCCAGCCTCATGTCCGATATTGGTTCGAACGTGATGTCCGCGTCGGTGCAGGCAGCCGCCGGGCTGATCGAGCGTAATCCTGACTTCACCATGTCGATCAATGCCTCGCACAACGAGCTCGTCGACGCAGCCTTTGTCGACCAGCTCAGCTCCCTGACGTTGGATCACTCGGTCGCACCGAGCAACATCTTGATCGAGATCACCGAGCAAACCGCGATCTCGACCGACTCTGCACTACCAATACTCAACGAACTACGCCGACTCGGATTCAAGATTGCGTTGGATGACTTCGGCACTGGGTACTCGTCGCTTGCTCATCTGCGCGACCTGCCAATCGACGCGGTGAAGATCGATCGCTCTTTTGTGGGCGCGCTCAACACCGACGTCGTGACAAGATCGCTCACACAATCGCTCATCAACCTCGGACGAGCGCTCAACTTCGAGATCGTGATGGAAGGCATCGAAACCGAAGCCCAGGCAGAAGCTGCCGAGACGCTCGGCGGCACGATTGCCCAGGGGTATCTGTTCCACAAGCCAATGGAACTCGCTGCGCTTCACGAACTGCCACTTGAGCTTGGCTCATACGCCCACGCGGCTTAACAGCTCCGATCCGACGTCGGCGAGCCGGGCGCTGCATGATTGCGCAATGGCCAACTTCACCGCAACCGTCCGGACAGAACAACCTGCCGAAGACGTCTTTGCGTTTATCTCGGACCTCGAGAACTTCGTCGAGTGGGATCCTGGCGTCGAATCCTCCACGCAGATCGAGGGCGATGGTCCTGGGCTCGGAGCGAGGTACAACGTCGTTGCCAGCGGCGCCGAACTTGCCTATACCGTCGTCGAGTTCGAACCGCCGAATCGAATGGTCGCGGAAGCAGATACCAGACTGCTCCACAGCTACGACGTGATCACCGTCGAGGTTCGCCAAGGAAGCACCTATGTCGCCTACGACGCGACCCTTGAACTGAACGGCCCGCTGGCGATGGGCGATGTTGCCCTACAGGTGCTGTTCAACACGATCGGTGAGAAGGCAATCGCCGGGCTCGTCGAGGCAGTCGATGGCATCCGTATTCGGTAGCGAACAGACCAACTAGGTCCAGGCTGAGGCGCGTTCGCGGTTCTTTTCGTTCACCAACGGCAGCTCGTTACGCCACTCGCCATCGTGAGATTGCATGGCCGCAGCGACCGCTCCGGCAGTCGGCACGAGGCCGATTTCACCGACACCTTTGATGCCATAGGGACTGTTGGGCTCGGCTGATTCGACCAAGATGACATCGACTGGTGGCATGTCCTTTGGCCGGATGATCGACAATGAGCGAAGCGTTTCGTTGAGCGGTTTGCCGTTCTCATCGCACGGGAAACCTTCGCTCATTGCGTAGCCGAGGCCCATGTGCACGGCGCCCTCGACTTGGCCTTCGCACAGCAGCGGGTTGACGGCTTTGCCAACATCGTGGGCCGCCACGACGTTCTCGATGTCGCCGGTTTCGGGATCGAGAACGACCATCTGTGCGGCATAGCCAAAGGTCGAATGGATAATCGGGTTCTCAAGGCCCTCGTTGAGTGAGTTGGTCCAGTCGACCCGGTACTCGCCTTCGTAGTCGACGCCAGGTGTACACCCATCGGCGATTGCCTTCTCACAGGCGTCTTTGACCGAGCCAGCGCCCATGAGCGTGCCGCGGCTGCCGGTGGTTTGCCCAGCGCCCAACTCGCGGGTGGAGTCGACGATCACGCGAATCCGTTCGGCAGGAATGCC
>CALKGG010000107.1 GCA_938084885.1 uncultured Acidimicrobiales bacterium
TGGCCGGTGCTGTTGGTTGAGAAGGCGGTTGGCTATCGGTGGTCACTCCACGCCGATGATAAACGGGTACAGCGGCTGACCGCCGGAATGTACCTCTGCCTCCAAATCGGGGTGTGACAGTTCGATCTGCTGGACGAGTGCAAGCGTGTCTTCGCTGCTCGCGTCTTCGCCTGACACGATCGTGATAATTTCGTGGTCGTCGTCGACGAGTGCGTTGACAACACCGACCGCGGCGGCGACAGAGTCGGACTCGACGGCGGCAATCTTGCCTCCGGCCAAACCAAGCCAATCGCCCACAGCTATTTCGAATCCGTCGGCGGTGGTGTCGCGGACCGATTGTGTCACTTCGCCACACGAAATATCGGCGAGCACGCTGCTCATCTCGGCCGAGTTGTGGTCGAGGTCGGCTTCGGGGTCATAGCTCACAAGCACGGCCATTCCATCGACGATGCTCTTGCTATGGACGACGGCAACCGGCTTGTTTGCTTCGGCACCAACTTGTTCGGCGACAGCAATGATGTTCTTGTTGTTCGGCAAGATCACCACACCGTCGGCGGGAAGTGCATCGACCGCCGCGAGCAGTTCCTTGGTCGATGGGTTCATTGTTTGACCGCCTGTCACGACGTGTTGCACGCCGAGTGAGCCAAAGATGTCGGCCACGCCAGCGCCGACCGACACGGCAACGACTGCAGTAGCGCACGCTTCGATTGCGGCCAGCGACGCCTCCGCGGTCGCGTTCTTGACCCACTCTTGTTCTTCGACCTCTTCGAGTAGATCGGTGACACGAATTTTGTGCGGCCGGCCAACGTCGATTGCTGCTTCGATCGATGCGCCGATGTCGTCTGAATGGATGTGACAGTTCCAGATGCCGTCGCCGCCGACCACCACGATCGAGTCCCCAATCTCGCCCCAGGCGGCTTTGAAGCTTTCGATCTTGTCGTCGGGAGCATCGAGGAGGAACATGACTTCGTAGCGCAGGTCGGCGAGCGCGGAGTGGTCGTCGCCTGCGGGGCGTTCGGGTGCAGCCGTGGGGACCGATGCCCCACTCGCCATGACTGGAGCTTCGATCTCGCGGCCATCGAGCACGTGAAGGGCGGCGTCGAAAAACAACAGGAGCCCGGTTCCACCAGAATCGACCACGCCAGCTTCGGCAAGGACTGGCAGAAGCTCGGGCGTTTGTGCGAGCGCTTTGGCAGCTCCGGTGCGAGCTGCGTCGAGGACGGGAAGGAGCTCGGTGCTTCCTGAATCAGCAACGGCTTGGGCAGATTCGCCCGCGACCCGAACGACCGTCAGAATCGTGCCCTCCACGGGGTTTCCAACGGCGCCGTAGGCAGCGGTGGCTGCGGTGGTGAGGGCTGCAGCGAAGGTGGTTCCGTCGATCTCGTCGGCGTGGGAGAGGCCACTGGTCAAGCCGCGAAGGATCTGGCTCATGATGACCCCCGAGTTGCCGCGTGCGCCCATCAGCGAACCGTGAGCGATGGCCTTGCACACCTCGTCCATCGTCGAGCCTGGTTCGGGGAGGTCGTCGACCACCGATTCGAGGGTCAGCGACATGTTGGTGCCGGTGTCTCCGTCGGGCACGGGGTAGACGTTTAGTGCGTTAATCACGCTCTTGTGTTCTACGAGTGCGTCTCGGAAGGTGATGACTACCGTGCGAAGGGTGTCGGCGTCGAATGCGTTCGTCATACGGCGCGAGAGATTACTCCCGGGTAGTCGATTCGTTCACATCGAGCGACGGTATTCCCGCGGATTTGGCGAAGCCGACTGGCGCTGGCTACTCGGGCAGAAGTTCTGGGGTTTCCATGTCGACTTCGGATCCGAAGCGAATCGTGGTGGCGAGGCCGTCGCCGTCGAGCTCAAAGAGGACTCGTTGCCCTTGGCGTAGCGTGCGGAATGCGGAGCCGCCGAGTGCACCCTCGGCCAAGTCGTATTCGTTGAAGGCAACGTCGTCGATGACGACGCCGTCGCCGGTGGCTGGATCGTAGGACTGGATGACTCCCTGCATGTCACGGAGTCTATGGCCTTCAGTCCCCCAAGTGGCACTCCCCGAAGCGTTACATATGGCGCGTAGGTCTTCTAACTGTGTGCGTTGGGTTTTGCTCCACGGTTTGTGGTGACAGAGCCGACTGAATCACCGCTCCGCCCCACGTTCGACTACGGTCGAGCCATGCTGCTCGTGAACACCGAAACCATTCCCGGCCACACCATTATCGAGGCCCGCGGCCTCGTCAGCGGAAACACGATTCGGGCCAAGCACCTCGGCCGAGACATCGGCGCCGGGTTGAAGAATCTGGTCGGTGGCGAACTCACTGGATACACCGAGCTGTTGAACGAGTCTCGCCAAGAGGCGACCGATCGAATGATTGGAAACGCCATGGCCATGCAGGCCAACGCGGTTGTCAACGTTCGCTTCACGACCTCGGCTGTTGCGGGCGGTGCAGCCGAACTGTACGCCTATGGAACGGCAGTCGTCGTCCGGCCAAACGCCTGATGGGTAACGTCATTGCGATCGCCGTGCCGTTCTTGCCGGTCGTCTTCTACCTGCTCCTGAGCCTCATTGGCGTCGGGCTCGAACGGAAGCACGAGCAGCAACTCGACCGGCGCGAAGCTCAGGTTGCCGGATTCTTGCTCCTCGATCTCGACCATGTGCCAGGAACAATTGCCCAGTCGGGTGAACTCGTGTCGGGCAACGTCGTCATGGGCACCGGTTACCTCAAACAATTCACCGCCAGCCTCCGCACAATCGTCGGGGGCGAGGTCAAGGGATACCAGCGGGTCCTCGACCGGGCGCGACGAGAGGCACAACTTCGCATGATCGAACACGCGAAATCGCAAGGCGCTCACGCCATTGTCAACGTGCGATTCGACACCAGCAACATCGGCGGAGTGAAGCCCTTCAGCGAAGTCTTCTGCTACGGAACAATGGTCCGCTAGCTGATAGCCCGCACGATCAGAACAGCGCAAAGGCTTCGACGTCCACTACGGGCATGGAGTTGGTGCACTAGTAAAGCCGAGCTCCAGGGCGGCGAACGCATACTCAAAATCAGCGAGATCGATATCGCTGTCTTGACAACCACCATGACGACGAATCCACGACCTTGCCTGGAACAGGTCAGCGTACGGCAACGGATTCGACCAATGGTTCGGGTCGAATCCGAGATTGACCGTGTCGGCGACCGAACCGTCAGGCCTGACGAGAATTATCTGGGTGTGGCTGACCCCACCATCGGCGAGGTTGCCAGTGAAGGTACCGTCGACATCGACCAACGTGGTCGCTCTCGCATTTTCATGGGCAATCCGGAATCGCTGCCCGGGCGCGAGGATCGTGTTCGGAAACAGAAAGACCGATCGATACTCGTCTGCCTCTGGTAGGCCGTTGCCGTTCAAGTCCATTGTGCGCCCGTCCCAGAAGTACAGGTGATAGTCACCGATGTTGACCGCCGCACTCGACGCGTTGAACAGCGTCACCGCGTCATCGACGCGAGACTCCAAGCCGTTCGGACGGAACTCGCTGATGACAATCCCAGAAGCCGGCGCCGGGTTTACTTCGGTGGCCACTCCGCACGGCAATGTCGACGCGGTGTTCTGCGGGTCTGGCTCGAAGTTGCGAATGAAGTCGAATCGGTTGTTCTCTGGGTTGGTGCTGGAGTCGACACAGCTGCCAACGCCATAGCTACGACGTTGGTTCGACATGTTGACCCCAGGAATCGTCTCGGTCGCCGAGATGCCGTCACCCTCTCGGTACGGGTTCAGTCGAGGCTCGATCAACTGCACGTTGCCAGGCAAAAAGGATTGCGAGTTGCCGACTTGATCAACAACGGTGTTGTCGACCACGTCTCGAATGCGAATACCAGCCCGGTTCTCAAGGGAAAATGGGTAGCGCTGGTCAGGAGCGACTGGCAAGGCAGTGTTCGCAGTATTGGTGAGCAGGTAATACTGCCCCGGTTGCAAGATGTGTGGCCCCAGTTGTTCCTGAATGCTGGTATCAGACACGCCAGTGATGACCTCAAGGCGAAAGTCTGAAAGATCAACGGGCAGGTTCGACGGATTGTAGATCTCGATGAATTCACCAGTCGACGCAGACGATGCAGCAGACGTGTATTCACTGATAACCAAATGGTTCGTGTATTGCGGAAGGTTGTTGTTCACGCCGAGCGACGTCCGCCGCGTAGCCGAAACCGGATCGGTGTCAAAGGTCTGGAGCGGCCCGTTCGCACACGTTGCCGCGCTCGCATTCACCGCAGCCGACGGTTCCCAACATTGCGCCGACCTCGAAGCTGAAAGGTCACCGTTGAGGCTCAACGAGATCGAGCGAAGCTGGCTGGTCCACGTGGCACCCAATCGCCCTTCACCCACGCTGTCGTTATCCCACAGCCCATAATTCAGGGGCGGTCGCGTACCTATTTCATTCACTCCTGGAGTCTTTGGCTGCGTGCCCTGAGCACCCCAAGCCACATAGCTCACGAGTTGATTGTTGGCATCGAACAACAACAGATCGTCACTCGACGACAGCACGGGTTGTGCTGCGTTGGCGTAGCCCTCGAACGCCGAGCTACCACTGAACAGATCTGGGGCGGCACCAGCCGAGCCGGTCCAGACAACCACGTACTGGCCAGGTTGAACTGGGGCGGTGCCAGCGGGCACAACAAACGAGAACCGAGAGCCCTCCCGCTCGCCATTCACAACATCGCTATCGGCCAACGTAAAGCCGCTGATATCGACCGGCACTGGGCCAGGGTTGAACAGCTCGACGAACTCGGTGTTCTCCCCCGTTGCCACCGAAGCGTCCGCCCACAGCACTTCATTGAAGATGAGGGC
>CALKGG010000108.1 GCA_938084885.1 uncultured Acidimicrobiales bacterium
ACCGTCGGCCCAGGAATCACACCTGCTCAGCTGCACCATGGTTTCCCATGGCCGCTCGTGGGCTTGTCGCTCAGATGAGCGCATCACCACCGGTTAGGATTTTCACCTACCCCGAGGACTATGTAGTTGTCTTCCTCGAGCGCCCCTCGCAGGGCACCCGAGCTGTCTTGAATAGCTACTTCACAGCGTGCCGCGGAATCGCGACGAAACGCAAGTCCAACGGCACGCTGCGTGCAGTGCTGGGCGAATCCGATTATGGGATACGCAGAACCTGACCTGGGTAGATCTTGTCTGGGTCAGCGAGCATTGGCTTGTTGGCTTCGAAGATCTCTGGGTAACGGTTTCCGTCGCCGTATGCAGCAGTGGCGATTGCCCACAGGGTGTCGCCCGGCTCGACGGTGTACATCTCCGAATCGGAACCATCGTCGCTCGCAACGGTGAGGCTCTCGTCGACCTGTGCGACGCCATCGACGTTGCCAATAAGGAGAATGACCTTCTCCTTGGTTGCCGAATCGGCGGCTTCGCCATCGATGAACGCAGTGCCGTCGTCGTAGCGAATGTCGAGCTTGGCTACCGAAAGATCCATGTCGCGCACGTACTTCTCGAGCTCGGTCGACTTACGAGCTTCCGAGCGACGTTCAGCATTTTCTGCGGACCGCTTCGCCGCAGCACGTGCCTTGATGCGCTCACGAGCTGCGTTGCGCTTCTTGGCGATCTCGGCGAGCTTCTTGTCGTTCTCTGCCTTGTCCGCTGCAGCCTCTTCAGCTGCGATCTCATCAGTACTCTTGCCAATCCCGATCTTGGCTCCAGCATTGCGTACGAAATCAAATATTCCCATTATGTACTCCTCTCGGGTAGCGGGTTGCCACGATGACACACCGCATCTGTTCCCCGGCCAAATTCGTCCCGGCCAGTCTGTTGTCTAGCAGATGCTACGGGGTTGCGGCCACCGCTTTTGCGGTTGGTCGCACTCTTGGCTCGTGACGTTATTGGTACGAGACGAAGTCGGGCACAGGATTCTGCGTGAAGTCCAACACCTCTGCAGGCTGATAGATGTTGCGGTCCTCATCGATGAAGAGCTTGAACCCGTTATAGAACGGACGATCGACGTGGAGCCGAGAGTACGTTGCTTGTTTCTCGGAGCGTCCGCCGAAACCGTCGGCGTGGATAACCGTTGCAAGACCGGGCCGGTCGATCAGGTCGTCACGGTTGGTAATCATCCGTTCTTGAAACTGATGCACCATGAAGATCTTTTCGGGCAAGTCATTTTCTAGGGTCAGATCCGACAACCACGCCGACACCTGGTTCACTTCGGCAGCACTCACTCGTCCAACGACTTGGCCTGGTCGTTGCGTCGGCCCCATTCTCCACTCGGGGTCGAGTGCAAGCCCGACGTTTGGACGCAGCAACAGTCGCTCGTATCGAACCGATTCGGTCAGAAAGTCACTCCGTCCCGGCTGGATGTCGAGAATGACGTACAGCCCCGCGGCCTCGGCAATATCGATCCATTCCTCGACATCGTCGAGATTTGATGGGTGACTGAAGTTGCCGTCGCCTCCCGCCGACGCCTGGGCCACGGTCACGATCATCTCAAAGGCACCTACCGCGGGACGGCCTGGCTCGCTGAATGGTGCCGCTGCGGCCTTGACGCGGGTCACGGCGGCCTCGGGGCCGGTTTCACCTAACACGCCGAGGCGAGACGTCAGGTGGTTGCCGTAGTTCGCAATGACTCGTTGGTTTGCAAAGACCCGATCAGGAAACGTGGGGCGATCGATTGTCCGAGGCGGCAGGTTCCGCAACGGCGCCGACAGGTCGGCAAGTCGAGGCGTGCCGTTTTGGTTGACGAAGACGGCAACGACGATCTCTCCTGATCGTCGCACGGGTTCGTTGGGTATGAAGCGGAGACGGTCTTCACCTGCTCGAAGCCTGAACCGGCCCGACAGTGGTTCGCCCTTGATGCTGACGGTGACGCCAATGCGGTCCTCTTTCGTGACGTCGCCATCGAGCTCGAACGAGAACCGAGTGATCTCGTCGTCACGGTTTGTCTCGAGCACGATCTCGCGAATAGCGAGTCCGTCGGGGTCATAGTCGGCTCGTTCGAGAAGGCCTTGTGTGAGGTTGAGCCGGCGAAGTCGAAAGCTCCGTTGGCTGGTCGCCATCTCTTGACGGGCCGTTGCGAGTTCGTTGTTGGTGGGAGCGCGGCCGAGCACCTCTCGATATGCCGCATCGACAAAACCTGCCCGTGTCGATCCGGCTCGTGTGAGAAATGCGCGCGACGCAAGGACGCGGGCCCGAACATCGTTTTCGTCGAGGTCGGCGCCGAACCGCGGGAGAAAGCGGGCGAGTTCCCTCTCGTTGGCCCGGCGCCCCACGAAGTCTCGGTAGATGCGATGAATCGCGTTGGTTTCGGCGGTCTCGCTATTGAGGGTGACTGTTTGTGCCCCTGCCGGTTCTGGCACCCAATGACTCACTGCCACGCCCACTATGAAGATGAACGCGAGGGCAACTATCTGCAGCGTACGTTTCATGGCCGAACGTTAGGGCGTGGTTGTTCGCTGACTCGCCTCGGAAACCACTGAACGTGGATATTGAAAGCGAAACGTCACAATCAGCGGGGTTCGCTGGCCGTCGGGCCATCACGTGTCGGCTACCCTTTCGGAATGATCGACACGATTTCGCCGGTGGAGCTCGCTGAGTCCGCTGCACTCGGAACCTCTGAGCGCCGTGCGCTCGGCGAGTCGAAACCTGCGTTCCGGGGGCTCTTGCACCTCCTCGCGTTCGCCAGTGCGCTGACGTTGGCTCCCATACTTATCGTCGTAACCCCGGGGATCGCCGATCGGTTCATCGTGGCGATCTACGCCCTTTCGATCGTTGGACTCTTCGGTGTGAGCGCTATGTATCACCGGGTCCACTGGGGTGAGCGGAGCGCCCTGCGAGTTCGCAAACTCGACCACTCGATGATCTTCGTTGCCACCGCTGCGACCCACACGCCGATTGCGCTTATGGCGTTGCCAACCCGGCCGGGCTGGATTCTCTTCGGCGTTGTGTGGGGAGGTGCCGTCTTGGGAATCGTCGGCAGAGTGTTCTTTCCGAACGCCCCCTATTGGATGGTGGCAACGCCGTACGTTCTTGTTGGTTGGTCGTCATTGTTCGTCATCAACCATGTGTGGAGCTCGCTGCACCTCGCCGGGTTCATTCTCCTGCTCGTTGGTGGGTTGCTCTATACGGTCGGTGCAGTGATCTACGCACTGCATCGACCAAATCCGTGGCCCGCACACTTTGGGTATCACGAACTCTTTCACGCACTGACGGTTGCGGCCGCCGCGTGTCACTACGTGACGATCGCGTTCTTTCTTCGCCCCGCTTAGTCGAAATCGAGCGTGTGTTCTGCGCTCTCGTGTGCGAGCAGCCAGCGCTTTGCCTCCAAGCCACCTGCGAAACCTGTCAGCTTGCCGGAGCTGGCCACGAGACGATGGCACGGGACGACGATCGATATGGGGTTGCGTCCAGTTGCCGACCCAACAGCGCGAGAGGCATCCGGTTTGTCGAGCTCGGCGGCGACTTCTCCGTAGGCCATTGTTTCGCCGAAGGGGATTGCCGCGAGCGCGTCCCAGACGGCTCGCTGAAACGCTGTGCCGACGGGGTCGAGGGGAAGCGAGAACGTGGTCCGGGTGCGGTCGAAATACTCGGTGAGTTGAGAGATCGTGTCGTCAATGATGTGGTGATCGCCCGCTTCGACCGCCTCGTCAAACGTGACTCGGCCATCCCTTTCGACCGGCCAGAGCACCGCCCGAAGTCCCGTGTCTGACGCAACGATGGTCAGCGTGCCCACCGGGCTCTCCATCGTCGATGAGGTGAGTATTGTGCGTGTGCTCATTTCGCTACCTTTCGGTCTCGGGTAGCCCACAACGTGCAGGCGACGTATGAACGCCAGGGCGCCCAGTGCAGAGTCTGTGCAAGGCCAAGTTCGGCCAGCCGTTGTTTGATCACCAAGTCAGATGACAGCATCACATCGGGGTCACGCAATGCTCGCATCGAGATGACATCTGCGGTCCACGGCCCAATGCCGGGGATCGCAAGAAGTTGGCGCCGGACCTCGTCGCGATCGTCGCCGACATCGATTGTGAGCTCGCCGCTGGCGACAGCGAGGGCGACTGCTCGGATGGTGTGTGCGCGCCGGGTGGTTAACCCCACCGAGGTCAGGTCGAGTTCGGCAATGTCTTCGGCCGACGGAAAAAGCACCCGTTCGGTGCGGACTCGGTCGTGGTGCGCAGCAACGAGCCGTCCAAGGAGGGTGCGAGCACCGGCGACCGATATCTGTTGGCCCACGATCGCCGCGATCGCTGCCTCGAACCCATCGGCGGTTCCCGGCACTCCAACCCCTGGCCGTTCCCGAAAGAACGGGGCGAGGTCGGTGTCGCCATCGAAGTGTTCGGCGATGCGCTTTGGATCAGCGTCGAGGTCGAACATGGCGCGCGCCGTTGCAATGGCGTCGGCGAGATCGGCGATGTTGTCGAGGCAGAACGTAGCCCACAAACCTGGTCGCTCGGGGTCGACTTCGTCGTCGGCTCTGAGGGTCACCGAGCCGGTGCCCCGGCTGAGCCCAAGGGTGCGTTCGTACACGCGGGCAACGTCGGTGGTGAGATCTCCGGTGCTCGTTACGCCGGGAATCCCATGGCCTCGGTGAAAGCCGAACATCCAATCGAGGTCGATGGGCCAGCGGGCGGGCAACCACAGGGTCAGGGCAATTCCGTCCGGGGTTGGGTTTTCGGACGTGGCCGAACCCGACCGCTGGATTGTTCGCGCTCGTCGGAGTTCGGTGGGGGACCGGTCATAGATGGCCCGGATCGTGTCGTTGAACTGGCGCACGCTCGAGAAACCCGATGCGAAGGCAACGTTTGTGATCGGCATCGTCGAGGTTTCGATGAGAATGCGTGCAAGGTTGGCCCGCTGCGCTCGAGCGAGCGCCAACGGTCCCGCACCGACCGCTTCGTGCAGCACCCGATGGAGGTGTCGTTCGCTCACGTGAAGCAACTCAGCAACGCCCCGAACGCCGAATCGTTCGATGTCGCCGCGCTCGATGCGTTTCATGGCGCGGCCAACGAGATCGCTGCGTAGATCCCATTCTGGCGAACCGGGGCTGGCGTCGGGTTGGCATCGTTTGCACGCACGCAAGCCCGCTGCTTGGGCCGCAGCTGCTGTTCGGTAGAAGCGAACGTTCTTACGCAGCGGGCGAACGGGCGCCGGACAGCTGGGGCGGCAATAGATTCCCGTCGACGTGATCCCTGCAATGAATTGGCCATCGAACCGGCGGTCGCGACTAACGAGCGCGTCGTAGAAACGTTCCTCGTCGTTCGCGAGTGGTGTCGTGCTGGTAGCCATGAGCTCAGTCTGCACGAAATGGCGGCACACAACTAGCGGATTTCAGACCTCATGGTCGTCCTGCGCGGTAGCTCTCGAAAGCAGCGGTGTTTGCTCTCTGTTGTCGGAGCAGAGGCACACACAGGCGAAGCGTGCTCAGCCCCGGTCGACTCGGCCTCGGAGCGCGCTGAGCGCCATGGCTTGGCTGATGGCGCCGAGAATGCCGATGGCCAAGAGGGCTTTGCCAATGTCGGCGAAGTCCCAGTCGTCTTCGAGGAGCGATCGCATGCCTTCGAGCACATAGGTGATTGGATTGAATCGGGCGATGTTCGCCATCCACGGTGTCAGGTTCTCCAGCGGAACCGTCGACGAGGTCAAGAACGCAAAAGGAAAGAACAAGATGAAGCTCGACGCCACCGCACCAGGGTTCGCGGTCTTCAACGCAATCGCGTACGGAAAGCCGGTGAAGGCCAATCCCCACAATGCGCCGATGAGTATGAAGCTGATGAGCCCGAGTGGGCCGGTTCCAAACGACACCCCGACGACCAACCCGAGCAGGACAACCGGGATACACAGCAAGACCACGAGTGCGAAGTCGGCAACCATCAACCCCAACAACAGCGGAAGGCGCCGGGCCGGGCTGAGAAGCAGCCGATCGAAATAGCCCGACTGAATGTCGGTGACGAGACCCGGAGCACGGCTGATGCCAGTGACCGCGAAGATGATCGCCGTTGGAAGCTGGAAGTTCCGGTAGCTGAACCCTTCGGACACGGGGAAGGCTTCGGTCAGGTCTTGGAGCGCGCCGATGTTCACAATGAAGAAGAACGCCGGGATGAACAGCGCGGGGATGAACGATTCGGGTTCACGAGGGATGGATCGCAACGCCCGACCGGCAACGGTGAATAGATCGCTGAAAAACCCGGAGGGCTTTGCCCGCACGTTCGAACGGACCGCAGCGCTGCGGGGAGGGCTGGTTGGATCCGACGGCGTTACTGCGCTCATTGGTTTACCTCTATTCGGTCGCCGGTCAGTTCGAGGAAGACATCATCGAGGGTCGGTGTGCGAAGCGTGAGCTCGGCGACCTCAGCGCCGATCGCATCGAGTTGGACGGCGACCGGAGAGACCGAGGCTGCACCGTTGCTGACCGAGATGAGCAGCGAGCGTGGGCCCCGCTCGACCTTGTCGACCACGTCGAGTTGCTGCAGTGCCTCGATGGCAGGCTCGTCGGTGCTGAGTAGGCGAACCTGGATGACGTCGGCGCCGACCGATCGTTTCAGCTCATCGGGAGTGCCTTCGCCGACGATCTTGCCGGCGTTGATGATTCCGACTCGGTCGGCGAGCTCGTCGGCTTCTTCGAGATATTGGGTGGTAAGAAAGATCGTGGTGCCGAGCTCGCTATTGAGCGCCCGCACTTCTTCCCACACTCGGGCGCGACTTTGCGGGTCGAGGCCGGTCGTTGGCTCGTCGAGGAAGAGTAGGTCGGGGTTATGCATGAGCGACGCAGCGAGGTCGAGGCGACGCTTCATGCCGCCGGAGTATTCGCGAATCCAACGATCGATCGCATCGAACTCGATGAGCGTCGAGAGTTCGTCGATGCGCTGTGCGACCTCGGCTTTGGTGAGCCCATAGAGCGACCCTTGGAGCTGAAGGATTTCTCGGCCGCTCTGTTTGTCGTCGAGTGACGCTTCCTGAAGCGCAGCGCCGATTCGAAGACGAATCTCGTTCGCACCGGTGACGACATCGTGGCCGAGCACGGTCGCAGTGCCTGCGGTCGGTGTGAGCAATGTGGTCAACATTTTGACGACGGTCGACTTTCCGGCACCGTTTGGTCCGAGAAAGCCGTAAATCTCGCCAGGCTTTACTTCGAGGTCGACTCCTCGAACTGCTTCGATGTCATCAAAGCTGCGAACCAGTCCCGCTGTTTGGATCACGTTGTCCATCTCGAAAACCTAGTGGCCGTGTATGGATTCGGCACGTCAAACTCGACACGTCTGTTAGGCGACGAGGAGCACCGCGCCGAGGCTGACCGTGGCGACGAGTCCAGACGCGAGTGTCCCGAGCAGAAGAGGTCCGCCGCCGAGTTGTCGGAGTTTGCTGATGCGCACGCCGGCACCGAGGCCGACGAGTGCAATCGTGAACAGGAGGCTCTCGATCCACTGCGTGGTCTCGACGACCGAATCGGGAATGGTCCCGGTGCTGCGAATCGCCACGAGGAGAAGGAATCCAGCGACAAAGGCGGGGATGGGCGCAGGTCGTGCTGCGCTGCTTGGACCAGCTCGGCGTTGGGAGAGGCTGACGCCGGTAACCAAGGGGGCCAGTAACAAGACTCGAGTGAGTTTGACGACGACGGCGGCCGCTAACACCGTCGACCCGCGCGCTGCTCCAGCGGAGACGACCTGGGCTACATCGTGGATGCTGGCTCCGGCCCAGATGGCGTACTGAGCATCGGTGAGTCCCAGTAGCGTGCCGAGAACGGGGATGGCGAACATCGCAACCGTGCCAGCCAGGGTGACGAGCCCAATCGCCACAGCGACTTCCTCTTCCTCTGCGTCCGAGCTTGCTTCCATTGCAGCGATCGCCGACGCTCCGCATATCGAGTAGCCGGTCGCGATGAGCAAGGACAGTGGACGAGATACGCCGAGTCGGCGGCCGAGGGCTTGTGTCCCGAAGAATGTTGCCGTCACGGTGGCAACGATGGTGATGATGACGCCGGTTCCAAGCTCGGTCACGTTGTCGATCGAAAGGCGCATGCCGAGCGCTACGACGCCGATTCGTAGGACGTGTTTGGCAACAAAGGAGAGGCCGGGGCGGAGTTGGTCGATCGACACGGGAACATTTCCGAGGACGATCCCGATGATCACGGCCATGGTCAATGAGGAGAAGCCGGATGCTCCACCGAGCCATCGAGCCGCAATGGCAAGGGCAATGGCTGTGGCGATGCCGGGGAGTAACCGAGGTGTTGTGTTCTTTGCTCGCGGCGCACGTCGGGTGCGGGGAAGGAGCTGGTTCACATGGGGCATATCGACATAGTGCGTGCAGGCGCCGCTCTTCACTAGACCCCTCGCGCGTAGCTACTCATATAGCAAGTCTATGTCTCGCGTGACCCGCGTCGCTTTCAACCCTCTAGCCTCCACGGTTTCGCGCGACTAGAGTGACGTTCGTCACGCCGTCACGGCGGCTGCGTGGTAACTACGGGGGACATCATGAGAATGCGATTCGGTACGTTCATGGCGCCATTCCATCCACCCGAGCACAACCCGACGTTGTCGCTCGAGTCGGATCTGGAATTGCTCCAACACATGGACAAGCTCGGCTTCGACGAGGCTTGGATTGGCGAACATCATTCGGCTGGTAGCGAGATCATTGCATCGCCAGAGATCTTCATCATGGCCGCAGCGGAACGAACAAAGAACATCAAACTCGGTACCGGTGTGATCTCGCTGCCCTATCACAATCCACTGTGGGTCGCGGAACGAATGGTGTTACTCGACCATCTCACCCGAGGTCGAGTCATGTTTGGCATGGGACCCGGAGCACTGCCCACCGATGCGGCGATGCTCGGTCTTGAGCCGCAGGAGATGCGGCCACTCCTCGAGGAGTACATCGAGATCGTCATGCAACTGCTCACCACCGATGAGCC
>CALKGG010000109.1 GCA_938084885.1 uncultured Acidimicrobiales bacterium
GTCCGCAATGGTCCCCCGCCGTGAGCCAGGGGTGCAGTGCGCTTCGGCTGGCAACGATTGAGCACATGCGGTGACGAGCTCGAGCTGTGATGGCGTCAGCGGGTCAACACGCCAGGTGTCGAAACCCTTTGGGCTGATCCACGGCAACACCCGGCCCTCAGCAATGAACGTCAGCGCAGTGCGAACAACCCCGGCCCACGCGTGTGTCGACCGGCTAGCCGCGAACGACTTCGGCAGGTGCGCCACCGCATCGATGAGTGCTGCCATCGGCACACGACGAGCGCTGATCTGTTCGACGGTTGTTCCTCGTTTGGCGGGAACGGTCAAGCTGACCTGAACCGTCTCGAACTCGTCGACGCCACTCGATGGTTCTTCGTGGCCTTGTCGTTCCTCGTCGAACAACCCGCCCTGGTCGAGTGGGTCCCAAAGGGCAAACCACGAATCCCTCGGGACGTCGCCGGGAATGAAGGTCAGGTTGCCATCGAGACGCACCGAAAGAGCATAGCCCATTTAGCGAACACCTGTTCCCCAGCGGGGCAGTGGGGGCGTAAGAGCTAATCACATCCGACTGCGACGGAGCGCCGACCGCGCCGCCAAAAACCCTACTGGTACGAGAACGATTAGTGCCGAAACAAACAAGCCGATACCGCCATAGACCCATCCAATAGCGCAGACGGGACCAACGCAGTTATCGCTCTCTAATGCAGACAAAACGATCAACCCGAGACTCATCAGTGCAAGCGCAACACCAAAGGCTAGGAAGAGTCCCAGAATCAGAACCACCGAACCACGCAGTCCTGCGGTCAGTCCCTGTTCTCTCGGAACATACCAACGGCGCACCATGCCGTCATTATCGTCACTGGTGTACGTTGACGCAATGCGCGCTATCAAGGTCGATGACCGACCGTTTGACTTCACGCCGATCGAGACTTCGGACCTGCCAGCGACACCTACCCGAGACCGCAACATCGCAGCCTCGGCCTGGGTCGAAGCACCGGCGGAGCTGCTCGCACTCGGCGAGCCGCTTGGCATCACAGCCGAAGCAACAGCATTTAAGCGACGCATTGGTGAATGGTTGTTGTGGCGCGCTGGGCCAGCCCGTGGCCCGGCGAGGTATCTCGCAATCGACAGCCGAGACCTCACGCAGATGCACACCTTTACCTTGGAAGCCGATGGCTCACACCACGGCATTGGTCCAACAGGTGTTGCTCACGATCGCTTTCGCAGCTTCAAAGAAGACCTACTCGGCCGAACATGACGAGTCGGGTGTGAACTGACGGTCAACCCAAACTGAGTGTTCGCAGATTGAGCGCAACCTCAGTGCTCATTGCCGAATCGACACCAGTTGTATGGAAGTCGAAACGGGCTAGAGCGGCAAGGCTTTGCAGATGCAACCGGTCACTGTTCACCCGGTCGGGGCTGTGCGGGTAGCGTGTGCCGGTGACGGAGCCCACCTATAGCCGCGAGGACGTTCACCGGCGGACGCTGCGGGTCCTTTGGGCCTCGGCGGTGCTCAGCCGGGGCGCGTTTTCATCGATGTTCCCAGTTTCGGTGCTCGCCATCAAAGAAATTCTCGGGTCCTCTACTTGGGCCGGGCTCAGCACTGGCTTCAGCACTGCTGGGTCCGCGCTGTGTGCGGCTTGGCTTGCGGTCTTCATGCAACGAAACGGCCGCGCCCCGGGCCTGACACGCGGCTTTGCAGCTGCAGCTCTCGGCGGTGTCATCGCGATTGTGGCTATCCAGCTGTCGTCACTGCCGATATTTCTCGCAGCGATGCTCCTGATTGGCGCTGGCTCAGGAGCGGGGAACCTTTCGCGCTACGCAGCTGCCGACCTCGCAAGCGAAGAGCGGCGCTCAAGGGAGATCAGTACGGTGATCTTCGCTTCGACATTCGGGGCGGTGATCTTCCCGCTCTTCATCGGCTTCGCTGGCGACATTGCCGAAGCGGCGTCTCTCGACAAGAACGCTGGCGGCTTTGCAATGTCGATCATTCTCGCTGCCCTCGCCGCTGCGGCGATTTGGCTTTTCATGCGCCCGGACCCGCTGGTGGTGGCCGGTGGCGTCGACCCAGATGCAACGAGAAAGAACGCGACCCCCTTCTTCGAAGCTGTCTCTATAGCAATGAACCGGCCGCTCGCTCGACTGGCCTTCTTCGCTCTGGTAATTGGCCAGGCAGTCATGGTTGGGGTGATGGCGATGACGCCGCTTCACATGGATGCTCACGGGCATAGCAATGGCATCATCGGTGCGGTGATATCGGCGCACACGGCCGGAATGTTTGCACTCGCCCCCATCGCTGGGTGGATCTCCGATAACCGAGGCCGTGTGCCAACCATTGCCTTGGGCGGTCTCACCCTGGTGCTGGCAACATCGCTTACGTCATTGGCTGGCGACGCGTCCGAGGCGTTGATGTTCCCCGGACTGTTCCTGCTCGGCTTGGGCTGGAGCTTCACGATCGTGGCTGGGTCTGCCCTCCTCACCGAGTCGGTGGAAGTAGGCGATCGAGTTGCTGTCCAAGGAGCCGCCGACATGGCAACCAACGTTGCCAGCGGCACCGGAGCGCTTGCGTCGGGGCTCGTCCTTTCGATGTCGGGGTTCCACACGCTTTCCTTCATCGCCATGGCCGCGGCCGGCCTGTTGTTGGTTTCCGCCTACTTCCAGTTCAAACTGTCGAGTAACGCGAGAAGGGTTTGACGACCACGACAGATCGCGGTGTAGAGCGACGAACTAGATGTGATCTTTCGATGCCGGGGCGCGCTCGCTGTCGCCCGAGTTTGGTTCGCCCTTGGGCTCGATCAAGAGGACCTTTGCTTCCTTGACGGCGCGCGGCCGGTGAAGAACGCCCGCCGGAACGATTACCATCTCGCCGGCGCCAAAGGTGACGCTGTCGTCGTCGGCGTAGTCCATCGTGACTTCGCCTTCGAGAACGAGAAAGAAGTCGTCGGTGTCGTCGTGGGTGTGGAAGTCGTATTCGCCTTGGATCTTGACCACCATCACGTCGTTATTGTTGTAACTCGCAACCACCTTCGGATCCCAATGGGTGTCGAACAGTTCGAGCTTGTCAGCGAGGTTGACTTTGTGGGTCGGCATGGTGGCAGGCTATTCGATCTTCCAGGAGGAAGTCGACGCTGTGGGACACCCCTCATCCTCCATTTGGGTGGTGCAGCATCTAGTGTCGAGCTATGTCTGAGCCCAACAACGTCCTCGGGACGCCGCTAGAACTCTGCAGTAGCGATCCAATGACCGGCTGGTATCGAGACGGCTGCTGCAACACCGATCCCGGCGACGCCGGCAGTCACACCATCTGCGCTGTCGTCACCGCTGAGTTCCTCCAGCATCAGGCGTCCATTGGAAACAACCTGGGCACACCAGCGCCTCAGTTTGGCTTTCCCGGGTTGAAACCCGGTGACCGCTGGTGCGTCACCGCAGCGAACTGGTTGCGCGCGCATATGGACGGTGTCGCCGCGCCGGTCGTTCTTGCGAGCACCCACGAACTCGCCACCCAAATCGTTCCGCTTGAGATCTTGAAGGAACACGCCGTCGACGTCCCGGCAGATGCAACGGCGCTGCTCGACGAACCCGAATAGGAGCGGGTACTACCGAGCCCGCCCGCCTGTCTCGTGTGCTAGGGAGCGGTTCGGCACTGAACGCAGCTCGGGTTTGCCTCGAGCAAGAGTTTGGATATAGTTGCGTACGCCACTATTACGTACGCCATGAAAGAGGTAATGCACGATGTTGACCGCACGAGTACAAGTCACTGCAACCAACGAGGGCCGCCAGACCCTCGTCGACACCCTGACCACCGAAGCCGGACGCATCCAGTCCCTGTTCGATGGCTGCGAACTCTTCGTTGTCTCGGTCGATACCAGCAACCCGAACAGCGTGATGATCGCCGAAGAATGGTCAACGAAGGAACACTTCGAGGCCTACACGACATCGGATCACTTCAAACAGACCATGGCCGCTGTCGGGCCATGTCTCGCTGGCCCACCAAACTCGGCCTACTACGTCGGCGAGCGCGTCGGCCCGTGACCTCCGCGTCCATGCCAGCGGCGGCTGCGGCGAGCATCCATGAATCCGAACGCCTCGACCACGCCGTTGCCTATCGGCTACATCGCACGAACCGACTCCTCGTCACGCACCTCGCTCGATTCCTCGAGACCAGCCAGCACGGGCTGACACCAGAGAAATGGTTTGTCCTCGCTCGAATCCGAGACGACGGACCAATGCGCCAGGTCGAGCTCACCGACACCGCACTCGAAGACGCACCAAATGTCAGCCGGTTGGTCGAAAGCTTGGTCGCTGCTGGCCTCGTAGAGCGTGCACCAGACCCCGGCGACCGCCGGAGTCGCATCTTGCAGGTCACCAACCGCGGCGCAGCAGTTGCTAACGAACTCAGCGAGAAGGCCATCGACGTGCGCCGTCGCGTCTTCGAAGGCTTCAGCGAAGCCGACCTACACGCGTTGACCTCGGCGCTCGACCGCCTCGAGGCAAATGTTCGGCCGGGCCTCATGGAGAACCCATCCAACTGACCCAGCGGCCTGAGTGCGTACCGAGATGTTCATCTCGATACGCAGTTGTTCATCCCGTTTCGGAATTGTTGGAGGCGACCACCGGCTTCTATGACCCATGACACATCGCAACCCAATCTCGTACATGGCCATCGCCGGCCTCGCACTGGTCGGCATCTACGCCTCGATCCTCGTGGCCTTCTCGGGCGCACTCACCAGCGCACAACTTGATCAAGCCCGAGCGACTACGGTCGAGTTCGCAACCAACGCCTTTGTTCGCGAAGACGTTCCGCGTGCTGGAAGCTTCGTCGGCACCGACGAATTCACCATCTCAGGAGAGGCCGTCGTCCTCAGCACCGACGGCTCGGCGCAACGAACACTCCGATTCACCGAGGACTTTCGAACCGACCGCAGCTCGCGTGTCGAGGTCGTGCTACGGGCAGAGAACGGCAACATCGTCAGCCTCGGCGACCTCCAGCTCGCGATTGGCCGCCAGCAATACGAGATCCCCGAAACCGTCGACCTCAGCGTCTTCAACCAAGTCCAGATTTGGGATTTCCGAGCAAACCAAAGCTTCGGCAGCGCAACGCTCAACTCGGTTGACTAGCGCACCACCCATAACCTGACGACCCATGACCTGACGTCGCGTTGCACCAGCCGGCCCCCGGACGCGATTCGGCCAATGCCAACGCTCCCGCTACTGTCCGAGCATGAACGGCCCGCATGGTTCGATAACCGACACGCACACACATCTGCTCCCCGAGCGGCTCGCGCAAAAGATTCGGTCCTTCTTCGACCAACACCTCCCAGGCCAACTCGCCTACGACGCAATCAACGCCGAGGTCATCGATTCGCATGCAGCCGCCGGCGTCACCGAAATCTGGAGCCTTCCCTACGCGCACATCGGCGACATGTCGAACAAACTCAACGCCGATATGGCGCAGCTTTCGATGGCGCTAACCACGCCGCAGGTCACCGTACGGTCGGGCTGCACAACCCACCCTGACGATGACGATCCAGCAGCGGTTGTACGCACGGCAATCACCGACTACGGCGCAACCGTGTGCAAGCTCCACTGCTCAGTTGGACGCTACGACGTAGACGACCCCCGACTCGACCCTGTCTACGACGTACTCGCCGAACTCGCCGTCCCCGTCGTGATTCACCTCGGCCATGGGGTAACGGGAATGACCGCGACCGACGAGGTCGCACCGCTCGTCCGGGCCGCCAAGCGCCACCCCGAGGCGCGGCTGATCGCCGCCCACTGCGGACACTCCGCAGTCGACGCCGTGCTACGCGCCATGGAGGCGCACCCCAACATTTGGGCCGACACTGCCCCGGTCGTCATGGAGCCAATCGCGTTGGAAGATGCCCTGCGGGCAGGCCTGTCCGACCGGATCCTGTTTGGGAGCGACGCGCCAAATGTCGGGCTTCACCTCGACGACCAGCTCCGCCACCTACGCGAGGCCTGTACTAACCACCCCGAAGCCTTCGACAACATCACCCACGCGAATGCAAAGGCGCTCACCTCGGGGCGATAACGACCACTGGCTGGACGCTCGACCACGACCAAACCCGCCAACGGATACCCCAATATTGGGGAGTGACATCGGCGCCGACACTCCCTACATTGAGATCTAACGACGCCGTGCTTGGGATCCCGCCTCCAGGCACGGCGTTGCCCTTTTTCTTTCGAGTTACCGCCAGCCAAACTTGGCGGTGTGGAGCGCCTCAGCTGTCCGCTTCACGTTGCGGCCATCGAGCGCCGACACATCAGACATTGCCACCTGTTGGGTTGGATCGGCGAGCGAACACGCCAGCAGCAAAAGGAAGCGCTCACCGCGAGAACACTGGACGTCCCTTGCGACCTCCCCCGCCTCCACCCAATCAATAGACGCAGCGTCGCCATCAACGACAATCGCCCGTGAAACAAATTCGGCCCGCGTCAACCAGAACTCGGTCTCGATCAGCAGCTCGACCGCGGCCTCGCACCCCGTGCTTCCAGATGCCCATTCACCGAGCTGGTCAAAAAGTTTGGTCACCGTCTCAACGTTCCTGATCGTCCATGGTGGTGGGGTTCCTTTCGTGACCGATAACGTCAGGCTATTCGCATCTACCCCGCTGTCGGTCCAGATGCTGCGTGCTATTTCGCGATCGTTTCACGCTCCACCGAGCTCACCAGGACGGTGACCGCTTCGAGTATTCTCGGCTCACCCATGGTTGCCGCGTCGAAGAATCAAACACCCTCATTGAAAGTCGAAAGGTCGGTGCGTGTCGCGACGCACGGGCGAATGTTCGCGTCATGAGCCACGATCTCCTCGTGATCGGCGGTGGCGCAGCAGGCGTCTTCAGCGCCATCACCTGTGCGGAGCATTCGAATAAGTCCGTGGTCATCGTCGAAAAGACGAGTCAACTTCTCCAGAAGGTCAAGATCTCCGGCGGCGGCAGATGCAACGTCACCCATGCGTGCTTTGAACCGCGACCCCTGAGCGGACACTACCCCCGGGGCGAAAAGTCGCTGATTGGTCCCTTCAACCGCTTCGGTGCCGCCGAGACAGTCGAGTGGTTCGAGAGCCGCGGAGTCCAACTCAAGACCGAAGCCGACGGACGCATGTTCCCCAACACCGATAGCTCCCAAACAATCGTTGACGCGCTGTTGGACGCGGCTCGAACCGCTGGCGTCGCGATACGAACCGAACAAGGTGTCAACAAAATCTCCTCCAACGGCGACGCGTTCGAGGTCGACGTAAACACCGGGAAGAGCACCAGCGCACGCAACGTGCTCATTGCAACCGGCGGCACCCGAAGCGCTGCGGGAGCCAGGCTCGCAGCGAGTCTTGGCCACCACCTGCTCCCGGCAACACCATCGCTGTTCACGTTCAAGATCGATGACGCTCGGATCGACGGCCTCGCCGGCCTCGCCGTTCCCGATGCCGAGGTCAGAATCCACGAAAGCAAGCTCGCAAGCCAAGGCCCCGTGCTCGTCACCCACTGGGGCATGAGCGGCCCGGGCATCCTCAAGATCTCCGCATGGGGTGCACGCGAACTCGCCGAACGGAACTACACCTTCGACATCTCCGTCAACTGGCTCCCAGGCATCGACGCCGTCGCCCTCATCTCCGACCTGCGCACCAGCCGGGCCAAACAACAACTCGCCACCCGTAGTCCTGTCGACACACTCCCCAAGCGTCTGTGGCTTCGCATGCTCGCACACGCTGAAGTTCACGAGTCGACAACCTGGTCCCAGCTCGGCAAGGCCAACGCCAGAACGCTCGCAACCGAGCTCACCAACGCCACGTTTACCGTCGACGGCAAGAGTACAAACAAGGCAGAGTTCGTAACGTGTGGAGGGGTTTCACGAGACGAAATCAACTTCAAGACAATGGAAAGCAAGCTCGTCGAGGGCCTCTACTTCGCAGGCGAGGTGATCGACGTCGACGGCATCACGGGCGGATTCAATTTCCAGAACGCCTGGACAAACGGCTACCACGCAGGAATGGCCATCGCAGCGAGCACGAGGTGACCACTGCGACTTGCCCTCGAGAGAACTATCGCTCTAGTTCCGGCAAGAACATGTCGACATTCTCACCGTGGAACGCCAAGCAACCAGCACTGTTGCGCCCAAGCAGCCGGGCGTCGACAAGACGGTTGATCGGCGCGGCTTTTCTCTTCGCCAACAGCTACTGAGCCTTACCCCGCTCGTTCTTGTGTGGGGCGCTGGTATTGCTGTTTTGGTGGTCGCCCGATTTCAGCGAGCCACGTCGCTCAGCTCGCTTGTGTTGGACCCGGGCTTTGTTGGCGGCCAGCCGTGGTATACCGGCGCAATCTCGAACCTCGGCCTTCTCATCTGGGCCACAGGCGTGACCTTCGCCGGAGCTGGCGCGTGGGTTGCGAACCGCATTGGGCGAACCAGCGCAGCGCACTTCCTGGCGGTCGGAGCGTTTGCGACGCTCGTGTTGGTCTTCGACGACGCGTTCCGTCTCCACGTCGGTCCGGTGAGACAATTGATGGGAACCAAAGCCGCAGCCCAGGCGCTCGTCGTGTTGCCGGTCGGACTGTGGCTTGCGGTCTTCTACCGCGACGTTCTCCGCACCCGTTGGATGTTGCTGCTGGTGGCCCTTGGATCCCTTGGCGTCTCCGTACTGGTCGATGTGGTGGCCAATCCAATCGGCGACACGGCGCTACTCGCCGAGGACGGACTCAAGTTCCTCGGGATTCTGACGTGGTCGTATTACTTTGCGGTGACGGCACGAGACATTGCTGCCTCGGCAATCTCGAGCGGGCTCGGCCGCACGCCGTAGGTCGCGACGGCAGCGAACATGGCAACGCCTGTCCGGTTAGCCCGTTGCGACCGCCGACTGAATAGCCGCACGCAAGCCATGGGCCCGGATGTTGGTCAGTGCGTCGGCGAACTGCTCGGCGAACGCTTCGTTGTCGCGAATGCCGTCAAAGATTGGGGCGAGCTCAAGGAAGGCAGCCGGGTTGTCGAACGACGCTTGGGCAGCCGCCTTGGCGTCCTCCAGAAGTGGGTCGGGGCCATACTCGATTGGGTTGCCCGCATCGCTCACGCCCGTGAGTGCTTGGCACCATGTGGCCAAGAAGAGTGCCGTCATCTCGGTCGGACCGCCGTTTGCGAGATGCGTGCGGAGCGTTGGAAGAATGAACTTCGGAAGACGACTTGTCCCATCCATGCCTAGACGCAGAATCTGATCTTTGACCTCAGGGTTCGCGAAACGCTTCAGCAGGCTGTCGATGTAGGTATCGAAATCCATGCCGTCGACGGGGTGCAAGGACGTCTTGGCCTCACGATGGAGAAACGCCTCGATAAAGCACAGGACATCAGGGTCGGCCATTCCGTCGTGGGCGAGCTCGATCTCAAAGAGGTGACCAGCAAATCCGAGCACGGCATGACCAGCGTTCAAGAGTTGAAGCTTCATGTGCTCGTAGGGGCGCACATCATTTGTGATGATCACGTCGAGTTCTTCCCACGGCGGACGCGCCCCGGCGTAGTTGTCTTCGATCACCCATTGGATGAACGGCTCGCAGACGACTGGCCACTGGTCGACGAGGCCGTGGGTATCTGCCAACCATGCAATGTCGTTCTCTGTGGTTGCCGGAGTGATTCGGTCAACCATGCTGTTTGGGAAGGAGACATGCTCGTTTATCCACGACACGAACGCGTCGCCGTGGGCTGCGGCCATCGTGGTGACCGAGAGCTTCGCCACGTCCCCGTTACCCATCACGTTGTCACAGCTCATGATCGTTAGCGGCTTGCCGCCCGCATCCATACGCGCCTTCAACCCGCCGATCATCGCAGAGAACGCAGACCCTGGCGCTGCGTTAGGCGAGGTGGCGTCGAACGCGCCGGTAGCGTCGTCGACGGGATAGCCGCCCTCGGTAACCGTCAACGACACAATCTCGGTGGAGTCAGCAGCAATCAGATCGATCAGTGGCTGCGGGTCGTCGGCTGCGAGCACGTAATCAAGGTGTGAACCAATGACCGCCATGTCGAGCTCGTCGGCGCCGCGAGCCACGACGGTAAACAACATGTCTTGGGCCTGTAGCGCATCGCGCATCCGCGCGTCGCCCGCCATGACGCCGGAACCAACAATGCCCCAATCCGTGTGACCCTTTCGCGCGAGTTCATCAACGTAGACCGCGAGGTGCGCCCGGTGAAATCCGCCAACACCGATGTGCACAATCGACCGAGCCAGAGCGCTGCGGTCATATTCGGGCACCGCAATGTCGTCCGTTATCTGGCCGAGGGTGGTTTGGTTCAGTTCTGTGCGATCCATGATTCGCAGGGTACGGACGGACACGGTGTCGACACAGTCCAAAATTGGTGCTGGGCGCATGCGCCGTTTTGGGCGCTGCGTCCAACATTGGCTGCTCGGAGCTACGCCGTTTTGCCACGCCCCCTGACCGGCATTCTCGCCGTAGGCCTTGTATTAATTATCGACGGCGAGGGGCTTCTCCTTCGTCGTGCTCACACTGGAAGGGGATTTTTTCTCGTGAGGAAACAACAAACGCGCAATCCTGCGCTGATAAAGATGCTTGGGCTGCTCGCAGCTTTGGCAATGGTGGCCGCAGCATGCGGCAGCACCGTCGACGACGTCACCGAAGCTGCAGAAGGTGCAGCTGAGGAAGTCGAAGAAGCCGTAACAGGCGAAGATGATGAAGCCATGGAAGATGAAGAAGCCATGGAAGACGAAGAAGCAGCTCCGGCTGGCGACCTCGCTGGCTCGGAAATCACCGTTGCTGTTGTAAACAACGGCGCGACCGGCGAAATCCAAGAGTTTGCTCCAATCTTCGAAGAAGAGTCGGGCATCACCGTCAACTTCCTCGAGCTTCCAGAGCAGGAACTTCGTGAGCGTGTAACTCTCGCTGCCGGTACCGGTAGCGCCGAGTTCGATGCGTTCATGATTGGCCCATTTGAGGCACCACAGTTCGGTGGAGTCAACGGATGGATCCAGGACCTGACGCCATTGGCAGAGGCCGACGAGGACTACAACCTCGACGACCTGCTCGCTCCAATCCGTGGCGCACTTTCCCTTGACGGCGCGCTCTACGGCGTTCCGTTCTACGGAGAGTCCTCGTTCCTCATGTACAACCAGGAAATCATGGACGCAGCAGGCATTGAAGTTCCTGCTGAGCCAACCTGGGACGAGATTGCTGCAATCGCAGCACAGGTTGACAGCGACGACGTCGCTGGCATCTGCCTCCGCGGCCTTGCTGGCTGGGGCGATCTTGGTGCATCGCTCACCACTGTTGTGAACACCTTTGGTGGCACCTGGTGGGAAGCAAACGCTGATGGAACCCCTGGTGAAGCACAAATTAACCAGGCTGACTCCGGCTTCCGTGCAGCTACCGAGTTCTACGTTGACCTCGTCACCACTTACGGTGAAGACGATGCGGCTAACTCGAGCTTCCCACAGTGCCTCGAGCTTATGCAGGAAGGCAGCGCCGCCATGTGGTACGACGCTACCGTTGCTGCTGGCATCCTTGAGAACGAAGGCCTCACCGGCAACCTCGGTGTAGCTCTCGCTCCTACGGGTCCAGCTGATCTCGCTGCTGGTTGGCTCTGGACCTGGTCCTTCGCCATCCCAGAAGGCACCGAGAACACCGCTGCTGCATGGGAGTTCATCTCATGGGCAACTTCCGAAGAGTTCATTAACCTCTCCGGCGAGACCAACGGTTGGGCCGGTGCTCCTCCGGGATCCCGTGCATCGACCTACTCGAACCCTGACTACCTCGCAGCAACCGAGTCGTTTGCTGACGTTGTACTCAACCAGATCAACGTAGCGAACCCAGAGATGCCAGGCGCAACACCTCGCCCAGGTCTCCCAGGCGTTCAGTACGTTGGTATCCCAGAGTTCCAGGACATCGGTACCCGATGCACCCAGGAAATCTCCGCAGCAATCGCTGGTTCACAGTCCGTGGACGACGCCCTGGACAACTGCCAGGCAATTGCTTCAGAGGTAAGCCAGTAAGCGATTTCGCTTGCTGACCAATACGTAATACGTACTACCCGGGGTGGTCGATCGCACCAAGCGTGCGTCGGCCACCCCTAGTATTGGCACATTGATCTGCTCGGCCTCAGGTCGAGTCTTACGGAGAAAACTGCGCGTGACGACAGAACTAGCCGCCGACGTTGACGTCGCAACAATCCATGCGACCGAGATCAAGCGCGCCGAACGCAAAGAGCGATGGCTTCGGCGCTTGCCACTGCTGCCAGCACTGATATTTACCATCGTTGTTACCCAAGTGCCGTTCGTCATTGCACTGTGGATTTCGCTCAACGACTGGGCCTTTCTCACCCCGAACCCGATCGAATTCATTGGCCTCGACAACTTCGGGCCGGTCTTTTCAAACCCGCGCTTTCGCGGCGCGGTGCTCAACACCTTCTACATCACCTTCGGCACGGTGTTTATCTCGACGATCCTCGGCATTGGACTCGCCATTGCTCTGGACAAGAAGTTCATTGGACGCTCGATTGTCCGCACGCTGTTGATCACCCCCTTCTTGACCATGCCGGTCGCGGCATCGCTCATCTGGCGTAACAGCATCCTCGACGTTCGCTTTGGTTTCGTGAACTTCCTCCTCACAAGCGTTGGGCTGGAGCCATTCGAAACGGGCGCCCATCCCCTATTGACCGTCATTATCTTCTCGATCTGGCAGTGGACGCCGTTTCTCATGCTGATTCTGATCGCCGGACTGCAAAGCCAATCCCCATCGGTGCTCGAAGCCGCCCGCGTCGACGGCGCAAGCAACCGAGCCATCTTCTTTCAAATCACGATTCCCCACCTCCGGCCCTACATCGAGCTCGGCGCCTTGCTCAGTTCGATTTTCCTCATCCAGACCTTCGATGCGGTCGATCAGCTCGTCGGTGGTGCAATCGGGGCGCAAAACATCCCATTCTTTGTGCACCAACGTGCAATCGGCGGCGCCTTCCAGTTTGGTGAGGCGTCAGCATTTGGCGTTGTTGTGGTGATCTTCTCGATCATTCTTGCGACATTCTCGCTGCGGGTCCTTTCCGGCCTGCTCGACGGGGAGGACACACTGTGAGCAAACAGAACCAAGACATCGTCGGCTTCGACACGCGATGGAGCTCCCTCGGCGCTGCCATTGTTGGTTGGAGCGCAGCGATCGTGTTCTTCTTCCCGATTTTCTGGATGATCCACACATCGTTCAAGACCGAAGAGGACGCGCAAAGTCTCGATCCGGTCTTTTTCTTTACCCCATCGCTCGACCGGTATCGCGAGATAAACGAAGGCTCGTTGAGCATCACCGACGTGTTTGGAAACTCGTTCATCGTCGTGATCATCTCGACGATCTTGGTCTTGCTAATGGGCATCCCAGCCGCGTATGCGCTAGCGATTCGTCCGGTCGAGAAGTGGCGAGACGTCCTCTTCTTCTTCATCTCGACGAAGTTCCTGCCCGTGGCGGCGGCAATCGTGCCACTCTTCTTTTTCGCCCGTGCAATTCCGAACCCGTTCGGTGGCGATCAGCTACTTGGCACCAAGACCGGCTTGACCATCATTTACACCGCATTCAACCTGCCGCTCGGTGTTTGGATGATGCGTTCGTTCTTTGACGAAGTTCCAAAGGAACTGATCGAGGCCGCTCAGATCGACGGGGCCTCGATCTTCTCGCAGCTCCGCGAGGTGATCTTGCCGATCGTTTCGCCCGGCATTGCCGCAACCGCGCTGTTGAGCTTCATCTTTGCCTGGAACGAATTCTTCCTCGGACTCAACCTGACTGCCCAGGACACCACAACGGTTCCGATTTGGGTGACGAGCCAGGTCGATGGTCGAGGGCAGTTCTTTGCGAAGCTTTCGGCCGCGGCGACCTTGGCGTCGATTCCGGTCATCGCCGCAGGTTGGATTGCGCAGAAGCGTCTCGTACGTGGTCTCGCACTCGGCGCTATCAAGTAAATCACGTGTATTTTCCACCCAAAGTGGACGGAGGAAGTCGTGGCTGAGGTCACCTATGAAAGTGCAAGCCGGATCTATGGATTCGGAGGAAAGCAAGAGGTACGCGCCGTTGACAAGGTCAACCTTGAGATTCGCGATGGCGAACTCTTGGTGCTCGTTGGACCGTCGGGTTCTGGCAAGTCGACTGCGTTGCGTATGCTCGCTGGACTCGAGTCGGTGAACGAGGGTCGGATTCTCATCGACGGCCGCGATGTGTCGCTCGTTCGCCCGCAGGACCGTGACATTGCCATGGTGTTCCAGAACTATGCGCTCTATCCGCAGATGACGGTGGGTGAGAATATGGGCTTTGCACTGAAACAGCAGAAGGTCGCAAAGGACGAACGCCGCAGGCGTGTCGAAGAAGCAGCACAAATCCTCGACCTGATGCCTTACCTCGATCGGAAACCAAAGGCACTCTCTGGTGGTCAGCGCCAGCGTGTGGCGATGGGACGGGCCATTGTGCGTGAGCCGAAGGTCTTCCTTATGGACGAGCCGCTCTCCAACCTTGACGCAAAGCTCCGTGTGCAAACCCGTACCGAGCTCGTCGATCTCCAAGCCCGACTCGGCGTGACCACCGTGTACGTGACCCACGATCAGGTTGAGGCCATGACGATGGGGCACCGCGTTGCGGTGCTCGACCATGGAGTGCTCCAGCAGGTCGACACGCCTCGTCGCCTCTACAGCCATCCAGACAACCTTTTCGTCGCTGGATTCATTGGCTCACCAGCAATGAATCTCATCGATATTGCCCGTACCGCCGACTCGCTGGCAATGGGTGGGGTGCCGGTCGAACTTCCTGACGCGGTCGCGAAAGATATCCGTGACTCGGGCGAGAAGAACTTTGTGCTCGGCGCTCGACCAGAACACCTCACGCTCGTCGAAGGCGGCGCTCCTGCCTCGGTGACAGTTGTGGAAGAACTTGGTTCAGAGGCGTTCTTGCATTGTGCCCTTGCGCACGAAGGCGCCGAACACACTATTGTTGTGCGCGTCGAGGGCGAGACCTCCATCTCACGAGGTGACAACGTGCAAATCGGAATTGACGGACCAATTCACGTCTTTGTGAAATCGACCGGCGTTCGACTCGGCGAAAGCCAATAGATCCCTGGCGGTGGGGGTTGGGCCTCCCCTCCGAGCTCACCTCCACCGCCAAATCCCTCATCGGCTTCGCTTGACGGGCGACTGCGGCGCGTGCGCCGGCACGAGTTGGGCGCCCCGAAAGGCGCTGAGCCGTCTACCCGCTGTTGAGCTAGAGACGCTGCGCGGTGATCGCCGCGCCGATAAGGCCAGCGTCGGCGCCGAGTCCAGCCGTTGCAACGACCGGCGGACCGTCGACGGCATATCCTGCCAGATCGGCCTCGGCAGCGCGAGCAATCCGCTCTGCCATGTCTGGGCGGGTGCCTACTCCCCCGCCAAAGAGCACGATCTCTGGGGCAAACCCAAGGGTGTAGACGCGAATGAGTTGGGCCAGGTATGCCGCCTCGAGGTCCCAGACGTCGTCGCGGTCATCCAACGTTGCCGGGTCGGCCTCCCACCGTTCGCCGATTGCTGGGCCGCATGCCATGCCCTCAAGGCAGTCGTTATGGAATGGGCATCGGCCAGCGAAGGTGTCGCCGGCGACGCGAGACACGGGGATGTGGCCGAGTTCGGTGTGGTTGCGACCACGAAACGGGGTGCCGTTGATGGCAAGCGCTGCGCCGATTCCGGTGCCGACGGTGACATAGCCCACCGATGTGTAGCCTTTGCCGGCTCCGAGCTTCCACTCGGCGACTGCGGCTGCCTCGACGTCAGTCTCGATGTCGGCCGGCACGCCAAGGCCTTGCGCGAGCGTGTGCAGAATCGGTGCGCCCGACCAGCCGGGTTTTGGCGTTGCGGCGATTGCACCGTAGTTGTCGGCATTTGCATCGACGACGATCGGCCCGAATGAGGCAATGCCGAGTGCTGAAATGTCGAAGCGAGAGAAGAACGCAAGGCACGCACTCAGCGTGGCGTCGGGAGAGGTGGTCGGGATCCATTCTTGGTCGATGATCTCGAGCGTTTCTGGGTCCAGGACCGCTGGACGGAACTTTGTTCCCCCTGCTTCCAGTGCAGCAAGCAATTGTGTCATGACCATATTCTACTCGTCCCCGCTGCGGTGAAACGCTCGAGGAACAAACGCCTGCCGGGTTGCGAGGTTAGGCCTCGGTGACACAATTGACGAGCAGATCAGCAGTGCTGGTGGGCGCAGTACAGGTGTTGGCACCTGCGCCGCCGCGGGATCGATCCACGCCGAGGCCGCCGTCGAGATGGTCGTCATCGGCGCCGCCGAACAACGCGTCGCCTCCCCGTTCGCCGTGGAGCGTGTCTCGGCCGATCTCTCCATACATAACGTCGTCTCCGTCGCCCCCGAAGAGCACATCGGGACCGTTTCCGCCCCGAAGGAGATCGTGGCCGTCTTGACCAAAGACCGTGTCGGCACCCTTGCCGCCCCGTAGCTCGTCGTTGCCAGCGCCACCGTCGATCAGGTCGTCACCAGCGCCACCAATGCCGTTGTCGTTCCCGCTTCCGCCAAAGATCTGGTCATCCTTCTTGCCACCATGGAACCGGTTGTCCCCTTGTGTATCGACGAGCCTGTCGGTGCCGTTCCCGCCACTCAACACGTCAGCACCTTCGCCGCCGTCGATGTTGTCGGGTCCCGAATTGCCAACGAGACGATCGTTTCCGCTGCCACCAAGAATCGAGTCGGCGCCAGCTTCACCGAAGATGATGTCGTTGCCGTTCCCGCCATCGATACTGTCGTTGCCCCCACCGCCGCAGATGATGTCGTTGCCGTCGCCGCCATCGATGATGTCGCCAGCAGGTGTTCCGAGGATCACGTCGGGCCCATTCGTGGGCTGCTCGCCAGCCTCGATGTTCACCGTCACCACCGCACCATGACACGTCGCTGGTTCGTTTGTGTTGATATCGGGGACTGTGGGCCCGGTCGGCACAGATGGCTGGGTCGTTGGTGTTGTTGGCGCAACCGTCGTGGTGGTCGTTGAAGTCGTTGAAGTCGTTGATGTCGTCGTGGTAGTGGTGGGCGGAGGCTCAGGTGCGGTGGAAATCACTCGCGCCGAGAAATCCGCCACGTACAGTGCCGGCTCGGCAACGCCATCGACCGGATCGACCCAGTCAGTCGTACCCGCAGCGAGCAACTCATCCACGAGCTCAGCAACCCCAGCTCGCGATGTTCGCTGTTCGACGCTTTGTCGCAACGCAAGAGCGCCTGCCACATGAGGGGCGGCCATCGATGTTCCACTCAAGAACACGTAACCGCCGTTTGCTGCTCCGCCAGGAACGCACACACCCGGTGCTGAAATGTCTGCACCAAAGTTCGAGAACGAAGCCAGGACATCATCGGGAAGACCGCACTGCAACGGGCCGTTGCCGCCGCCTACACCGTCAGAGTCGGCAAAGGCCGACACAGAGATGACGTCGGCGTAACGAGCCGGTACCTGGGTCTGCACATGCACTGACTCGTTGCCAGCTGCCGCGACGAGCGGAAGCCCAATGTCGCCCAGTAAGCGCGTGTACGCCTCGAGCACGTACGAATCACACGAGCATCCAAGCGACATATTCGCTACCGACACCTCGCCAGGACGTTCCAACAGGTAGTCGAGGGCGGCGGCCAAGTTGCGGGTAGACCCAATGCCGTTCTCGTCGATCACCTGAATCGACCAGATCCGGGCTCCGGGAGCGGCACCGACAGTTCCGATCCCGTTGTCCTTCGCCGCGGCGATCGACGCCACGTTCGTCCCATGGTCGGTGGGCGTGACCGGGCCAGCGACACAAACGCCGGTGATGCAGTCGACCGTATGTGTGACGTTGAGGTCGGGATGGCTCGCCAGGACCCCGCCATCGATGATTGCAATCGTGGCATCGACTGCGAAATCGTCCACGCCATTGATGTGCAGACCAGCAGTCTGATCGAGGCCAATACGCGTATGGCTCGTTCGAATGTCGGCAGCCTCGATGCGCTTGTTTGGTTCGACCACCATGACCGAAGGATCGGTCCACATGGCCAATGCGTCCTGTTGGCTTAACGTGAGCAACTCGACTGCCGGCTCGAATCCACCATCGTCATAGGCAGTATTGGCCATCACGAGCCACTCGTGGGTTTCTGCAGCAGAAGCGGTGCCCACGCTCAAGAAGAACGCGCCGAGCACGCCAGCACATGCGATCGCCAGGCCTGCTCGCGTCGAAGTTTGTGAGTCCATAGTCCGTAAGAACGCAGTCCTGATTCCGAAGAGAGCGGTCTCGTTGGTGATCGGACATTCTGACCCCGACCTTGAGCTACTAGTCGGCGAGGATCTCCTGCGCGTCGGTATAGGTGCCGCTCGCAGGGCGAAGAAACACTTCGTTCGGGGCAGCCTCGATAGGACGTTCTGGATACGGGTCTTCGCCGACCACGGGAACGATGACCCGATAGTCCTTGACGCCAATATCAAGCCCGTCGCGGGTGAGCCATGGCAGGTTCGACCACGCCGAACAGTAGTGATTCACCAGCGCCCGTCGAGATCGAGTGGTGGACGCATTTCGCTTCGAACGATGCAGGAGGTAACCGTTGAAAAAGATCACATCGCCAGCCCTGACCGGCACCAACACCTCCCCCTCGGCGTTTGGAAAGCCGTAGGCCTCTTCGCCGGGATCGAACTCGTCTGGTCGGCCATGGTCACCGAGCGGATACAGTTTCCCTGGACGATGCGACTCGGGAAGCACCCGCAGGCAACCGTTCTCTTCATCAGCATCGTCGAGGGCAATCCACACGCCGACCAGGGACCGATCACGGGTCGGTATGTAGCGTTCATCTTGATGCCAGGCCTGACCAGGAAGTCCGGGCGGCTTCGAAAACAGCATGGACTGCATGCATTTGACACGGCCATCCCAGTACGGAATATGGGCTCCGGTTACCTCGGCCAGCACGTCTGCAATTCCCCGGTGGCGAACCATCTCGTCGATGACCGGGCTCACCCAGTGAGGAAAGTGGACAGCCAAAATCTTCGACAGACGCTCGGCGTCACTCGCACTGGCGGGCACGTCGGGGGGATTGACGAGCGGGTACTCGCCGCGGGCGAAGCGGGTCAGCTCAGAGATGATCGATTCACGCTCGGCAACCGAAACCAACTGTTCAACAACGATGTAACCATTGCGGATGAATTCGTCGCCAGAAGTGCCCATAGGGCAACGGTAACGCTAGGCAGCGTTCGCCGTCGCGTTTTTCGTACCGGTCTCATCAGAGGACCGCTCGTCGGGGGCATCGACCTTGCGGCGCCGGGCAATGAAGCCGCCAGCGATGATCACGGCGTTAATTGCAATGAATGGCCACGCCAAGAACTGGGTACGGGGAATCTCGCGACCAAAGACGGAGACGTTTTCTCCAAACCAGCCAGACGCGCCTGCTTGAAGGTCGCCGACCCCACGGTTGAGGCTGTCGAGGAACGGCCAGACCCCGTCGCCGAGCGGCCATTCGTTGAGCACCTGGAGTTCCCAGATGCCATAGCCAATCGAGTACGGCCCCACAATGATGAGCAAGATGGCCGAGATGAAGTTGATCTTTGGGAGTACCTGCTGGAACTTTCCGACCAAGCCGCGCTTTCCGAGGGCCAGAAAGAGCGTGATCATGGTGGCGAGCAGGCCCATGCCGAGTCCGTAGCTAAACAGTGCGCCAAAACTCGACGCGAAGGAGGCGCCACCGGGCCCTGCGTTGATATTGGCCGAGTTGATGGCGGTGATGAATAGGCCGAGGGTGCAGGTAAGCGAAGCGGTCGCGTACGACATGCCAAAGAGGAACATCGAGCCGAACGAACCGGACGAACCACCCTTTTGAAGCTTCGGGATCTTCAGGGTCAACTGGTAGCCGCGGAGCATGGCGATACCGAGAATCACGAGCCCAATCCCTAGCGTGATATTAAAATATGGCAGGTAGCTTGCGATCCCTCGCTGCAGCCCGCCAAGGACAAGACCGAAGAATCCAAAGACGAGGAGCATGCCGAGCGTCATGGCGAGACCGACACCTTGGGCCCGGTTGAGCGAGATCCATTTGTTCTGCGTGTCGTCCTCTTGGCCAAGAAAGAAACCGAGGTATGCCGGAAGCAACCCAAAGCCGCAGGGGTTGATCAGCGCCACCATGCCGATTCCGAAAGCGACAGCGTTAAAGAAGTTCATCTGAGTATCCTCGTTGGGGCCGCGGGAAGTTGTGCTCTTGGTGAGCCTACGATGCAAGGTACCGGTGCCTATCGGTCTGACGCGTGACCTTTCCATTCGGTCACAAGAATTTTAGATTCTCGCCGGCGGGTCAACAGTTCACGACCCGGTCAAACCGTTAGAAGACGACGAGTAGGCCGATCAGGATCAGCGTAAACATTGCCGCGATGGCGAAAATGACGCAGCCAAGACCCACACGCTGCTCACTCGCTGTGGGTTGGCGGAACGGGCTGTTCTCGTCATCGACCGTATTCTTCACTGCTCTTCACCCTACTGCTGCCCCACGTCCACCTGGGCCTGGCGGGCAGCGGTGTTGCGGACCAGTTTTGGCGCCGACGCAATCAGCGCTCACGATGTGGCCAGATTCGTCCGATACCAGCGAGATGCGTTGGATCTTGTCACTCTTCATGGTTCTTGGTCTCGCCGGATGCGGTGCGCTGTCCCAAGACAACGTCTTGCCGACAAACGGCCCGATTCCAAACCCCGCAATCGACGCCGGCGTCACTCAAGCGCAGGGAGCGCTGAGCTCAACCGGTGAGGGCAACGGAAATCTCGACCAGCAACCTCTCCGCATTGCGGTCGATGATGACCTGATCGAAGTCAGCAACGTGAGCCAGCTGGCCGACGTCGTCGACGACGCTCGTGGCAGCCTCGAACTCGAGCATTGTGTTGTGCTCCTCGCAGCCCCGCCGACCTCCGGTATGGGTCAGTGCAGTTATAACCCCGACGGCCAACCGGTGATCATCGACACCTTCGTCATCGACGAGTGCGGTGATGGTCGAGAGCTGTTGACGCTCAATCGCCCGAGCGGCGAGGGCGCCTTTGTGGGCGTTGTTGGAGGTCGTTGGTTCGAGTTTGATGCGCAGGCATATTCGGTGGCAGCGGTCGAACAGGTCTGTGCTAGCTGACAAAGGAGGCGGCTCCGACGAGCTGTTTCGCGGACGCATCGTCAGCGGTCTCGTCCTCGGCTGTGGCCTCGACGGCCAGCTCCGTGCTGGGCCTCTTCACAACACGCGACACGATAAGGCTCACCACAAAGATTGCAGCTGAAGCAATCAGCACGTTGGCGTCGATACCCGCTGGTCCATCTTCGAGCGACGTAATCGATGCGCCCGCGAGCACGAACGACACCGTCCCTGGGAGCGACCCGAGGGCGGTTGCGAGAAGAAACGCGAACGGACGAATACGCAGGAAACCAGCAGCGTAATTGACCAGGTCGTAGGGCAAGAAGGCAAAGCGCATCAAGAGCACCGTCGCGAAACTTTCCTCCCGCATCCGTGCTGACCATTTCGCCAATAGACCAGCAGCATCGGGGTCGTCCTTTGGCGCAACGCCGAGTGAACGAGCAATCCAATACGCGACCATGGCCGACGCGTTTGCGCCGATCACAGTGGCGATAACTCCAACGACGGGTCCAAAGAGCAACCCGCCAGCGAGCGTTAGCAATGTTGCAGGGAACAGCACCAGGGGGCGGATGGTGTAGACGAGCACGAAGGCCAAGATCGCCCACCAAGCACCCCGTGCAACATCGATAAAGCTCTGGAGCGAGCCCACCGTCCCAAGTCCGGTAGAACGTTGATAGAGAACCCAACCAATAACTGCGCTGGCCCACCCGATCGCGATGATGATTCGCTTCATAGTCGTGCTCATATCTTTATCCAACACGGCACGCGTCTGCGGTAATGCGCCCGTCTGCGTTTGTGCATCACCTGTTCATAGGTCGTGTTACCGAGGTCACCAAAGCGCCCACTTGACGTTCATAGACTCAAGGCATGCGCTCGCCTCCAACTGCAACCGTCATCGTTGCTCGAACCGTGCAGGGTGATCGACAGCGTCAGGCTCGAGCCTGGCTTGAGGACATTGTCGCACTTGCCTCCAACGCCGAAGGTTTCGTGCGTAGCGACGTGCAACCGCCCGGCCCACAGCATCCCAACGAATGGGTCGTGGTCTATGAGTTCACCAACCATGAGCGCCTGGCCGAGTGGTTGACGTCGTCGAACCGAACGCTGATGTTGCAACGAGAATCCGACCTGTTCCTCGGTTCCCCACGCGAGCAGGTCGTTGCCACTCGCAATCTTGCCGAATCGGTTACCGCAGTCGCGTCCTTTCGGCTTCGTACCCTCGATGACACAGCTGCTGGAGGTCTTCTCGATGCCACCTCGATCGATGAGGTGTTTGCACTCGAATACGAGAACCTCGTCGATGTCGTGTCGACGTTCGCAGGTTTCATCCGCTGTGAACTCTTCGCTGCAGAACCTGGCGTGCAGGACGAAACAATCATCGTGTTCTCGTTCGAGGATCGAACACGCCTCGACCTGTGGCTTGGCTCCCCCGAACGCCAGCGGGCCCTCGATCGCCTCCAGCCGCTCCTGGCGTCGGAACGGACAGTTAATGTCATCGGCGGTTTCGCGGGCTGGTTTGGTGGTTCTGCCGACGCGCCGGTTCGAACCTGGAAACAGGGTGCGCTCATCATGTTGGCGCTCTACCCCACGGCACTCATCATTGGGTTCTTGCGAGACCTGATTCTTCCGGATCTGCCGACGGTGGTGGCGACCTTCATTGGGAATGCGGGTGGCGTCATTGTCCTGACGTGGTGGCTTATGCCCGTGTTGACACGACGGTTCGCGGATTGGCTTCGCCAATAGACGACAACCAGCGATTACCCGGGTGCAGAATCCGCCAATTCTGGTACTTACTCGACCGCTCCATATGCCGATAGGTCCACATGGCAGTGTCACGACACACCACCGATTCGGCGCGAAGACGGTTTCTGACGACGGGAACTGCAGTCGCCGCGACTGCATGGATGGCTCCTTCGGTCCTAACGATTGATCGAGTCGCAGCAGCGGTCGGTACGTGCGGTGTTGCGCCAGTGCAAGTCGATTGGACGTCGGTGGCGGGAACATTCCCCACCCAAGTCACCGCCAATGACGGCACCATCGTGTCGATTGCAACGGTCGACCCATTCGGCGTTGCCGACCCCTCGTTCCTTGGCCTCGCGTTTGGAGGCACCACGGGCGCCCTTGACAACCCACTCATCATGGCCATGGACAACGCCACCAACGGCGACTACACCGAGATCGTCTTTCGATTCTCCCGTCCAGTCGCTCCATGCTTTTCGTTACTCGACGTCGACGAAGGAAACTTCCCAACCGGATGGCGTGATGGAGTGATCTTCACCGGAACCAACGGGGCAACGACGGTCAACCTTGGCCCAGGCGACATCGTGACCGCTCCTGGCAACGCCATTGTCGGGCCGAACGAAGTTGTCGGCATTGCCAGCGTGCCAAACAACTCAACAGACGGCCAGGTTGATGTCACCTATCCAAGCCCGATCACCCAGCTCCGAATCCGCCATGTCGACGACTCGACATTCACCGGCTTTCAATACATTGGAATCCACGACTTGCACTGGTGCCCGTAAGCGCTGAGCACGAGCAACGAAACAGCTAGGCCCTATCGATAGCTTCTGCAACGAGGCGTTTCGCGTCGGCAGCGTCGCCCCAACGATTGATCTTTACCCATTTGCCCGGCTCAAGATCCTTGTAGTGATCAAAAAAGTGGTGGATCTGCTCGGTCGTGATCGCCGGTAGGTCGGTGTAGTTGCGAACAGACTCGTAGCGGCGAGAGACATCGTCAGATGGCACGGCAAGTACCTTCTCGTCGAGACCGCCGTCGTCCTCCATCATCAAGACACCGATTGGCCGACAGTTAATGACCGCTCCGGGGACGATGACGCGGGTATTGCAGACGAGCACGTCGATGGGATCGCCATCTTCTGACAGCGTGTGGGGGACGAATCCATAGTTGCCCGGATATCGCATTGGGGTATACAAGAACCGGTCGACAAATAGTGTCCCTGAGTCTTTGTCGAGCTCGTATTTGATTGGCTCTCCACCGACCGGGACTTCGATAATCACGTTGATGTCCTCGGGCGGGTTCTGACCCAACGGAATTGCTTCGATACGCATAGTGGCCAACGCTACCCCACCAACACGTCCCACTCTGGCCAAGGACCGAAGATCCCGACGTTGCGCTGCGCTCATCATTTGCGAGTTTGCGCCGATGGCTCGCTATGCAGCGAAAACTTGTTCAGGTCATGAAGGTCCGCATGCGAGATGTACTTCCCGGCGACATTGTTAACAAGAACGCCGACGAAGCCAAAGGCTGGATCGACGTGATCCAGCTTCAAGAGCTTCCAAACAACGGCATTGTTCTCGTTGCCGAGTCTGATCGCGACAGCATCAACGGCTCGCTCAACGACATCGTTGGTGTCCAGATCATCAAAACTGTTGAGGTTCCCGACAGCGTCCAGAAGCGCGCGGCCTAAGACGCTCTGCCTACGACGCTCGGCTACGCGTTGCCGATGACTCGCTGAACGTCGATCTCGATGACCACGCGGTCGTTCCGCTCTTTGGGCTGACGGTAACGCTCGGCGTACCGGCGCACAGCCTCATCGACCGCGTCGGGGCTGCTCGTGACCGTGGCCGTGCCCGACATCGTCACCCACCGTCCTCGGTCGACCGTGCACACCGCAACTGCGGCGCTACCGAGGGACGCGACGTGCTTGGCCTTCCATGACCCAGCCCACGTAATGACCCTCGCGAGTCCGGCGTCTTGTTCGTAGGTGACCCCAACCGGAGTCACATGCGGAGTGTGGTCAGCCTTCACAATGGTCAACGTCGCCAGGTGCCGTTCGGTCAGAAAGTCGAGCAGCGGACCCGGCAAGTCGCGTGGGTTCAGGTTGGTCATGGGCACCACGTAAATCTACGCGGGTCAACTGCTCTTTGGCGGTCAGCGACCGTGAAGCTTGTCGATCTGACGGCGGTCGCGCTTGGTTGGTCGTCCGGCTCCCTGCTCGCGAACCCCAGCGGGTCCGACCTTGGGCGTTCGGGGCTCGGGAGGTGGACTGTGGTCGATGTATGCAGCCGACGCAAGTTCGGCACCTACCCGCTTGCTCACCAGCTCGACGACCTCGACAATTCGCACCCGGCCACGGGTACGCGCGGTGATCCGCTGGCCCGGTGAAACCGGTTTGCTGGCCTTGACCACCACCCCATCGATACGGACATTTCCTGACGAGCACGCGCTGTTCGCAGCCGACCGAGTCTTGTAGACGCGGACCGACCACAACCAGACATCGACGCGGACTCCCGAAGGCATTCACCTACTATGTCGCACCGAATTACCGGCGCCACGTTTTGACCAGCTACATTTAGCCGCTATGTCGAGACGTCTCGAAGTCGAGCTAACCAGCAAACGTGATGATGGGTCCTATACCTGGCGACAGGCCGGAGCCAAACAACCCAAGGGTGTCCTCGATGGGTCGCTCCTTTATGAGGGCGCCAGTGTTGGCGACGTGATCCGTGTTGACGCGGACTTCGCCGTCGACGGCGTGTTCATCACCAACGTCCTACCGCCGAAGAGCAAGCGGGTAGAGAAACAAACACTGGAGATCCTCGGGTCTGGTAAGGACTCCGGCGGTGTGACAACACAGTTGGTTGGCAAACGTGGTCGTGGCGATCGCGATGGCCGTGATGGCCGCGGACGTGGTCGAGGCGATCGTGATGGCCGCGGACGTGGTCGAGGCGATCGCGATGGCCGCAAACGCGGTGAGGGGAACAAGGACGGGCGTCCTCGTGGCGAAGGCCGCGGCGACCGAGGCGGGCGCAGCGATGGCCGTGGAGATCGAAGTGGACGAGGTCGCAATCCTCGCAGCGAAGGCCGCGGCGACCGAGGCGGGCGCAGCGACGGCCGTCCAGCACGCGACAAAGGCCCGGCACGGCCAAAGCCAAAGCGGCTCCGGCCCCGTCGCATTCATCGCGATGCAGTCCTCAAGAGCCTTCCCGACATGCAGCGGCCCCTCGCTCGCGTCGTTCTGCGTGACGGAGTACCCGGTCTTCGCAGCCTTATCGAGGCACAGAACAAGGTTGCTGCGTCGAATGGTCAGCCGGAAATTCCGCCGAAAATTCTTGAAGCTGTCGGAGAGAACCTTCTCCCTCGCTTGCGTAGTGCAGAGTGGCGTGACAACGCTGAAGCAGCACTTTCGGGAATTGCCGACGTTGACTTGCGCGACATTCGCAAGGTCGTCGTCGCAGCCGACAACGGTGCAAAGGACGACGAGAGTCGTGCGCTTGCACAGCAACTCAAAGACGGCCTCACCGCACGCGTCGAGGCAGAGCACGGCAAGTGGCTCAGCGAACTCGACACCTTGCTCAAGGACGGCCGGACGGTTCGAGCGTTGCGCCAATCCTCGCGACCACCAAAGGCCGGTGCGCCAATGCCCGCCGACATTGCCAGCCGTCTCGCCGACGCTGCAGGCAAGGCAATGGACCCCGACACGATGCCAGAGCGCTGGGCCACCGTGCTCGACGCTGTCGCATATTCTCCCGTTCGCCAACAGGTGACTCCGGTCGGTCTGCCAAAGAAGGTGTCGCCGCAGCTCGAGACCACCGTGAAGAAGCTCGCCAAACGCGTGCCACACATTGCTGCGCTTTTCGCTCCCGCTGCCCCGGCCAAGCCCGTACCGGCAAAACCTCAGGTTCCGCCGCCGCCTGCAGCTCCCGAAACAGCAACAGCGCCCGAAGCGCCCTCGGAGGTCTCTGCCGATGAGGTTAACACTGCCCCGCCCCCTTCGAACACAGCGCCTGAGGCAACGTCAGGCGTAGCTGAAGCGCCAGCCGAACAGGAGTAGGCGAACCACTCGCTGCCTCCCACAGTGCCGCTACGGCGCTGTGGGAGCTACGAGAGGGCCTTGTGGACTTCGATCGTGCGGGCGACCAACCCGAAGCTTTCAAAGAAGTTCTTGGTAATCCGATCCCCGGGCAACGCACGTGCGTCGATTCCGATGCAGCCATTAGCCTCTGCCAAGGACGATGCAGATCGCATAAGTCGTGCGCCGACACCGACGCCGCGTGCGTTTGGATGGACCCACAAGTCGGTCACTGCGGCGATCACCTCGTTCGAACGAAGCGTTTGGAGCGTCAGCGAGAGGTAGCCGGCGGACACCGAGTCAACCTCACCAATACGCACCGTGGTGTCTGGATCATCGAGCGCCTCGGCAAAGGACGCTTCTATTGGCTCTGGACGACCACGAAGCGCAATATCGAGCGCCCCACCGCGTTCGCCCTCGATCGCACGGTGGCCAAGGCGATGGGCTTCTGCGAGAAAGGTCAGGTCGGCTGCGGTTGCCTCACGAACGTCGATACGTAGTGGTTTGGGCACTGGTTAGGCCGCAGTCCGAAGTTGCGCGATCTTGCGAAGAATCGTGACTCGGTTTCGATTCTCGAGCTCGTAGGCCTCGATTGCCTCCAGCTCATCGGGCGTCAACTGCACGAGAAGTTTCACGATCTGGGCTGCCGCCTGACTGTCGTACTCGTCGATTGGCAGATGCTCGTCTGCGGGGTCGATCCGAGCGGCACCCTCGACGACGGCGTCGCCGAGCGCAGCTTCGTCATCACTATCGGGGGTCAGGTCGATTCCAAAGAAGTCGACGAAGACCTTGCCGAGATCATTGATGACTTTCTCACTTGCCGACTCGATCGTCGACGAACCCTTTTTCGCTGCCGTCTTTGCAAGGAACCGGCCAATCGTGACCTGGCTCTTGCCTCGCTCGACATACTTTGGCAGGTTGTCTACTGCCTCGAGCGCAAGTCCCACAGGCGCATACAGCAAAAACTCCAAGAGCTGCTCAGCTGGATCGGTGTCGTTCTTCTTCGATGCCATACACCGAAGGGTAGCTGACCTCCGGCCGCAAACCCGGCCAAAACCGTGGGTTCGAGGCTCCTACGAGCAGTCGATGCAGTGCACGCCCGAATCGGGGAACTGAATGAGCGGCTTGATCAGCCAACAAGACTCACACGTCTGTTCGTCTTCGGCCTTCGCTGCAACATCATCGGGATTCTTTGGAGGGGCCTTCTTTACCGGCGCGCCATCCTCGTCTTCATCTTCGTCGTCGTCTTCATCGTCGCCGGAATCGAGACGATCCTTCAGAATGGCGTCGAGGTCGGCTTCGACCTCGTCGTCGTCATCCTCTTCATCTTCCTCGGCAGGTTTGCGGGCGGGTTCGACGCCGTCCTCGTCTTCGTCCTCGTCGTCATCTGCGGGAAGATCGTCGTCATCGTCGACCAGCCCAAGGGCGGCAGCGTCGATGTCCTCGTCCTCAAGGTCGTCTTCGTCGATGTCGTCATCAGCAAGATCAGCAACGTCGACAGCGTCGACGTCGGGATCGATCTCGTCGGTCTCCTCTTCGGGGTCCTCGCCGATGATCTCGTCCATTTGTTCTTCCGACTGGTCTAGCTCTTGCTCAGCCATCGTTCCTCGCATCAATGAGTACTAGCAGAGGGGAATATAGGCTCAACGAGGCCCATGTGTGCCCATGTCCGCCCAAATTTTTCATCATGGCCCTTTTCCCCGTGTGTTTTAGGGCGCGGAACGCGGTGCTCGTGGGACGAGAAACCGGCCGGCTCTTCGGTTCTGCAGGTGGGTGTGTCGAGGCGTGCACGATCATCTCGGCCGATTCGCTGCCCGGTTTTCGGCCTGTAGCCGCTCGAGATCGGCGTCCTCGGAATGATCGACAAATTTCATCATCTCCGCAACCGCCCGGTGTCCGGCACGATCAGCGATCAGCCGATGCATGTCTTGTGCAACCGACCGGTAGGTGGGATGACCTTGTGGAGCGGAGCGAAGCTCGAGAATGTGCATGGCTGACCGCGCGTTCATCTGGATCGAGTAGCGCATGCGATAGGCAAGGGCGACGGCGTAGGGAGCCTGAGACGGGAACTCGCCCTCGAGCGCATCGTGGAGGCCAGCAGAACGGTGCATCACATCGACGAACTGATTCGTCTTTCGAACCATGTCGATGACGTCGGGCATCACATACCCGTGACGGGTGGATAGCCGTTGCCACTCGATCGTGCACATCCGATGCCGTTGCAGGTCTCGGAACGCTCCGTAGTCGCCGAGGATGTCGAAACGGTAGTCGACGCGCTCAAGCGCTCGACCCGGCCGGTGACGTCGGTTGGTCCGGTCCCCCACATAGGCCTTCATCACTGAAAGCCGCTCATCGACGGTCATCTTGTGGACCTGTTCGACGATCTCGCGTTCGCTCAGCGACGACGCGGGATACAACATTGCTGTGACGAGTTTGACCTCGGCATCGGGGTCAAAGTCGACCAGGTCAACCGACGATTCGGTCTCTGGTTCTGACGTTGCATCCAACAGCCGGGCACTCAGATCGTCGATGGCCAACGCATTCGACGCCATATAGGTCGAAGTGATCTGGCCTCGGTCAGCCAAGTCCACACGTTTGAGAAACGACGGGATGACCTTCCGTAGCTCGGTCAACATCAGGTCGCTATAGACGCGAGCCTCGGGAAGTGGGCTCGCGCGCATTCGCAACAAGAGCGCCTCGTAGGCCTGGCCCGAGCCGTAGATCCCAACATTGGAGAACGCCGCCGCCGGGAGGAGTCCTCGAATCGAATCGAGCGCCTTCGCCCGAATAGCCATGCGATAGGCCATGTCGGCGTCGGTGGTCTTCTTTGGCACCGCGTTCTTGAAGAACTGCTCCATAACCGGGATCAGACCGCTGTAGATGTCGAACATCCGGTCGATTTCGCCGACGTAGCGGGTCCCAAGCGAGGAGTTCAACACATCGGGGTCACGGAAATAGCGGTAGCGCCCACCACTACGCTGGTCGTAGCGGATGTAACGCGTCGACTGTTCGAGGTAGGACATGATCCTGCCCCACTCCAAGACCTTCGTTAGGACATTTGATGCCTGCTCACAGGCCAGGTGAACGCCACCGAGCTGGGCAACACTGTCGTCGCCGTATTGGAAGAAGACGCGATCGTAGAGTTCCTCTGCGCGGCGCATACCGGTGGTGGCGTCGACGGTTTCGTCGCCACTTACATCGAGCTCGTCGAGGAACTCGTCGAGGAACAGTCGCCGGAGGCTCTTTGCGGTTCGCGAGTAGCGGGCGAACAGTGCGCCTTTGACGACTTCGGGCAGATTAACCAACGCAAAAACTGGTTGATCGAGATTCGTGAAATATCGGCGAAGCACATCGGCTTCCTGCGGAGTGAACTCTTCTGCCTCGTAGGGGGTCACGGAGCGCGATGATATGGCCGAAATCGGCCTTTCGTACGGATTGTCGCCAACTTTCGACGCCAAATCGCACAACGCCGGTGGGCGCTGTGCGCGGTTCTCAGATCGCCATCGACGTTGCGTCGCTAACAACGACCACCGAGACGAGCGCCACGTTGCGGTGTTCCCTACCGTCGATCCATACGCGAGCGGTGGGCGCCGGACGGAATTCGGCCTCGCGGAGACGGCGAACATCGATGTTTGGATGCGGCAAATGCGAACCGGAGACGAGCCGTTTTTTGGCCTTCATCCGGTCCGACATCGACAACTCGGCGCGAACAATATCGAAGCGCCCATCGTTGGGGTGGCCGCTCGGCGTGACGTTCCAATCGGCCAGGAACGCCGAGTTCATGGCCGCCTCGGTGACCCCGCTCCAGAACCTGCCACACACCACGAGGCTCGACGCCATCACCAGCCGGGTCTCTCCTTCGCTACCGGGGTTTAACACAACGATCCCAAGATCGAGAGGCAAGACTGTTCGCTCGTGGCCCAAAATGTCGTGCCGCGTGCCTCGTGCGCCAACGGTTCTGGCCAAGCCATTTGTGCTCTGTCGAGGCGTAGCGGGTACGTCATTGTTTGGGACAAGACCAACGAGCTCAGGCCCGCGAAGTACGAGCCCACCTGCACTATTGCCACCTGCACTATTGCCATCTTGTTCGGTGCCATCTTCGACGGTGAATAGATCGGCGAATGCGCCGTCGGAGCTGACCACGGGGATGGTGTCGTCAACGCGTTGGCGTGTTCCCCAGTCCTCACCCTTCTTGATCGTCATCCGCCATTCCCCCGTGCATCACCCTCTGACCCATCTCGTGCATCTGACGCCGCTGTTGGATCAGTGGTCTCACCAAGGGGAAGGTCGACGGGCGCGTCGACTATTCCGCGTCGGACAAGATCAACTGCGGCATATGCGGTTGACTTGGTGGTTGGGTTCGCAGCGACCGTGGCGATTTGGGACAACACATCAATTACCTGCTTCATCGAACGAACAAAGTCGCCACCGGACAACTCCTCGGTCCCCAAGATGTCGCCGAGCCCTCCACCAGCCGCCCAGCCATGTGTCGCCGCTACGAGGCCAGCATCGATGTCCCTCGTCTCTGGCAAGCCGTAGGCCGACTCGAGGCGTTGGACTTCGCCAAGCCGGTCGAAGATGCCCGACACGGCTGCGGATGCCTGCTCGTTAGGAAACCAGGGAGGTGGGCGGTCGTCGCGACCGCGGGACTCGTACACGAAGACCGACACGATCCCCGCGAGCGTTGCCGGGTCATGATCGTCCAGATGGCCCGCACGCAAGGATTCGACCAAGACCAGGTCGAGCTCGTGGAACGTGCCCAACAACATCGAACCACGTTTGGTCAGCTCCCATTGGTCGATGTAGCCAAGTTCGGTGAGCAAACCTATGACCGAACGAAACCGGTCGTTCAGCCTCCCTCGACGCTCGGCAATCTTGGCATCGACTCGACGCAGCTCTCGGCGGGCATCGGCTTGTCGCGATCCCTTCCACGGACTCTCGGCTGCTGTCTCGGAGGTGCCCGACTCGCCATATTTCTGTTTCTTCTTGGACTTTGCTCGACGCCGAACCCCTCGAAGGCCGCCCACCAAGTCGTGTTGGTGGGACCGGCTGTTCGGGTTGAACGGTTCGGGAGGGCGAATGCGGGTGACGGTGACAGGAGGCTCGCTGAGCGAATCGATATCGACAATGTGTACCTCGCCGTCGCGGTCGATGACCTTGAGCTGCACCTCTTTGCGCCGCCACGCACTCGAAAGCACCACGACGGTCCCGCCAACGTCGATCACGTCCCCGGGCTGCAGCTTTGACACCACAGCGACAATCTCATTGTGTCGCCGAGTGAGCTCGGCTTCGGACAATGGCTCGTCACGCTCGGCACGTGTCGCTGCCTGTTCGCCCTGGGACTGGTGGGTTTGCTTCGCTGGTACTCCCAGCTCGCTTGCGAGCCGTTCGCGACGCCGCAAAAGCTCATCGACGGCCCGATTCGCCTGGAACTGCCCAAACGACTTTGCAAGCAGCTCCTCTGCGACCGAGCGCGTGTACCGACTCACCAAATGACACGTCATGTTGTAGGTCGGACGAAACGCAGATCGCAGCTCGAAACTGTCGGACTTCGCGAGGTGTACCACGTCATCAAAGCTCGTGAACGGCGTCCACAACACCAAGGCCATACCGTCATCGTCGATACCGCGCCGACCCGCTCGCCCCGTGAGTTGGGTGTAATCGCCAGGCGTGAGCGTCTCGTGGTGCTCGCCAGTGAACTTTGAGAGCTTCTCGATCACGACCGTGCGGGCTGGCATGTTGATACCGAGAGCCAACGTTTCGGTCGCAAAAACCGCCTTGAGATACCCGTCGGCGAACAGCTCCTCGACGATCTCTTTGAACAATGGCACAATGCCGGCGTGATGAGCGGCAATCCCGGCCCGTAGGCCAGCAAGCCATGCCGAGTAGCCAAGCGCCCGCCGGTCGTCATCTGAGAGGTGCTCTGTCCGTTGCTCGACATAGTTCGTGATGTAGTCGCCAGTGACCGCGTCGGTAAGCGACACTCCAGCTGACCGCAGTTGGCTTACCGCATCCTCACAACCCACCCGGCTAAAGATGAACGTGATCGCTGGGAGCAGACCGCGCTTGTCGAGCTCTTCGATGACTTCATGGCGACGCGGAGTACGCCATGGGCGTTTCTGCGGTGGCCCGTGGCTGCGACCCTTGCCGCGTCGACGATCGCCTTGGGCTACCGGGTCAAACCGTCGACCCTGTGGGTTCGCACGACGCTTTGAAAGCGTGTCGATGAGGTGCGTCTTGCGGTTGCCCTTCTCGGCAACAAAATACGAGTTGGTCAACCGGACGGGTCTGGTCTTTTCGGTGACGGCCACGCAGGGGCCGTGCACACTCGCAATCCACGCCGCCAGTTCGTCTGCGTTCGACACGGTGGCCGACAACGCAATTATCTGAATGTGGCTCGGAAGGTGGATGATGACCTCCTCCCAGACCGGGCCGCGGAAGTTGTTCTGCAGGTAATGGACCTCGTCCATGATCACGACGTCGGTCGTCGCCAGACGTTCCGGCTCGGCGTAAAGCATGTTGCGTAGCACCTCGGTGGTCATCACAACCGCCGTTGCATCGCCGTTGATCGAGTTGTCACCGGTGAGCAAACCAACCTGGTCGTCGCCGAGCCACGAACGAAGGTCACGGAACTTCTGGTTCGACAATGCTTTGATCGGGGTGGTGAAGAGGCCACGCCTCCCCCGTGCTGCGGCGAGTGCGATTCCGTATTCGCCTACGAACGTCTTTCCGCTACCGGTCGGGGCAGCGACCACGACCGATGAGTTGGCCTCAAGATGTTCGATCGCTTCGGTTTGGAACCGGTCGAGGTCAAAGGTTCGAGGGGGCCCGATGAGACCGTTCGTCATGAGGCGTTGGCCAGCTTTTTGGCTTTCCGCTTCTTGAACCACCCAAAGATGATCGAGGCTTCGTAGAACAGGTACATCGGCACCGACAACACGCCGAGCGTGATTGGGTCACCGGACGGTGTGAGGATTGCGACAAGGACCACGATGCCGACGATTGCGTACCGTCGCCCCGCTTTGAGCTGGTCGGCGTCGACGAGTCCAATTTGCTGGGCGAGGATCAAGATGATCGGAAATTGGAACCCCAAACCAAACGCGACCAGCATCTTGACCAGAAACGAGATGTAGGGCGCGGGACTGAGCAGCGGAACGAACTGCTGGCCACCGACGTCGAGGAGGAACTCGAGCGCACGTGGCGCACTCCAGAATGCAAGACCCGCCCCAAAGAAGAAGAGCGTCGCTCCCGACACGACGAACCGGATGCCGTATTGCTTCTCGTGGGCATACAGGCCCGGAACAACGAACTGCCACGCCTGCCACAGCACCACGGGAATGGCCACGATGAAACCGCCATAGCCAACAACGGTAAAGAACAGCGAGAGGCCTTCGAGGGGCTGGTTCAGCACGAGCGAGCATTCGCCTTCGCCGAGTGGTGATTCTTGGTCGAGAGTGGCGAGAGCATCGCAGTACGGGCTGAGCAACGTGCTCCACACCTCGTCGTAAAAGATCCAGACGACAACGGCACCAACGACAACGGCAATGAGGCTCTTGACGACCCGTTGGCGAAGTTCGGTCAAGTGTTCGACGAGGGACATATCTCTGTCGGAGCGCTGCGTCTCAGGCTGCTGATCGGTAGTCATTACCGATCTCCAAACATGGGCACTTCGTCATCATCGTCGGCAGCGGCAGCGGCAGCCGCATCATCGTCAGCAGCGCCAAAATTGGCTGTGGCAGAATCAGCGTCGACAGCCGACGGGATGTGTGCTGGCTCGACCATGGACGCTCGCGCCGGCATTGCCTGTGCAACTCCGGAACGGTCCTCAGCTATGTCGTCCTCAGCTATGTCGTCATCAGCTATGTCGTCATCGTCAGGCAGCGTTGGCTTCTCGACCTTTTCTTGGGCCGCGAAGGGTTCGGGAACCGCAAACCCAATGAGCTCTTTGCTGGTACGCGGGACCTTTGGCAGCTTCGGCATCTCTTCGCCGGTCACTTTCTTGACCGGATCCGACATGGCCTCGTTCACTTCATTTTGGAAGTTCGCCGAGAGTTTCTTCGCTTCGCCGATTACACGACCGACCTGACGCAGGGCGTCGGGCAGCCGAGTCGGCCCGAGTACGACGAGCGCAACGAGCAAGATGATGAGGAACTCACCGCTCCCGACGTTGAACATCTGTTCATTGTATCTCAGCGCAGGCCAGCTCGATGGCACGGCCGGGCCGTCGATGCGGCCAGCGCCGCATTGCTTGGGCGTTACCGCTCAGAGATCGACGCAAGCGCTGCGGCGATGGCGTCTTCGTCGTCAAGCAACTTATGAAAGTCGAGAATGTCGTCGTGGTCGATCCGGTGACCTGAACGCTTCTCGAAGAGTTCAGCGGGCAATGTCCATGTATCCATGTGCACACCACTGGCGACGAGAAGGTCGATCGTGCGATGTTCTGCCGGCTTTACAATGACCATTGAACACACAGGGCAGGTGAAGCGATACTCGCCGCGATCATCATCAAGACAAACACGTACCGTGACGTCGGCGGTGGTGAGTTCCACATCGCCGCAGTCTGGGCAGCTTGCTCGAATCGTTGCCATGTTCTGCTCACTCTTCCTTCCGGTGATCTGGGTGACCCCGTAAACAATCATTCGGAAGAATCCCGAAAACCCTTGAGGCTCAACTGACCCATTTCAGGTACCCCAAACTGGGTCGAAGACCCCATAACGTCAACGGTTCAGGCGGCCTCTACCGTACGAAGTTTCAACGATCTGCCGGTTAGGACTTCGGGACGCCGTCGGCCAAAATGCCTGGTATGGGACTTCGTTTGCCATCAAAGTTGGAGCGGCCGATTGCGTTTGCGCACCGAGGAGCTCGCGCCCATGCGCCAGAAAACACCCCCGAGGCGTTCGATCTGGCGGTGAAGCTTGGGGCCACCGGCATTGAGTCCGACGTGTGGTTGAGCCGCGACGGACAGCTGATGTTGACCCATGATGGCGTGATTGGCCTGCGCCGCAAAGCCATCGCCAATCTCGACCGTTCGCAGCTTCCAGAAACGATGATTACCCTCCCCGAACTCTTTGCACGGGTCCCCGCACACATCGACCTGTCGATCGACATCAAGACCGACGCCGCAATGGAACCATTGCTCGACTGGGCAAGCACGCTCAGTGAGGTGCATCGGGCCCGACTGTTTCTTTGCCATCACGACTGGCAAAAGCTCGCCGAGTGGCGCCACCTCGATGCCCATGTTCGGCTCATCGACTCAACGTCGGTGAAGGCCATGAAAGCAGCAAAACAGTATGGCGGTCCCGAGCGTCGAGCTCACGACCTCGCCGAAGCCGGTATCGATGGGGTCAACCTACGACACGGTGAATGGACCGGCGGCATGGTGACGCTCTTCCACCGGTTCGACCGGTTGTGCTTTGGGTGGGATGCCCAACACACGCGCGTTCTCACTGAACTTCTTCGGATGGGAATTGACGGTGTGTACTGCGACACGGTCGATCGCATGGTCGATGCCGTCGACGCGCATCTGGCACACGGCGCACCCGGAGAGCCAACGGTCAACTAGCCAAGACCCCGGTGTTGGTCATGTCGAGAGTGGCTCGGTGAGGTACTAGAGGGTGGACACTGCGCCGAGCGGCCAGATTCGGAAGAACGCACGGCCAATGATGTTGTCTTCGGGAACCGGACCGAATCCTCGCGAGTCGAGCGAACGGCTCCGGTTGTCGCCCATCATGAAGAAGCTCGAATCATCGAGGGTGCATCGGGCGAGGTTTGACCCATCGTTGACACAGCTCTCGTGCCATATCGTGGCACTCGGGGCGTCGGTCGCTGACGGTGGGTTCAGCAGCGCATTCTGGACGTCGAGGTAGGGCTCGTCGAGCAACAGGGCGTCTTCTGGGGTCTCACCAGGCCCCCAGATCCATAGTCGCCCGTCGGAGCGTAATTCGAGGGTCTCGCCAGGGAGCGCAACGGCACGTTTGATGAGATCCTCGGTGTCGCTCTGCGTTCCTTCGACCTTGGCGAACACCACCAAATCCCCACGACGGACATCGTTGAATTGGTAGCTGAGTTTATTGACCAAGACCCGGTCGCCGACATTGACGGTGGTCTCCATTGATTCCGAGGGAATCCAGAAGGCCTGCACCACGAACTCTTTCGCGAGTACCGCTACGACAAGCGCAAGGAAACACACGACAAGCCATTCAACGACGGTGCGAAGGTCGCTCTGTCGGTATCCCTCGGTCGACGCATCGGTTTCGGCGAGGACCTCGTCCTCGCCGTATCCGCCAAAGGGTGTTTCGGCGGCATCGAGGCGTGGCACGGTCGTCGATGCCGGCTCTTCGACCAGAGGGGGCACAGCGATTGTGGGCGTCGCGACTGTTGGTGCAGTGAGAGGTGGCGCCGTCGCCAGCACAGGCGTCTCGACCGGTGTGATCGTGCTGAGCGCGGGAGCGTCGTCGAGGTAACTCTCAAGGCTTGGGCGTTCGGCTTCGAGGCGGGCCTTTGTCGCATCGACCCGAGCGGCCGCTTTAAGATCTGGCCAGTCGTCGGCCTGGGGTTTCGGCGGCGTCGAAAACGGCCCAGCTGCGGAGTTGTCGAATGGATCTGCGGGCTCTGCTGTTGCGGCGTTGAGCACCCGTGTGGCCTGCTCTTCGGGAATATTGGCCTGCAATAGGGCAGCCGACACCACGGCATGCACCCAGGCCGAATCCTCAACCTGTGGCTCGGGGCCGATACTTGGCGTCTGTTCCGTCCAGTCGGGCGGCGAAGTGGTCACGACACCACACTGTACAACGGCGCTGCACAGTCTTGAAGCACCCTTGTCACACGGTGAGCCAGCAGCATGGCTAGAAACCGCCGAAGTCGGTCAAGGGCCATATGCGGAAGAACGCCCGACCCACAATATTTTCAGACGGAACCGGACCGAACGATCGAGAATCGGTGCTGTTGAAACGATTGTCGCCCATCATGAAGTAGCTCTGGCCATCGAGCGTGCACCGGCCGGTTTCGCGTGGATTGTTCACACATCGCTCGTCCCAGATGTCGATTGACACCGGGTCACCTGGGTCGGGTCGACGAAGCCGATCTGGTTCGGCCACGTACGGTTCGTTGAGTGCAATCGCATCGCCTGGGCCTTCGCCTGGTCCCCAGATGTAGAGCACACCGTCTTCTCTGAGCTCCACCGTCTCTCCGGGAAGGCCAATTGCCCGTTTGATGAGTTCTTCGGTGTTGCCGTTGGTCAACGTGCCTCGCTCAAAGACGACGAGGTCACCGCGCTCGACCTCACCAAAGTTGTAGCTGAGCTTGTTGACGAGAATTCGGTCGCCGACATTGACGGTGTTTTCCATCGATTGTGAGGGAATCTCAAATGCCTGGACGAAGTACTCTCGAATTACCAACGCTGCGACGAGCGCCACGACCACAACAGCAACCCATTCAATGACCTCTCGCAAACCGCCCGAGGCGGTGGGAGGTTCTTCAACGGCGTGGGATCCGCCAGCGTTGGACACCGCATCTCGAAGTGGCTGGCCTTGTGTGTCGCGTGGGAAATCGGCCGCTGGGTCGCTGCTCTGTCCGTCATCGATCGTGCTCATTCTTGTGACGCCTCGCTGGCGCCGTAGCGGGACAGCATTCGTTCTCGCGGGTCGGCGGGGTCGATATCGAACTCGCCCGCATTGACCAGCCGCACGCCTGGTCCAATCCGAAGCACGAGCTGCTCGAGCCATCGGGCCGAAGAGACTGGCAACGACACGACGAGCTCACCATTCTTGTCCGCGGCGAGCTCATCGAACGGAAGCCCGTCGAGCACGCGCATTCGATGGGAGGGGAGCGCAATTGTGACCCGTGGTGCCTCGTCGATTGAGAACTTGCGTCTCGGCTCGGCTGCTCCGTCTTCTTGAAGTGGCTGGCTGAACGTTTGGGACGTCTCGCCGACCGAGTGAATCCGATCCACGCGAAAAAGTCGTTCTCCCGCTGCGACATGGCAGTAGCCACCCACGTACCAGTTGCCGTCGGCCACAAAGAACCGGTCGGGTTCGATGCGGCGAGTGGTTTGCGAGTTGCTCGCGAACGAGTAGTAGTCGATGTCGACGCACAGCCGAGCGTCGGCAGCCGACCGAAGGACCGGCAGGAAGGTCCGGTCGATGCTGCCGAGTTGCACGTCGATCGTGTCGCTGGTGCCGGTCGCGAGCCGGAGTTTGGCGAGGCCGCGAGCCAACGCCCCGGCCTCGTCTTGGTTGTCGAACGACAGCGCCGTTTCGCCCGCGGTGAGTAGCGTCAACAGCTCACCGCCGGAAAGTTTCATTGGGCGGGCAAACCAGTCGGCATAGCTGATCCACACCATGTCTTCGTCGATAATGACCTCGATCAGCGTGTCTGGGGTATAGGGCGGCACCCCAACGAAAAACACAACGTCTTGCAGGTCGGCAAGGAGGAGGTCTCGGGGATAGTCGAAACGTTCGGCGATCTCATCAACCGGGGCCCCGTCTTGGGCCACGATCCAAGGAATCGCAGCGACCAGCCGCGCCATCCTGTCTTTTGCCGAAATCACGTCGGGACCGTTTCGCGAAACCAGTCGATCATCATCTGGCGCATTGATGGCGGACCGAGCACAACCGCATTGTCGTAGAACTCGAGAACCCAGTCGCGGAACATCGCAGGATTTCGAACCTCGATCGTCACAACGATCGAGCCGTCGGCTTGTTCTTCGACCTCTTCGGGGTCGAGCTGAATTCGGGCAGCGGCCACCATTGGTGCCTCGATCTGCACCGTCGAGATCACCGGCTCGTCGTCGCCGAGTTCCCACGATCGGGTGACCTGTGGCCCTCGGGTCGAGCGAGGCTCGAATGCGCCTGGGGGTCCCAGCTCGACGTCACCAGAGATGCGGTCGAGACGGAAGACTCGAACAGCGTCGCGGCGTTGATCAAATCCGGAGACATACCAACGCCCCCTCGCAAAGCTCAGACGCGATGGCTCGAGGACTCGATCGATGTCTCCATACCCGAACGTGGCAAGGCAACGAGCCGAGATTGCCTCGTAAAAGACACCAGCGAGATCGGTCTCGACCGCCGCGTCAACCAACACGCCCGTACCTTCGGTTCCGACTCCCGACTCGGGTGTGCCGCCCAGTTTCCACAGGGTGTCGGTACTGAGCTGTTCGACTCGCACCAGCGCAGCGGCGAGGTGAAGCGCGGCAAGCTCGTCGGCCTCAAGACCTGGGTCTTGGCCTGCATAAGCTTCCTGATCGACGATGTAGCCGTCGACGACTGGTTCGGTCCCCGGCACGGCCACGACGCGGATGTCTACGCCCATCTGGCGCAAATCGTCCTTATCTCGCTCAAAGGTCCGGCGAAATGACTCGTCACGATCGGGGTAGCCGCCGATCCGGCGACGTAGATCTTCGGCGCTCACCGGAATCGTCGTGTCGAGGAGCGCAGTCAAGAGCTTGAGCAGCCGTTCCAACTTGTTCATTGTTGCGACGTCACCTTCGTCATCATGTCGTCACCATTTAGAGGCTGGCGATGAGCTTATCGACCCGCTCGTCGTGGCTTCGGAATGGGTCCTTGCAGAGCACGGTTCGCTGCGCTTGGTCGTTGAGCTTCAAATGCACCCAATCGACGGTGAAATCGCGACGCTTTTCTTTGGCCTGCTTGATGAACTCGCCGCGAAGCCGCGCTCGCGTGGTCTGCGGCGGCGTCTCCACTGCGGCGGCGATGTCATGATCGTCGCAGATACGTTCGACGAGGCCTTTGCGTTGCATCCGGTAGAAGAGGCTCCGCTGGCGGTTGATGTCGTGATACTGCAAGTCGACGAGGCCGACTCGTGCGTCGGACAACGTGAGGTCATGGCGTTCGCGATAGGCCTCCACCAACTTGTACTTGATCACCCAATCGATCTCGCGATCGAGCTTGAGCGGATCATCGGCAATCGTCGTGAGGCAGTGTTCCCACATTTGCAAGGCTTGTTTCTCGAGTGGGTCGAGTTCGTGATGCTCAGAGAAACGGATTGCACGCTCAAGATACTCCGACTGAATCTCCAGCGCAGATGCCTCGCGACCATTGGCCAGCCGGACACGTCGACGACATGTTGGGTCGTGGCTGATCTCGCGAATGGCTCGTATCGGGTTCTCGAGCGTCATGTCTCGAAGGACAACACTTGGCTCCTCGAGCATGCGGAGCATGAGCGACGCCGCCCCCACCTTCAAAAACGAGGTGTACTCGCTCATGTTCGAATCGCCAACGATGACGTGTAGGCGTCGATATCGTTCGGCGTCTGCGTGCGGCTCGTCGCGGGTGTTAATAATTGGCCGCGAGCGGGTGGTGGCGCTTGAGACGCTCTCCCAAATGTGCTCGGCGCGCTGACTGACCGAATACATGGCGCCACGGGCCGTCTGCAGCACCTTGCCCGCACCGGCATAAATTTGTCGACTGACAAGGAACGGGATCAGCACCTCGGAATACGAGCCAATGTCATCGTCGCGGCTGGTCAGATAGTTCTCGTGGCAGCCATAGGAGTTCCCGGCAGAGTCCGTGTTGTTTTTGAACAGGTAGATGTCTCCGCGAATGCCTTCCTCGTCGAGTCGTTGTTCAGCGCCGGTCAGCAGTTGTTCGAGGATACGTTCGCCCGCCTTGTCGTGAACAATGACGTCGTACACGTTGTCGCATTCGGGGGTTGCGTATTCGGGATGAGAGCCAACGTCGAGGTAGAGGCGGGCCCCATTCGCGAGAAAAACGTTGCTGCTGCGACCCCACGACACGACACGGCGAAACAAGTAGCGGGCAACCTCGTCGGGAGACAGCCGTCGCTGGCCCTCCAAAGTGCAAGTGACGCCGTATTCGTTCTCGAGACCGAAAATGCGTCGTTTCATGAGGAGAACCGTACTCGACAAGTACCCGAATATGGGTCAGGCTGCGAGTTCGGCGACGAAAGGTTGGGTACAGCCGAATTCAGGCTGCCCATACGTCGCCCGCTGGCGGGGTCGATTCGGGCGCTGCAGACTTTGGTGGGACCGAGAGCCGCAACAACACGCTAAAGCTCTGGCCATTGCCGACATCTTGACCAAACCAGAAGCGAGCTCGGTCGTCGAGTTCGGGGTCGTCGAGATCGGCGAGTTGGGCGAGCATTGGCATGTCGGCTGCTCGCAGACGCAACGGCACGCTTGGCGCAAGACGTCGAAGCCGACGTACCGCCGAGCTAAAGCCGCGGAAGAGCACGTCGTTGTCATCGACACCGACCCGGAATCGCACGCCGAGTGTGTCGATTCGGAGCAGACCCTCTTCGGCGTCGTAGGTCATTGGTCGACGTTCGACATGTTCGCGGGGACCGTCTTGGCTCATCGACAGGTCGATGCCGTAGCGCTCCTCGAAGAGCTGTTGAAGCTGAGGATTCATTGGGACAAGTCCCTCCTCGATGTCTTCGAGTAGGGCCTTGGTCATGCCGAGTTTGGACGCGGCGCCCATGAGCGACATCCCAAGTATTGTTCGTGCTTCCGCTACCGCATCTCCGAAGGTTCCACCGACCATATCGATCTATCGGTATTCCCCGACGACTCTTTAGTCTCGAACTACTTTTACTCGCGACTACTCGTGACGTTCGTTGCTTTCGACGTCAGTCAAGAAACGTCAGGTTTCGAGTCGTGTGAATGTGCGGCGACCGCGAGTCCGGTCGAGCATTGCGATTTCCAAGTCAGGATCTTCAATGGTGCGATCGTCACCAGAAAGTGCCGAACGAGCAACTGCCAACGCGTCATCAGCCGACAGGCCAGGGCTATAGGTGGCCCCGAGGCGGTTACGAATCGCCTCCGAATCGCCTCCGAGAACAACAAAGGTGGTCTCGTCCATGACGGTGCCGTCATAGAGGATATGAAACATCTGCTCGTGTCCGGGAGTGTCGGTGATCTCGGCGACCAGAATCTCGACCTCCATTGGCTTCATCTCGTGGGTGAAGCTCTGACCGAGTAGCTGGGCATAGTTGTTCGCTAGGCTCCGGGCCTCGACATCTTCACGACTGTACGTGAAGCCCTTCATGTCGGCGTGACGGATACCAGCAATGCGAAGTTGGTCGAACTCGTTGTACTTGCCAACACCAGCAAAGGCAATGCGGTCGTAGATCTCCGACACTTTGTGCAGCGTCGACGACGGATTCTCGGCACAGATGAAGATGCCGTCCGCGTACGCCATTGCCACCAGGCTTCGACCTCGAGCAATGCCCTTTCGGGCATAATCCGCACGATCCTTCATCATCTGTTCGGGTGCGACGTAGAACGGCGTGGTCATGGCTGTACCTCCCGGTGGTTGGCAGCAAAGCGCTCGGAGATCTCCTCGAACTTGGCGCCGACAATGTCATCGGCGACCCGTTCGAAACCGTCGACACTGATCGTGGCAAAGATCGGGAAGATGCCTCGCAGCGTGTCTGCACCACCGGTTGCTGAATCAGCGTCGGCGGCTTGAAACAGCGATTGTGCCAGCAGGCCAACCGCCTCATCGGCGCTCATATCTCGCCGATATCCAACCTTGATCACAGTTTCGGCATGGAGCGACCCTGAACCAGTGGCTGCGTAGTCGGATTCTTCATAACGACCGCCAGTGATGTCGTATTCGAACAGCCGTCCACTTTCGCGAGCGAGGTCGAATCCGGCAAAGATCGGTACCACTGCAAGACCCGACATTGCCGCAGGCAAGTTCGATCGCAGCATTTGTCCAAGTTGGTTGGCCTTGCCTTCGAGGCTGAGCGGAGATCCCTCCACCTTCTCGTAATGTTCGAGCTGCAGTTGGAACAGGCGGACCATCTCGACCGCAGGCCCAGCCGCGCCCGCAATTGCCACGGCACTATGGCGATCCGCAGCGAAGACCTTCTCAATGGAGCGATGCGAGATGAGGTTTCCTGCGGTTGCCCGCCGGTCCCCCGCCATCACAACGCCATTGGTGTAACGCACCGCAACGCAGGTCGTACCGTGCGTGATCTCTGGGGCGGTTATCCCCTCGGCGGGAGGAAAGGGTTCGGCTCCAGTTGAACGAACAAGTCGGGCAAAGTCAGGCCCGGGGTCATCGCCGGGCGCAAAGTACGGAAGATTCACTGTCCACCTTTTTGGATGTAGCTCTTTACGAAATCCTCGGCATTCGTCTCGAGAACTTCGTCGATTTCGTCGAGGAGATCGTCCATGTCGGACTTTAGCTTTTCGCCCGATTCAGAGGCGGCCGGTAGTGTGTCGGCCTCGACCTCGTCGCGTTGGTCAACCTTCTTCTTCTGTTCACGCTCTGCCATGGGGGTTCTCCTCGAATTGGGTACGACGGTAGCCGATTTCGCGTCGATGTCGGGTCAACCGCTGAGACGCTCGAGCAATTCCAGCGGTGTATCGCATTCGTCCAATACCGTACCGACGTGTGCGCGGGTACCACGGGTCGGCTCCATCATAGGAATGCGACGCAGCGGGTCCGTTCCCACATCGAACACGAGCGAATCCCAGTTTGCAGCGACGATTGCGTCTGGCCATTTTCGGAGGCACTCGCCGCGAAAGTAGGCTCGAGTGTCGTCAGGCGGCCTGGTCATTGCGGCGTGCACCTCGTTTGGGGACACGATTGTCTCCAAGCCGACCTTGCGTGCAAGACAACGCTCCGGGCGCATGTCGTGATACTGGATATCCATTGCAGCCAACCGCGCATCGTCCCAACGGAGATCATGGCGTTCGCTATACGCCGAGAGCAGCCGATACTTAGCCACCCAATCGAGAGTCGACGCGAGTTCCATCGGGTCTGTTTCGAGCAAGTCGAGGGTGTGACCCCATCGGGCCATGACATCAAGTGCGACCGGCCCACCGACATCATCGGTGCCGTGAGACTCAATAAAGCGGGTTGCGTCCTCGAACAAGGAGCGTTGCACCTCGACCGGGCGAACTCTCGTGTCGTCATCTAATGCCACGGTCTTCTTCAGCGTCAGGTCAAAGCTCACATCTTGCATAACCCGAACTGGGTCAGCGAACACGAACGGCCGGGTGATCGCTCCGGCCTCGACCATACCCAAGACAATCGCAGTCGTCCCGACCTTTAGGTAGGTCGCAACCTCGCTCATGTTTGCGTCGCCCGCAATGACGTGGAGTCGGCGGTACTTGCGAGCATCGGCGTGTGGCTCGTCGCGGGTATTGATGATCGGGCGTTTCAGTGTGGTCTCCAGCCCGACCTGTTCTTCGAAAAAGTCCGCTCGTTGCGTTATCTGAAATCCGATTTCGTCGCGGTTCATACCCGGTAGTTCGGTGCCTACCTTCCCGGCGCCGGTGAAGATCTGTCGGGTCACAAAATGCGCAATTCCGTGCTGCACGATCTGGCCAAAAGGTGTGGCTCGATCCATCAGATAGTTCTCGTGGCAGCCATAGGAGTTGCCCTTGCCGTCGCTGTTGTTTTTGTAGACAACGATCTCTTGGCCATCTCGCAGCACTCGGCCCGCAGATGCCATCGATTGGACGAGGATCTCTTCGCCTGCCCGGTCGTGCACAAGCACCGAACGGGCATCGGCACATTCGGGCGAGGAGTACTCGGGGTGTGCGTGATCAACGTAATAACGGGCGCCGTTGGTCAGCACGGCGTTGACCATGTGCGTTTCGATCTCGGGTGCGAGCGCGTGCAGTGGGGTTTCGCCACGGGCGTCGCGAGCCGGTGTCTCGTCTTCGAAATCCCAGGAGACGCGCGGTGCGTTCGGGGTCGGATCCCGGTCGGCGAGGTAGGCGTTAATCAGCAACGAGGACGCAAGAATAGGATTCGGGTCGTCGGTACCGCGAAGCACGATGCCGTACTCGGTTTCGATGCCGAGCGTTTTTGGGACGCTCACTACAAGTACTGTCCAGTTCCGACGCGTTGGACTTCGCGCCCGCCCCCGCCAGCGTCAGCAGACGAGCCGACGAGCGTCCGAATGTAGACGATTCGCTCGCCCTTTTTGCCCGAGATCTTTGCCCAATCGTCGGGATTTGTGGTGTTCGGAAGGTCTTCGTGCTCTTTGAACTCGCGTTTTGTCGCCGCAACCAAATCTTCAGATCGCAGCCCGTGGGTACCCCCGCCGATCACTCGCTTGATAGCGAGCTGTTTGGCCCGGCGAACAATGTTCTCGATCATCGCTCCTGACGCGAAGTCTTTGAAATACATGACCTCTTTGTCGCCATTTTGGTACGTGACTTCGAGGAACTCGTTGGCCTTGTCTGTTCGATACATCTCTTCGACCGCATCATCGACCATGGCTGCCACGGCCTTGTGACGGTCGCCGCCACCGGTGGTCTCGATGAGCGTTTGATCGACTGGAAGGTCTGCAGTGAGATATTGGTTGAAGATCGCCGCTGCGGAAAGCTCGTCAGGGCGCTCGATCCGAATCTTCACATCGAGACGGCCCGGGCGAAGAATCGCTGGGTCGATGAGGTCTTCTCGGTTCGAGGCGCCGATGACGACGACGTTGCGAAGCGTCTCGACCCCGTCGATCTCGGCGAGGAGCTGCGGGACGATCGTCGACTCGATATCAGAGCTGATGCCCGATCCGCGGGTTCGAAAGAGCGACTCCATCTCGTCGAAGAAGACAATGACCGGCCAACCCTCTTGGGCTTTCTCACGAGCCCGCTGGAACACCAAACGAATCTGACGTTCGGTCTCACCGACGTACTTGTTGAGCAGTTCGGGGCCTTTGATATTGATAAAGAACGACTTCGCGCCGTCATCGCCGGAAACCTCGGCCACGCGTTTGGCAAGCGAATTGGCGACGGCCTTGGCAATCAGCGTCTTGCCACATCCCGGCGGTCCGTACAACAAAATGCCTTTGGGCGACGGCAACTCGTACTCGGTGAACAGGTCGGCGTGCACAAACGGCAGCTCGATTGCATCGGTGATCTGCTCTATCTGATCATCGAGGCCACCAATGTCGGAATAGGACACGTCGGGCACTTCTTCGAGCACGAGATCTTCAACACCGGGACGCGGCAGCTTCTCAACAATCATGTTCGAGCGTTGATCGAGCAAGACCGCGTCTCCGGCTTTGAGTTGGCCTGATTCGCGCAGCGCCTCGCAGATGGTGACCACACGCTCTTCATCTGCCCGTCCAGTGATCATTGCCCGGTCGCTGCCAATGAGTTCGCGTACGCTCGCCATCTCGCCGGTCGATTCGACCTCGCGAGCTTTGACGATATTGAGACTGTCGTTGAGGACGACCTCTTGACCAACAACGAGCAGTTCGTCGAGTTCGGGGCTGACTGCTACACGGACCTTTCGCCCGCCGGCGAACACGTCGGCGCTACCGTCGTCGTCGTTCAACCCAAGAAACGTTCCGTAACTTGCCGGCGCTTGGGTCAGCTTGTCGACTTCCTCGCGCAGCGTCGCAATGCTGTCTCGGGCCTCACGAAGTGTGTAGGTCAACTTCTCATTTCGAGAGACCGACTGGGCAAGTTGGCCTTTGGTCTCCAACAGGCGCTCCTCGAGGGCACGCACGCGTTGGGGCGATTCGTCGAGTCGATTTCGGAGTGCCTCAACCTCGTTGCTAAGGATGGCTGATTCTTGGCGAACGCGAGAGATTTCGCGTTCTAGATCTTCAGGTTCGTAGTGTTCGCTCACAGCACAAAGCCTCCTGCTACAGAACCTAGTCGTACACCCTTGGTGACGTGGGGAGCCAACCAGCATTGAAACGTTCAGCGCTCGTTTTCCGCAGCCCAAGCGGCAGCCAACTTTGCGATGAGATCTGCATCACCGCCGACGATCGCTACAATCGATCACTATCGAGAGCACACGCGGTTACTCACCGCCGAGAGGAACAACATCACTATGAAGGTCTGGATCGATCAGGATTTGTGCACCGGCGACGGCATCTGCGTCGAAATTGCGCCTGACGTCTTTGCGCTTCTCGATGATGGGCTTGCCTACGTCAAAGACGACGGCGGAGCCATCTTGTCTGAGCCCGGCGGCGTGCAAGGACTTGCAACGGTCAAAAGTGGCAAAGAAGACGGCGTGGTCGAATCGGCCGAAGAATGCCCCGGAGAGTGCATCTTCATCGAGGTATAGGTTCAGCGCTCGGCCCGCTTCGCGTCGCGACGTCGTCAGGCTCGTTCGAGGAGCCGGGCGCTGGTGAGAAAGCCGGTGTGGCCGACCATGCGGTGGTCGGGTCGAACTGCTTGACCCTCGACATGCCAACCGCGCTGGATGAACTCAGTGGTATCGGCCATTGCGAAGCCGTGGTCCTTTAGCGCATCGCGAAACTTGCTCACCTGGGTGATGCTCGGCGTGTAAGCAACAATAATTCCACCGGTTCGCAGCGCCGTTGCTGCGTGAGGGACCACCTGCCACGGCTCGGGCAGATCGAGGACGACGCGATCGAAATCGGTCTCATCGATTCCGTCATATGAGCTACGCAGCTGCACGTCGTAGCGCTCGAGTGCGCCCTCGCCAAGAAAATCGGACACGTTACTTTGTGCCCGAGTAGCGAAGTCTTCTCGAAGTTCATAGCCCGTAATCTCGGCGCCCGCTCGCAGCATCGTCATCGACAGCGCCCCCGAGCCAACGCCAGTCTCAAAGACCCGCGCGCCCGGAAAGATATCGGCAATCAACAGCAGCGGGCCGAGATCCTTTGGATAGATGACCTGTGCTCCTCGTGGCATCTTCAAGATGCGTTCGGCGAGGGTCGGCCGAATGACCAGGTAGGTCCCACCCTTGGTCGAGCGAACAATGCGTCCTTCGGCGCTGCCGATCAGGTCGTCGTGCGCAACGCTGCCCGCGTGGGAGTGAAACTCTGCACCGGCCTTGAGCGTGACGAGGTAGCGGCGGTCCTTGAAATCGACGAATTGGACGGTTTCGCCTTCGGCGAGCATTCGGTTCATCCGTCGAGCATGTCGCGGCGAGTGTCGATTTCCACTGGAACCGGCCGAGAAGCTAACTCGACCAGTTTACAGAACGAACACACCTCGTTGGTCGAGGGGCTTCCGCAGACGACACATGGTGAGATGTTCTCGTCGGGCCGGCCACTTTTGGCTTCCACTGCAGCACTGAACAACTCAGCGGCCCGGTCGAGGAACCCAAAGTAGAACGCGTGCTTTGCTCCTGGTGAGGCCACCTCCATGGTGTTGAGCAGGTCCTTGTATTCGAGGTGCTTGTTGCCCGCGGCCATTGGGCACTCATCGACGACATAGTCGATGTTGTTCAGCACGCAGTACGCAGCCATTTCCCGTTCTCCCAGGCGTACGAGAGGTTTGGCCTTGCGGGGAAAGCCGTTTGCTGCAGGAAGCACCGGGTGTTGCCGTGCCAGATAGTCGCGCTGCCAGCGGCTCACGTTGCCGAACAAGACCGCGGCTTCGTCATCTAAGTTGTGGCCCGTCACGACAACGTCGTAGCCGTGATCGAGCGCCACCGAGTCAAAGATGTGCCGTTTACTTAAACCACACGACGAACACGGGACGCGTTTGGTTGCTTCAGCGGCACTCGGAACCGTAAACCCATGTTCGTCTTGGAGCGAGTGATAGTGGAGGGTGAGCCCGCGTTGGTCAGCAAAGTCACGTGCAAACGCCGTGCTCTGCTCGGAGTAGTCATCGATTCCGAGCCCAATGACTAGGCCATCGGCGGCGTATCCCAATTCGACCAAGATGTCCCATAGGGCGAGTGAATCCTTACCGCCCGACACCGCAACGAGCACCCGATCACCAGGCTCGAACATCGAAAACTTGTCGATGGCACGTTCTACCTGGCGCCGACAGAACGCCATGAAATGCTCCGCGCAAAATGCGGCGTTGTGCTGGCGCAGCTCGATCACGATGCGGCCGCTGCACACCCTGCATTTCACGCCGGAGGCGCCTTGCCCGTATCGATACCCTGCCCGCCCGAGATCACACGACGAATCTCAATATCGTCGTCGTCTCGAAGTTTGGTATTGCCCGCAAGCAACGTGCCGTTCACGATGACAAGAACCGACTCACGGTTGAGCTCGAGCGTTTCCACCAACGAGGCCACAGTGAGCGGACCATCGAACTCGAGCACGCGATCCGGGTTTCTGAGCCGGACCTTCATCAGTCGACGTTGGGCTCTGCGCTCGTTACCTGGGCAGCGTTGCGTTTCGCACGTGTTGCAGCTCGGACTTGCCGGCGGGCAGCAAGCCGTTCAGCTCGGGCTTGGCGACGCGCAGTGCGGGCTGCTTGGCGAGCCTGTCTCTCGGCATCCTTCGCGTGCTTTTTGGCCTGCTTCGCCGTGCGTTTCGCGTCGTGTGACCGCTGTGCAGCCTCGACTTTCGCGTGCTTTGCGGCCCGCTTGTCGAGCTTGGTTTGACGCTTCCGTTGCTTGTTTGCGGCTCGCTTTTGCGACCGGGACACCGACGGCGGCGGAAAGACCTCTTCGCCAAGGATCTGATTGATCCGCTCCGGCGACGGCGCTTCAAGAATTTTTTGTCCAACGACGCCGAGCGCCAAGCCAGTCATCGTATTTGCCCGAGGCTTCTTGCGCTTTGGACCGATCAGGAATTTGCGGCCGTGACCGAGGCCCTTGCGGGTCTTTTCGGGCTCGTGCACAACAGCCCAGACTTCGCCCTCTTTCAGGGGCTCATCAAAGGTGATCGGCGGATCTCCCCCCTTTGACAACTTCGAGAACTGTTTGTACCCGAACTGCGCAATCCAGACCGCCCGCCAAATCGGGGAGCCACCGATCAAGCCCTGCCGTAAGGCACGAGCTTTGATGAGTCGCGTGAGTGTGCGTGTCTTTCCAGTAGCCACAGGAAAACCGTCAGATGCGTCGAATTTGCACGACAGCGGACTTCTTCTTGCCCGTCCGCTGTCCCAGCAGATACGCGATCAACATGATGAGGATCGCGACCAAACCCACGGCCGGAATGATCTGGTTCTTCTTGTCGGTGGTCACCTGATCGACGTCGGTCTTGATCTGGCGAAACTTTGCTTCGAGATCGTCTTTGGAGATTGGCGCCTGCTCGGTGCTTGCCACAACGTCCTGCGGAACGATGTTGTTCTTCGCGTCCTTCTTCTTCTTTCTCATTGTGAGAGCCCTTTCGAGATACGAGTTGCCAGGAATCCAAGAATCAGCGCTGCGATGAGAAACACGATTGCATACGGTGCCCAGACGAACCAGCCAATGCCATCTTCACCGCCGTTGAACGTGTCGACTTCTTGCAGTCCACGTAACCCGGCCAGCGCCAAAAAGAAGAACCCAAGCCCCAACAATAAGGCGCCTGGCACACCGAAACGCAAGTACCGGCCAATACCGGCCAACGGCGTCGCGGTTTCCTGGATGGCGTAGGCCTTGACCAGGTCAAATATCTCTTGAACGTTCTCGACTGGAGTCTTTTCTGTATCAGCCACACCGGTAACCTAGCGGCTCATTGGCCCGCGCGGCGAGATCTGCGCCACCACACCACTGTTCACTCACCGACACTGCGCAGGAGGAGCAACTTCTCGTCCAACGCCGTGGTCAACCGGGTGATCTGCTCGGTGGTCGTCGAGGCTTCGAGAACACGCTGGCGATCGAACTCGGTTAACGGTGAAAGTGCAGAGAGCTGGTCCAACAATTGGTGCGGGTCAGCACTAAACGCAAGGTCCTCGGGCATGTCCACGCCTCGTTGTGCGGCGGCCAACGCAAGCGATTCACGCACCAGCGCCTCGAGGTCGACGAGCGACGAACCGCCGTTGTCGACGACGGACCTCGGGGACACAACAGCGCGCGGATAGGGGTCATTGGACAGCCATTCCACAACGTCGAGGCGCTCAACGCCGGCGGCGACGACACCCCAGCGGCCATCGTTAAACTCCTCGGCCTGGAGGATCTCGACGCGGGTCGCAACATCGCATCGTGCGTCGCCCCCGCCCACTTCGTGCCCTCGGCGAATGAGCACCATTGCAAAGGTGGCGTCGCTGCCGGGCGCCATCAGATCTTCCATGAGCGCCAGGTAGCGAGGTTCAAAGATGTGCAGCGGCACCACTTGGCTTGGAAACACGGCACTCCCAATGGGAAACATTGGGAGCTCTCGCTGAGTGTTGCTCATTGGATCGGGGCGAACGCCTCGACGCTCGGGCCCTGCGGGTAGGCGACCAACTCGAGCGCGAGTGCGTCTTGGGTGGCGACCATCTCTTCGACCGGATACACGTCGGTCGTGTTGGCAATCCACGCAAAGGTCAGCACCGTGCCGTCCAATGCCACCGCCTGGCCAGTGAGCGCTCCCACTTCGTTCAACCGACCGGTCTTTGCAAAAACCTGCCCCTGTGCCGGAGTCCCGATGAGCCGCTCAGAAAGCGTTCCACTCTCCCCCGCAACCGCAAGGCCATCGACCAACCCCGAGTCAGCCGACGCATCCAACACCTCGACCAGCAGCTGGCAGGTCACCCGATTCTCCGATGCCAGACCGGATCCATCAACCACATCGGTTTCGGCCACCGAAAAGCCCGAGTCGGCGAGAAGGTTCTCGAGCGCTATCGCTCCACCTTCGCTCGACCCCACTCGCGAAGCAACGAACCCGAGCTCTTTCAGCAGTAGCTCGGCGGCCATATTGTCGGAAATGTCGAGCATCTGATTTGCTGCCACGACCGCTGGATCCGAGAGCACCGATGCAATCGTACGACCCGCTGGCGGCGCCTCGGCCTCGCCCGAAGCCCCTCGAATAATGACCCCACGTGCTTCGAGAAGATCGTCGAACAGTGAGGCGGCGAAGGTTGCGGGCTGGGTGGTCGCAGTGGCGAGCGACGGGGCCGGATTTTCCGCAAAGTTGACGAAGCCATCGTTGACGGTGAGCGCGGAAAGCGGCCCAGTCTGGTTCTGTGCCACGTTCGTAAAGCGCTCCGGCCACTGTGGAAGGTAGCGTTCGTCATCGAAGCGTTCTTCGTCACCGACCACGCCACCGTTGATTTCGGTAATGCCCGAAGCAACGACCTGGTCGGCCAGATTCTCGATTGCGGTACGAATGTGCGGCTGCTGCTCGTAGCGCACCACATAGGGTTGGGTTGCCAGCAGTGGATCTCCCCCGCCGACGAGGTAGAGGTCACCATCGAGCACGCCGTCGACGAGCGGAGCGTCGGTGACCACCGAGGTCTCAAAGGTGTGATTGGGCCCAAGAATCTCGTACACGCCGTATGCGGTAAGGACCTTTTGTGCCGAGGCCGGAACGAGCGGCAAGGTGCCATTGCGAGAAAAGACTTGTTCGCCATCGATGGTCACCACCAGGCAACTCTGTGACGGAAACGTCGTGACCAGTGCGTTCAACGATGCCGAGAGGTTATCGACGAGCAGGGGTTCACGCAGCCACTCTGGCGTGCGACGAACCGACAGCAACGGTGTGGCGAGCGGCGCGTCGGTGACCTGATCTGCACTGACATCGGTTGCCTCTGCCAGGTCGGCGTCGGTCTGGACGGCTTGCCACGACGCGACCCCCGCAATCACCAGCAGCACGAAGGGAAGAATCCAGCGTCGCATTGTTCGTAGCCTAGATGCTCGCGCTGGCCAGCGAGTAGCAGGCCGACCGGTTTCGCGGTCGAGTCGCTAGCCAACTAGCGTCTCTGATCACACACCGAGGAGTCATCTGTGAGAGCTGCTGCGGCACTGAGCCAGCACCCGGTCGCTGCGCTTGCGACCGGCGAGATCGCCGGAGTGATCCTTGAACGCCTGGCGGACGAGCCAATCGATCTGCTCGTCGTGTTCCTCGACAGTTCCCATACGGGGTCGATCGAGGATATTGCTGGGGCATTACGCCAACTGCTTTCACCTCGAGTGATGATTGGCAGCACTGCTTGCGGTGTTATTGGCCAAACCTCCGAAGTCGAAGATGCGCCCGCAATCTCGGTGTGGGCTGCGACGGGAATCGACGCAACGCCGATCCGGATTGATGCGGGACAGCTCGAACCCGGTGGTGGCTGGCCAAACGCGAACTCGACAGGCATCGACATGGTTATCCTCGCCGACCCGTTCACCACGGCAGTCGATGAGGTCCTGACCAGCGCAGCTCACGAGGTGCCCAATCACCGCATACACGGCGGCCTGTCATCGGCGGCGCGAGGTCCAGGCGGCAATCGCCTGCTACTCGACGGCGCCATCTTCACTGACGGGGCAGTTGGGGTAGCGCTCGGGACTGGTTTGCGACGCAGTGTCGTGTCGCAGGGATGCCGTCCGCTCGACAACGCCTACACCGTCACGGGCTGCGCTGGAAACGTCATCACCGAGCTCGCCTCCCAACGCCCGCTCGATGTGCTCGAACGGATCGCCCGCGAGGCGAGCCCCGAGGACCAACGCCTGCTGGCTGCCGGGATTCACGTTGGCCTAGTCGTCAACGAAGCTCAGGTCGACGATTTTGGACGTGGCGACTTCCTTATCCGTAACGTCCTTGGCGCAGACCCTGCAACGGGGGCGATCGCAATTGGGGCCGAGGTCGAGGTCGGCACGACCGTCCAATTTCATGTTCGGGACGCCGAGAGCGCCTCGGACGACTTGGTCGGCCGGTTGGGCAGCCTCGATGGCGGTGACGCAATCGCGACGTTGACCTTTACCTGTAACGGACGAGGCTTGCATCTCTTTGGTTTTTCAGGCCACGACGCCGAGATCATTCATGCATCGACCGGTGCACAAGCCAGCGCAGGCATGTTCTGCGCTGGCGAGTTCGGCCCGGTCGGTGCGGCGAACCACATGCACGCATTCACCGCATCGACGATCGTGTTCGGCTAAGCAGCGATCGTGTTCGCCTCGTGGCGGTCAGCCCGTGCAGGCAATATCGGTAACCGCTCCGCCAACGCGATAGCGAATCTCATGGGTTCCCGCAGTGTTCGCCAGCGTGTAGCTGGTTTGGCCGCCTGGGACTGTGGCGACCCAACGGTCATTGGTGCGCACCTGGTACTGCGACACGTTCGCGTTCGACCACGTAAGGACATTACCAGCGAGCTGGCAGGTTGCCGCTGCTGGTCCGTTTCCAGCGGCTGTTCCGCAGCTCGCGTCGGTCCGTGTGCCGTTGACAAACGCTCTGATGTCATAGGTCGCCGACCCGCCAGGAATTGTTTCGGTGAAGGTCGTCTGCCCGCCTGTCACCGAGGTGACGAAACGGTCATTGCGTCGAACCGAAACCGAGGAGAAACCGCCGTCGGTCCACGAAACCGTCACCTCGTTGCCTGAGACCGAGGTTGTGCAATTGAGTGACGCCGGATTTGGTCCTGCGCCGGTGACCGTTCCGCAGTCGGCGTCGGTCCGTGCCCCGCCAAGGAACGCTCGAATGCTGTACGACGTGTCCCCCGTCGGCGCCGGCTCACGGAAGGTTGTGTTGCCGGCGTCGAGGGTGGTGACCCAACTCCCGTTTCGGAGCACCGAAATGAATGACCAACCGCCATCGTTCCAATTCACGACGCTTTCGCCTCCCGACACCGTGGCCGAACAGTTGAGCGTCGGTGCGCCGGTGCCGACGCTGCCGCAGTCGGCGTCGGTGCGGCTACCGCCACGGAAGGCCCGAATGCTGTAGGCGGTGTCGTTGACTCGAGCTGGTTCGCGAAAGGTCGTGTTCCCAGCGTCGAGTGTGGTTACCCATCGACCGTCGCGAAGTACCGAGATGAACGACCACCCCAAGTCGTTCCATGAAATCTCGGCCTGCCCGTTGCGAATAACGGCCGAACAGTCGAGCGACGCCGATCCGGTCGTTACCGATCCACACGCAGCGACGTTGGACACGCCGTTTTGGTTGTACCGGAGCTCGTAGGTGACGGTGGTGCCGAATGGCTGGGTGGTGTCGGTGAACTGGGTGACCGTTCCGCTCACCGAATCGACAAAGCGACCGTTGGCTGCAATATTCCACTGGTTTACGTTTCCGATATTGCTCCACGAGACAACTGGATTGCCTGTGTTGTTGAGCCGGACCGAGCAGCGAGGGTTTCCAGCGTTGGGATTGTCGTCGAGGAACGCCGATCGACCGGTGTTCACGCCGTTGATTCGTTCGCGGTCCTGGCCAATCAACAACCCGCGATCGATTGCGGTGAGTTCGAGTACGCCCACTTGTGCATTTGAGCCGGGGTCAAAGTTTGGGTTGCCGTAGCCGGTCGTTGCGTTTAGGGCGCCGAATTGGCCGACCGGAAACACGTACCCAGGCGTCACAAGGTCGTCACGAAACAGGTTGGATCGTTCCGTTCCGAGCGTCGGGTCGGCGGTGTAGATGTCGTTTGTCGACGTACCTTGCGGGAGTCGAATACCGGGATACGGCGACGGCGCAGACGGGTGTGGCAGGTAGCGGAAGTGGCCACCAACATAAATGTCGTTGCCGTCGACCTCGACGGAGAACACTGAATCGAATGCCCGTGCCACCCAGTCGGGGCGCACTGGCGTGGTAGTCAACGGGTAGCGGACGATCGAGTCGCATTGTTGACCGGTGTCGGCGCCTTGATGGACGACCACGAGCCACCCATTTTGCACGTCGAGGTCGCGGATCTGCGCTCCTCGTCCGCCACATTGCAATGCGTGGTACATCGGCTGGATTGGGTCGTTGGGATCGGGGTGTAATGCCCGAAAGCCGGTGACGTTGTGACCGCCGCCCGGGTTGAGTGCAATCACGCCGATGCCCGCAGCGTCGAAGGATTGATTTCGAGTCGTGTCGACAAGCTGGGCGCCACGGTGGGTCACGACCAGCAGGTTTTCTTGTGGGTTCAATTGCACCCGAGAGACACCAAAGGCGTGTTGGAAGTTCCCATTGAACACGTTGGACGGCCGACCGGTCGTGATATCGGCGACTGCGCCAATGTCCTCTTGGGTCTCGTATCGAAAGCTCGGGTCGAATTGTCCGGTCGTCGCGTCGAACCGGGCAAGCCCGCGAACTTGCTGAATAATCGGTGGACGTCCGGGAGCCAAGTCGAATGCGTTGATGAAGTTGCCACCCGCATACAGCTGACCGTTGGCCGATAGATCAAGGCTCAAAACCGCGGCATCGACGCCGGCTTGGGCAAAGTTGCGGTCGACGCGACCGTTGCGGACATCGAGCATGGCGATTCGGTTGCGGGACCGGGTGACGCCATCGCTGCCGTCGTTGACCGTGGTGAAACGACCGCCGATGTAGAACCGGTTACCGTCGGGCGCTGGCACAATGTCTCTGACGTCGACGGTGCCAGATTGCGAGCCGAGCGTAGGGCGGAATCCTTCGATGAACTGTCCCGAGTTGATGTCGTACGCAAAGATTCCTCGTTGATTGACGATCGGGCCGCCGCGACTGGTTTGCACCTGGGTGAAGTTGCCGCCCACCACGACGTTGTTGCCGACCTGTTCGACAGCCCACACTTGACCGTCGAGGACGATTGGCGTGTCACGGCGCGGCGTTTCGGTCACGATTGCCTGCAGAATGCTGGGAAAGGCAACGACGACCGCCGCCATGAGGCTGAGCACGATGAGCACACGTGTCTGCACTGTTTGCCCGCGTAGCAAATTTGCCATGTTGAACTCCTCTTTGTCAGCCCGTGCCGACTGTTCGATCGCACTATTTCGAATGCACTATTTTGCATGCACTTTGCTGGCAAGACATGTTGCTCGCCAATACGTTGGCCACCAGCCCAAGCTCTCATGGTGAGATCCCGCAAACAACAGAGCCAGGCCCACCAACCTGCAGCCTCGCGCGGCCGAACGGCTAAATCAAGTGCATCGACGTGCAGCTTGGCACACGTGGAAGCACGCGGAGATCGAGATTCATCGCGGTTCCGCCACGCCATCGAATGAATACCGCAACGCTCGGCGTGGTTCCACTTAGAGTGAGAGCTTGGCGACGGCCCACGCGAGGTCGCCGCCCGATTTAGGAGACCCAACATGACCCAGCTCGATGCGACCATGGACGCCAAAGCAATCGCCACAATCCGCGGTATCGCAATGGATGGCCCACACGAAGCACGTTCTGGCCACCAAGGCACAGCAATGTCGCTCGCACCGGTCGCTCACGTCCTGTGGAGCCGGATCATGAACTTCGATGCAGCGAACCCGAACTGGTTCGATCGAGACCGCTTTGTCCTGTCACCGGGACATGCGTCGATCCTGCAGTATTCACTGCTGCACTTGTACGGCTTTGGACTGAGCAATCAGGACTTGCGAGAGTTCCGCCAGTGGGGCTCGGCAACACCAGGTCATCCCGAGGTCGGCCATACCGCAGGTGTTGAGGTCACCACTGGACCGCTTGGTGCCGGGCTCTCGAACGCCGTCGGCATGGCGATTGCTGAAGAGAGCATGCGAGCCCGGCTCGGTGCAGAGGTGTGCGATCATTACACCTACGGCATTTGCTCCGATGGCGACCTGCAAGAAGGCATCAGCCATGAGGCAGCATCACTCGCTGGGCATCTCGGACTCGGTCGCCTCATCTTTATCTACGACGACAACAAGATCTCGATCGACGGACCAACGTCGATCAGCTTTAGCGACGACTCCGCCAACCGCTTCCGCTCCTATGGATGGGACGTCACCGAGGTCGGCAACATTGGTGAAGACCTCAATGCGCTGGAAGCAGCCATCCTCGCTGCGAAAGACGTGACGGACAAGCCGTCGCTTATCGTCCTACAGACCGAGATTGGGGTGCCCGCAACCGAGTCCGCAGGCACCAACCACGTTCACGGCTACGCCATTTTCGACGAGGAAATCGCCGCCACCAAAGCAGTCCTGGGTCTACCAGCCAATGAGAAGTTCTTTGTTGCCGATGATGTGCTCGCTGCATGTGAAGCCTCGGGCACAAGGGGAGCAGCGTTGCGAGAGGCATGGGACGCGCGCGTTGCGGGATACGACGGCGACCGCAGCGAACTGGACGCACTCATGGGTTCGACGCCGCTTGCTGGATGGAAAGACGCGCTCCCCACGTGGGAGCCAGGCGAGAAAGAAGCAACACGCAAAGCCTCGGGCAAAGTCGTGCAGACCATGGCCGAAATGATGCCGTCGTTGATCGGCGGCGGTGCCGATCTGACCGGCAACACCGGCACAACGATTGCTGATCTCGGTGTCTTTAGCGCCGACGACCGTGCGGGGCGTCAGCTCTACTTCGGCATTCGCGAGCACGGTATGGGCGGGGCAATGGTCGGGATGGCAGCTCACGGCGGCATCTTCCCGGTGGGTGGCACATTCCTTGTCTTCTCGGACTACATGCGTGGCGCTGTCCGCCTCGCTGCACTCTCGAAATTGCCAATGGTCTTTAGCTGGACCCACGACTCGGTCGGCGTTGGCGAGGATGGCCCAACCCATCAACCAGTCGAACACGTTGCATCGCTACGAGCAATGCCAGGCCTCGATGTGTGGCGTCCAGCCGACGCAAACGAAACAACCGCAGCGTGGATTGCCGCAGTCGAGGCCGATGGGCCAACCGCAATGGTTCTGAGCCGACAGGGACTCCCCGTTCTTGCTGGCACTGCCGACCGCGACGCCGTGCACCGAGGCGGCTATGTGCTAGCCGACAGTGACACCGACGCCGAAATCGTCCTCATCAGTACCGGGTCTGAGGTGCAGCACTGCATGGCAGCAGCCTCGACGCTTCGTAACGAGGGCATTGCGGCCAGAGTGGTATCGCTCCCCTGCTGGGAAGTGTTCGAACGACAAGACGCTGCGTACCGGTCTGCGGTCATCCCCGCTGACCTCCCCGCGGTCTCCATCGAAGCGGGTTCGACCTTTGGCTGGGCACGATATGCCAACACCACGCTGGGCATCGACCGCTTCGGCGCTTCAGCTCCCGGCGATCTGGTGATGGAAAAGCTCGGAATGACCTCCAACGCCGTCGCCGCTGCGGCCAAAGAGCTTCTGGGCCGCTAGACCACGCCCCGTCGCACGACATTGAAATACTCACCCATTCGCAGAACATAGGAAAATCATGACGGAAACACACCTTCACACACTGTTCGCCGAACAGAACCAGAGCCCGTGGCTCGATAATCTCCGCCGCAACTGGATTCACAACGGTGAACTCCAAGCGTGGCTCGACAAGGGTGTCCTCGGGATTACCTCGAATCCGAGCATCTTCCAGAAGGCCATTGAAGGGTCGGACGACTACACCGAGCAGTTCCGCGAGCTGCTTGCCGCAGGCAAGAGCATCGAAGAGGCCTATTGGGGGCTCGTCATCACCGACATTGAAGATGCGTTGGCCCTCACTCGCCCCATCTACGACAGCACGAACCGCCTCGACGGCTATGTGTCGGTCGAGGTCGATCCGGGCCTCGCCCGCGACCAGGACGGTACCGAAGCTGCTGCTCGCAGTCTGTGGGACACCATTGATGAGCCCAACGTGTACATCAAGATTCCAGCAACCGTTGCGGGCGTTCCGGCGATCGAAAATATGATCGCGGAGAAGCGCAGCGTCAATGTGACCCTGCTGTTCTCGGTCGAGCGCTACCGTGCGGTCATGGAGGCCTACATTGCTGGTCTCGAGCGGGCCGAGGGCGACCTGTCTGCGATCTCGAGCGTGGCGTCGTTTTTCATCAGCCGGGTCGATGTCGAAGTCGATTCGCGACTCGACGCAATCGGCACACCGGAAGCGCTTGCGCTCAAGGGCAAGGCTGCGGTTGCGAACGGCAAGCTCGCGTACGCTGCGTTCGTAGAGACCTTCAGAGGGCCGCGTTGGGATGCACTTGTCGAGCGAGGAGCCCAGGTCCAACGCCCATTGTGGGCATCGACATCTACCAAGAGCGACGACTATCCCGACACGCTCTATGTCGATGCGCTCATCGGCCCAAACACGGTGAACACGATTCCCGATTCGACGCTTGCAAACTTCCTCGATCACGGGACGGTGGCACGGACTCTCGATGACGATCTCGATGGGGCCAAGAGCATTCTCGCCGACATCGCCGCACTCGGCATCGACCTCGATGACGTTGCAGCGCAGCTCGAGGACGAGGGTGTGGCCTCGTTCGAGAAGGCGTTCGACAGCCTCATTGCCTCACTTACGGCCAAGGCAGAAACGCTGTAGCGCCAAATCACGCACATCCTTTGGCCGATCCGACGGGTAGGTTGCATATTGCAACTAACCCGCGTACCGTTGCCGAATGGGCACATCGAAAGACGATCAATCACCAGTGTCGTGCTCGAGCAACGCCGAGCTCGACTCCATCACCGCCGCGCTCGACATCATTGGCGACCGCTGGTCACTTCTTGTCCTGCGTGGCGTCTTTCGTGGCCTTCACCGGTTCAGCGAATTGCGCGATGACCTCGGTATAGCCACGAACCTTCTCACCACCCGACTCAAGGCACTCGTCGACAACGACATTTTGGAGAAGGTGCAGTACAACGAACGACCGGCTCGATTCGAGTATCACCTCACCGAGTCCGGACTCGGCCTGTCCCCGGTCTTGGTGTCGCTCATGCAGTGGGGCGACCGCTATCGCAACCACGGCCACGAACCCGTCGTGTTACTCCACAGCACCTGCGGTCAGATAATCCACAACATCACCCAATGCCCGCAATGCCTTATCGAAGTGGACCCGACGGAGATTAAGCGAAGGGTGCACTCGTGAACACTGCAGTACCCGGCCAACACGCCTACCCATTCGGAGCGGAGGCACAAGCCGAAGCTCGACGCATTCGCGACCACACCTTCGGCACGAGAATCACATACTCGCCGAAGGTCTTCATCCCGCTCACCAAACTCTGCAGAGACAAATGCGGATATTGCACCTTCGCCGAACCACCAGCACGGGTCGAAGCCCCGTTCATGAGTATTGCTGACGTGCTCAAGATCGCCCGCCGGGGCGCACGGGCAGGCTGTCACGAAGCGCTGTTCACCCTGGGCGAACGGCCCGAACTGCGTTACCCCGCTGCCAAGGCGTGGCTCACCGAGCACGGCTATGAATCGACGGTCCACTACGTTCACGCCGCAGCTAAGGCCGTACTCACCGAAACCGGCCTGCTCCCGCACGCGAATGCCGGGGCACTCTATAGCAACGAGCTCGCGTTGCTCCGCAGCGTCAGTCCTTCGCAGGGAATGATGCTCGAAAGCCTGCGGACCAATCTCGATTGCCACGCCGGCTCGCCAGACAAAGACCCCGACCGGCGCCTCGCAACACTCGACGCTGCTGGAGCACTGCACATCCCCTTCACCACGGGAATCCTCGTCGGAATAGGCGAGGACCGCAACGACCGAATTGCTGCACTCGAAGCCATTCGGGACAGCCACCAGCGCCACGGACATATCCAAGAGGTCATCGTCCAGAACTTTCTCCCAAAGACAGGCACGCGCATGAGGAACGACCCCTCGTGCCCAACCGAGGCGCATCTTGACGCCATTGCGCTCGCCAGAATCATCCTGCCTCCCGACGTGCACATCCAGGCACCACCAAACCTCACCGAAGATGTCCGCGGCCTCATCGACGCTGGTATCGACGATCTCGGCGGGATCTCTCCACTCACCATCGACCACGTCAACCCCGAACGCCCCTGGCCCCAGCTCGATGCGCTTGGCGAAGCGCTCGCCAACGCAGGCTTTACGCTCGCCCCTCGCCTTACTGCGCACCCCGAATTCGTCCATGACCCAGAGCAATGGTTCGATAGCGATCTGCGATTTGCGGTTATGGACCGAAGCGACGCCGAGGGCTTGGGTCGAGATGACCCCGGTGCGGTCTTTCCTGAGCGCACAATGGAAGATGCGTCGGTGACCGACGGAGCCGAAGTGCTGCTCATTGGCGACCGGTCAACCGCGTGGTACTCGGGCGCAGATACCGTGCCGATGACCCTGCTGCCTGCGGCCGGAAAGGCAACCGGGCAAATTCGCGAAATTCTCGACGGGGTTCAATCCGGCGAAGAGGTTGGCGTCGATGAAATCACCGGTTTGTTTCGGGCCCGTGGCGCCGAAGTTGCTGCGGTCGCAGAGGTGGCGGACGCGCTTCGCGAAAGCGTCAACGGCGACGCGGTTACGTACGTGGCCAACCGAAATATCAACTACACCAACGTGTGTACGTTCAAATGCCAGTTCTGCGGTTTCTCGAAGGGGCCGCTGTCACTGAACCTTCGCGGAGCGCCATACCTGCTGACCCTCGATGACATTGCCCAACGAGTCGCCGAAGCCGGCGAAATGGGCGCAACGGAGGTGTGCCTGCAGGGAGGAATTCACCCCAACTTCGATGGCGATTACTACATCGACGTGATCGATGCTGTTCATCGCGCCGCTCCCGACATACACATCCATGGCTTCACAGCCCTCGAGGTGACCGAGGGCGCCAAACGTCTCGGCGAACCCCTCGAGGTGTACCTCACCCGCCTTCGTGACGCCGGATTGCGATCGCTACCCGGCACCGCCGCCGAGATCCTTGACGACGAGATTCGGGCAATTCTTTGCCCAGATAAAGTCAACACCGAGGAGTGGCTTGAGGCCCACCGGCTCGCCCACACGGTGGGGCTGTCATCGAATGTGACGATCATGTTTGGCGCGGTCGAGTCGCCGGTGCATTGGGCCCGACACATTGTCAGGACCCGTGATCTACAGAAGGAAACGGGTGGGTTTACCGAGTTCGTTACCTTGCCATTTGTCCACATGGCGTCGCCCATCTACTTACGCAGACGTTCACGCCGGGGTCCAACCTTTCGCGAAACTCTGCTGATGCACTCGGTTGCGCGCATTGCCTACCACGGATGGATTGACAACATTCAGGCATCATGGCCAAAGATCGGGCTCGAAGGGGTCACCCAACTTCTCCACGCTGGAGTCAACGATCTCGGCGGGACGCTGATTGATGAGAACATCAGTCGGGCCGCTGGCGCATCGCACGGCACGGCGCTCACCCCCGAGGACTTCGCCCAAGCAATTGCACCGCTCGGACGGACCTTGCACCAGCGCAATACCGGATATGAACTCATCGACAACACCGGTCGACCACTCACACCCGCAGCGGGGTGATTGCGAATACGCTAAGGACGTGACCTCACTTCCCCGCTACCGCACCGGCAAAGATCCCCTCGACGACGCCATCATGGCATTGATCGATCAAGCTCAACTCACCACGAACAACGACCTCACCTTTGAGATGATGGTCAGCGCGTTGCGCATGGGCCTCGAACACGTCGACCGTGGCGATATGAAACTCGTCAACAACTCGCTCAAGGAGCTTCGCTACTCGTTTCACGTATTCGAGACCTATCGGAGCGTGCTCAAATGCACGATATTTGGCTCGGCGAGAACCAAAGAAGACGAACCCGAGTACGAAAGCGCCAGGCTCTTGGGTGCAGCAATGGCTGACCGCGAGTGGATGGTAATGACCGGAGCCGGGCCGGGCATCATGGCCGCCGGGCTCGAAGGAGCTGGAACCGAGAACTCGTTCGGTATCAATATCGTTCTCCCGTTTGAGGCCTCGGCGAACAGGTTCATTGCCGATGACCCGAAACTCATCAACTTCCGCTACTTCTTCACCCGCAAGCTCACCTTCATGAAGGAATCTTCGGCGTTTGCTTGCTTACCTGGTGGCTTTGGAACCATGGACGAAGCCTTTGAATTGCTCACGCTCATGCAAACGGGAAAATCGGCCATCGTTCCCCTCGTGATGCTCGACCCCAAGGGATCAACCTATTGGGAACGCTGGCAAGACTTTGTTACCAAAGAACTTCTCGCAGCTGGGCTTATCTCTCCGGCCGATATGGAACTTTTTGTGATCACCGACGACGTTGAGGTCGCCGCCGACGAGATGACCCGCTTCTATTCGAGCTATCACAGCACTCGAGTCGTTGGCGACCGATTGGTGATGCGCCTGAAACGGGAAGTCTCAGACGAGGAGCTCGTCGAATGGAACGGACAGTTCGCCGACATTGTGGAGTCCGGCCAGATCGAGCGAATCGACACTACGGCCCAGGAACTTCGCGACGATGATCACGTCAAGCTGCCTCGGATTGCCTTTCACTTCAACCATCATGGGTATGCCCGCTTGCGTGCACTGATCAACGCGATAAATACCGGGGACTGATACCGACACGGGGCGCACGTCACGACACACAGCACTGGATCTACCAAGGGACGTCGTGTTCGCCGCGAAGCAAGTGTGCGGCTTTTTCGACCGCCCGACGGGCTTTGCCGATCTTCTTTTGCTCATCATCGTAGGTGTTGCCATTGGATTCGATCGATAACCGGAGCGCTTCCATCCCCCGCTCGGCCAGCTCTTCGGCGATCGATTCGAGACGCGAAACAATATCTTCGTAGTCTTCATCTTCGCCGCTACTCATTGCGTAGTCTTCGTCCATTGCCCGACACAATACTGGTCGAGGCTGACACCGACCGGGCCCCTCCACAGAAT